>NZ_CP101125.1:6631195-6932500 GCF_024296925.1 Pseudomonas nunensis
CGCCGCACTTGCATGACAACGGCATTCACCTGCTGATCAGCCCGACGCCGCACGGCGAGTTGATCATCGGCGACTCGCACCATTACGGCCGCGATCCATCGCCGTTCAACGCCGAGCAAGTGGACGACTGGATGATCGAACTGGCGGAGCAGACCTTGGGTTGTCGGATTCAGGTGATCGAGCGTTGGCAGGGCATCTATGGTTCGAAGGGGCCGGGACCGTTCTCGTTCTTGCGTCCGCAACCCGGCGTGAGCGTGGCACTGATGCACACCGGCGTCGGCATGAGCGTCGGCCCGGCGATGGCCGAGCGCAACGTCGCCCTGTTGCTGGGAGAAGCATGATGGCGAGTGCGGAGCGAGTGGTCGACGAGGTGTTCGCGCTGTACGAACGTTTTGGCGACTGCGATTACATCGGCGAACCGGTGTCGCAGATCGAGCACATGTCCCAGGCCGCCGAACTGGCCATGGCCGAAGGCTACGACGATGAAGTGGTGCTGGCGGCGTTCTTTCACGACATCGGGCATATCTGCGCCGAGAGCACCGAGAACATGGGCGGCTTCGGCGTGGTCAGCCATGAACGCCTCGGCGCGGATTACCTGCGCCGCGCCGGCTTCAGCGAACGCATGGCACGTCTGGTGGAATACCACGTGCAGGCCAAGCGTTATCTGACGCTGAAAGAGCCGGGGTACTACGAGCGACTCAGCGAAGCCAGCCGCCGAACCCTGGAATATCAGGGTGGGGTGATGACGGCGGCGGAGGCCGAAGCGTTCGAGCGGGATCCGTTGTGTGTGGTCAGCTTGCGCATGCGGCAATGGGATGAGCAGGCCAAGGAACTGTGGGTGCCGGTGATTGATCTTGAGGTGCTGAAGGCGAAGGCGGTTGCCCTACTGGTTTAGACGAATTTCCCTACGGCTTGCGGCGAAGTCACGCCATGGATGCAGCGGGCTGGAGTCGCTAGTGTTTGAGCTTCTCTTATATGGCTAGGAACGCTCATGCGCTATTTGAAAGTCACGGTTCAGGACCGAATCGGCAACGGCCGGGCGGACTCGGTTTTACTGCAGTTCTATGAAACGGCCTGTACACCGGGCGACGACATTTTGCTCAACAAAGCCTTTGCTCTGGATTTCGATGCCGATGGCAACGTCGATTACAAAATGGGTGATGTCACCAACAACGGCGTGGAAAACAACACTGATCAGCGCCTGCTGAAGACCTTCGCCAATGCGTGTCTGAAACTCAACTGGTTCAACCCCGGTGCCTCCACCAAGCGTTATCTGAAAATGTTCACCGAGGACTCCGCCGGGGATGGCAGCCCGGATACCGTGCGCCTGCACTTTCACGAAGGCACCGGGAAACCGACTGACAAAACCCTGGCCTACACCGCTGCGGCCTACGATACGGACAACAACGGCACGCTGGACTGGATGCTTCACTTTGATACCGATAACGATGGCGATACCGACGCAACGGATCAGGAACTGGTGGCATTGCTCAGTGGCACCTACCTGAAATTCAAATGGAGGTAAGCCTGTTCACGCGTTATTTGAAGGTGATCGCGCAGGACTCCACCGGACAAGGACACGCCGATACCGTGCTTTACCGGTTTATCGAGAATGAGCATTTACAGCGTGAGGCGACGGCTACTGAGCTGCGGCGGCTCAAGGTGTTTGGCAAAACCTATCTGAAATGTGCCTGGTTCAATGCCGGGGAAGGTGAGGAACGTTATCTGCGGATCTTCTCGCAGAATCTTTCTGGCGACGGCACACCTGAAATCGTCCACCTGCATTTTCGTGAGGGGCCGGTGATTGTCTATAAGGCCGCGGCTCAGGATCTGGATAACGATGGTGGGCTGGAGCTGATACTGGCGTCGGATGTAGACAATGACGGGCGTTCGGATCGTACGGATCGGAGTCGGGTGACGGCGTTGGTGAAGCAGTTTTTGAAGGTGGGTTGGTAGCGTCCATTCAGTGAATCCGAGTTGCGGCCTTCGCGAGCAAGTCGAATCGTCGCACCGCCGCTCCCACATTTGAAATGCATTCCCCTGTGGGAGCGGGCTTGCTCGCGAAGACGCCGGTCCCGGCACAGCCAATCTAAAGCTGCTGCGCCAACCCCTCAACCTGCTCCTGCCGTTCCGCCTGACTCAACTTCGCCTGTGGATTAAGCGACGACCACTGCGGGTGCGCCCGCGCCTTGTTCAGTGCCTCGGGCAGTTTGCCTTCGCGCCAGGTCTTGTCCTGGGGCGTGGCCACCTGGATGCTGTCCATCGCTGCGTGCCCGCGCTGGTTCAGGGCTTGCACCAACTGCCGCTGACGTAAAGCCAACAACCGCAACACGCTGTCATCGACGGTCAGTTCACGCTGACCCTTGATCTTGCCCAGCAAGCGACTGCCGTAACTGCGGGCGGTTTGCAGCGCGCCGCCGGCAATGGCTCCGGCGAGCGCCGCTACGCCGAGGGTCAGGCCGCCGACCAGCAGGTCCACGCCAGCACCCGCCGCTGCTCCCGCCGCAATACCGCCGCCCACTCGAACCCCGAGTTGCTTGAGGGTTTCGGGGTTGAACAGATCATCGCCCCAGCGCCCATCAAGCAGCGGCAAATCGCTGGCCGCAGCATCTTGGGGGCGGAAGGCATAGAGCTTGAGCAAGGCTTCGACGCAACGCTGTTCCCGTTGGCGCACGGCTTTGCGCAGTTCGCTGATTGCTTGCTGTTCCTGTTCGGCCTCGCTGATCACGCTGCGGCGGCACGCGGCACAATCGATCAATAATTCCGCAATCAGCCGCGCCGCACTTTGCTGGCGAGCCAGTCGCTGGGCCTGTTGATCGTTGATCAGGCGCTCCAGTTGCGGCCGGGCATTTTCCAGCAGCAATGCGAGGCTTTCATACAGCCGGCGTTCGCCATCTTCCGGCGGGGCCACGCTGTCGAAACGCACCAGCGCATGCAACCCGAGACGCGCCAACGCTTCACGCCAATCCGGCTCGCGATGATTGGCGCTGCTGACGAAATTCAGCACCGGCAGCAACGGTTTGCCGCAACTGGCCAACACTTCCAGTTCATCGCGGTACTTGGCCAGCACCGGTTCCCTTGCGTCGATCACATACAGGCCAGCGTCCGAGGCCAGCAGTTGGCGCAGCACCTTGGCTTCTTGTTCGAAGCGTTGTCGGGCTTCGCTGCCCTCAAGGAATCGCGTCAGCCGTGCCGGGCCGTCGAGGCGTTCGCCCGGTCGTTCCAGGCGTTCGAGGTAATCGAGCAGGGCGATGGCGTCTTCCAGGCCCGGCGTGTCGTAGAGATCGAGTAGCGGCTCGCCGTCCACCGACAGCCGTGCACCTTCGACGTGTCTTGTGGTGCTGGGCCGATGGGACACCTCACCGAAACCGACGTCCCGGGTCAGGGTACGCAGCAACGATGTCTTGCCGACGTTGGTGTGGCCGACGACCGCGAGCTTCAAAGGCTTAATCATGACCGGTCTCCAGCCAGTTCATCGGCGCGCAATCGGCGAAGGGCAGTTCCAGTTGTTGCAGCGCCACGTGCCAATCGCCGAGACGCGCAGCATCCAGCGCTTCGCCGGGCGGCGCTTGCAGCAGCCAGATCCGGGTGGCCGTGGCATTGCGCGCCAGTTCGGCGATCAACGCCAGGCTGCCGCGATCCGGCGAGCGGCGCGGATCGCAAGCTATGGCGAGGCGTGCCGGGGGAAAGCGGCTGAGTTGTTCGAGGAGCTTGTGACGGGACTCGCGGCTGTCGAGGATGCCGGCGTCGCTCACGGATTTTGGCAGTGGCGGCGGCCATGGACGTTGATTGTCCAGTTCGATGGCCACCAGCAGCGCACCTTCGCTGTGCAGGTCACTGACGCTGCTTTCGACGCGGTGAAGCTGATCCGGGGCGGCATCGCTGATGCCCAGGCGTTCGCTGGTGGGCATCAAGCGTTCGCGCAATTGCGCGTAACCGGGCAGGTTCAGGTCCAGGCGCAATCCAGCCTGACCGGTTTTCCAGCGCCACAGGCAAAACAGCGCCAGCAGCAGGCGCGGCAGTACGCCGTAAACCACCAGCACACCGACCAGCCATGTTGCCCAGGCCTGGCGCGCGCTTTCGATATTGAGCGCGGTGTCGCCGCTGGCGCGGATCATCTCTATGGTCGGCACGTTGAAACCGAGCAGTGCTGGCAGAGCGCCGAGGGCTTGGGTCATCGCGACAAAGGTGTCAGCGCTTAGCAAGGTTGTTTCCCAGACGAAGCCGTAACGCCGGGTCGCCATCAGCGTCAGCAGAATCGCCAGCGCGCTGAGCATCGCCAGCAACCACAGGCTATTGACCAGCACACCAACCGCCCAGCGATTGAGTTTGTGCCGTTGCAGCAACAGCAACAGGGCCGGGGCCAGTTGCGCGGCTTTGGCGTCACGGGCGAGTTTTTCGCTGAGCCACAGCCACAGTCGCCCGAGGGTGGCGCCGTGTTCACCGGCGAACATCAAGCCCAAGGCCCAACTCAATAGCAGAATCAGGTTAAGCCCGAGCAGACTGCCCAAGGCCCAGAACACATTCACCGAAACCTGTCCGTCACCCAGCGCGGCAAATGCCAGTCCGGCGCCGCTGACCACGGCTAGTATCGCGAGCAGCAACAGCGCCAGTCGTGCACCTTGCAGCCAGTGTTTGAGGGCGTTGGTCATTCCGTCGCGTTCGGCCAGCCACAAGGCCCGGCGTTGTATGCGGCTCGACAGGTCACCGCCAGCGGTGCGGGCCAGTCGGTTGGCTTCCAGATCGTCCAGAGGGCCGGCGTGTTCTTCGCGCAGGCGAATGGTTTCCGTCAGCCAGAGGTTATTCAGTTCAGTCACGCGGCATCCCGTCGCTCAAATGAACGGTGAGCATAACCGCTGTGGCGCTTATCGGGGAAAGGGAGGCTCTGGTATCCTCGCCGGCATGACTAAATCACTCCCCCTCAGCCTGATCGCAGCCCTCGGTGAAAACCGTGTGATCGGCGTCGACAACAGCATGCCCTGGCACTTGCCGGGGGACTTCAAATACTTCAAGGCCACCACCCTGGGCAAGCCGATCATCATGGGTCGCAAGACATGGGATTCCCTCGGCCGTCCGCTGCCGGGACGCTTGAACATCGTGGTCAGCCGTCAGGCGGATCTGGTGCTGGAAGGCGCGGAGGTTTATCCGTCGCTGGAGGCTGCAGTCGTTCGCGCCGAAGCCTGGGCGAAAGAGCAGGGCGTCGATGAGTTGATGCTGATTGGTGGGGCGCAGTTGTATGGCCAAGGGTTGGCTCAGGCCGATCGGCTGTATTTGACGCGGGTGGCGCTTAGCCCGGAGGGGGATGCGTGGTTTCCGGAGTTTGATTTGAACGAGTGGAAGCTGGTTTCCAATACCCCGAATCCAGCCGTCGATGACAAGCCTGCGTACAACTTTGAGGTATGGGAAAAAGCTTAAAAGCTTCGCGGGCAAGCCTCGCTCCTACAGGGTTGGCGCAATTTGGCGCATAACCCGTAGGAGCGAGGCTTGCCCGCGAAGGGGCCCGCTCAGTCGCTAAAAATCTTAAGCCTGAGCCAACTCCGCATGCTCATCCGCATCCAGCAGCTCTTTATCCGTCTGCTGCATGATCTGGCTGGTAATCGCCCCCGCCGTAATCGACCCGCTGACGTTCAACGCCGTGCGGCCCATATCAATCAGCGGCTCGACCGAAATCAGCAACGCCACCAGTGACACCGGCAAGCCCATGGCCGGCAGCACGATCAACGCGGCAAACGTCGCGCCGCCACCCACCCCCGCCACACCGGCCGAACTCAGGGTCACAATCGCCACCAGCGTCGCGATCCACAGCGGATCCAGCGGGTTGATGCCCACGGTCGGCGCAACCATCACCGCCAACATCGCCGGGTACAGGCCGGCACAACCGTTCTGGCCAATGGTCGCGCCGAACGAAGCGGCGAAACTGGCGATGGACTGTGGAATGCCCAAACGGCTGGTCTGGGCTTCGATGCTCAGCGGAATGGTCGCGGCGCTGGAGCGGCTGGTGAAGGCAAACGTCAGCACTGGCCAGATTTTGCGGAAGAACCGCAGCGGGTTGATCCCGGCCGCCGACACCAACACACCGTGGATCACAAACATCAGGCCCAGGCCGATGTACGACACCACGACGAAACTGCCGAGTTTGATGATGTCTTGCAGATTGGAGCCGGCGACCACTTTGGTCATCAGCGCCAATACGCCGTAAGGGGTCAGCTTCATTACCAGACGCACCAGACGCATCACCCAGGCTTGCAGGGTGTCGATGGCGTTGATCACTTTCTGACCTTTCTCGACGTCATCTTTCAGCAATTGCAACGCGGCGACCCCGAGGAACGCGGCGAAGATCACCACACTGATAATCGAGGTCGGCTTGGCGCGCGCCAGGTCGGCGAACGGGTTTTGCGGGATGAACGACAGCAGCAACTGCGGCACATTCAGGTCCGCGACTTTGCCCGCATAGTCGGTCTGGATGGTTTGCAGGCGCGCCATTTCCTGGGTGCCGGCGACCAGGCCTTCGGCAGTCAGGCCGAACAGGTTGGTCAGGCCGATACCGATCAGCGCCGCGATGGCGGTGGTGAACAGCAGCGTGCCGATGGTCAGGAAGCTGATTTTGCCCAGGGACGACGCGTTGTGCAGACGGGCCACGGCGCTGAGGATCGAAGCGAACACCAGCGGGATCACGATCATTTGCAGCAGCTGCACGTAGCCATTGCCGACCAGATCGAACCAGCCGATCGAAGCTTTCAGCACCGGGTTGCCGGCACCGTAAATCGTGTGCAACGCCACGCCGAAGACCACGCCCAATACCAGCGCGAGCAGGACTTTCTTGGCTAAGCTCCAAGAGGTGTGACGGGTTTGCGCCAGGCCAAAGAGCAGGGCGAGGAACACCAGCAGATTGAGAATCAGCGGCAGATTCATAAAGACTCCATAGACTTGTGCCAGCCACCTTCTTGTGTGACTGCGAACCGGCAAGCCTAACAGCTTGATATCTAATGAATTAATACCAAAAACAGAGGTGAACTGTCGTTTTTGGAATAAGCCGGTGTCGCTGGCAGGGATGCAGCTGGCGCGATGTGGATGCAAGCGGTCGCGGGCAGACGGGAACTGTCACAGTTTTTTGTTAGCGTCGATGTCTTTGAATCAGGTCTATTTATAAGGAAGCATGCAGATGAAGTTCGCACCGAAAATGCTGGCTGCTGCACTCTGCCTCGGCCTCGCCGGCCAGGTATTCGCCACGGATTTGAAGCATTGGCCAGCCGATCAGGCCAAGGCGCTGGACGCGATGATCGCGGCCAATGCCAACAAGGGTAACTTTGCGGTGTTCGACATGGACAACACCAGTTACCGCTACGACCTCGAAGAGTCGTTGCTGCCGTTCATGGAAAACAAGGGCCTGATCACCCGCGAGAAGCTCGACCCTTCTCTGAAACTGATTCCGTTCAAAGACACCGCCGACCACAAGGAAAGCCTGTTCAGCTACTACTACCGTCTCTGCGAAATCGACGACATGGTGTGCTATCCATGGGTCGCCCAAGTGTTCTCCGGCTTCACGCTTAAAGAACTCAAGGGCTACGTCGACGAGCTGATGGCTTCCGGCAAACCAGTGCCGAGCACCTATTACGACGGCGATGTGGTCAAGACCATCGACGTGCAGCCGCCGAAAGTTTTCACCGGCCAGGCCGAGCTGTACAACAAACTGATGGAGAACGGCATCGAGGTCTACGTGATGACCGCCGCCTCCGAAGAACTGGTGCGCATGGTCGCGGCCGATCCGAAGTATGGCTACAACGTCAAACCGCAGAACGTGATCGGCGTGACCACGCTGCTCAAGGACCGCAAGACTGGCGAACTGACCACCGCGCGCAAGCAAATCACCGCCGGCAAGTATGACGAGAAAGCCAACCTCGACCTCGAATTGACCCCGTACCTGTGGACGCCAGCGACCTGGATGGCCGGCAAGCAAGCGGCGATCCTGACCTACATCGATGAATGGAAAAAACCGGTGCTGGTGGGCGGCGACACCCCGAGCAGCGACGGCTACATGCTGTTCCACAGCGTCGACGTGGCCAAGGGCGGCATCCACTTGTGGGTCAACCGCAAAGACAAATACATGACCCAGATTAACGGCATGATGGCCAAGCACGCAGCGGCCCAGGCCAAAGAAGGGTTACCGGTGACGGCGGACAAAAACTGGGTGATCGTGAAGCCTGAAGAGATTCAATAAGGGCAACACAGGAACTGTGTAAGGCCACACTCTTGTGATCAACACAAATCCCCTGTGGGAGCGGGCTTGCTCGCGAAGGCGGTGTGTCAGGCAGCATTGATCTCGACTGACAATCCCTCTTCGCGAGCAAGCCCGCTCCCACATTTGACTGAGTTGGACGCAAAAAAAATGCCCCGCACTTGGCGGGGCATTTTTTATGACGACGACTAAGGCTTACAGCCCATCAAGCATCGCTTTGTTACGCACGGCACCCTTGTCGGCACTGGTGGCCAGCAGGGCGTAGGCTTTCAGCGCGGTGGTCACTTTGCGAGGGCGCTTCTCGACTGGCTTCCAGCCTTTCTGATCCTGCTCGACCCGGCGTGCCGCCAGTTCTTCATCGCTGATCAACAGATTGATCGAACGGTTCGGAATGTCGATCAGTACCTTGTCGCCATCCTGCACCAGACCAATCGCGCCGCCAGCAGCGGCTTCTGGCGAAGCGTGACCGATGGACAGACCCGAGGTGCCACCGGAGAAACGACCGTCGGTGAGCAGGGCGCAGGCTTTGCCCAGGCCTTTGGATTTCAGGTAGGACGTCGGGTACAGCATTTCTTGCATGCCCGGGCCGCCTTTCGGGCCTTCGTAACGGATGATCACGATGTCGCCGGCCTTCACTTCGTCAGCGAGGATGCCGCGTACGGCGCTGTCCTGGCTTTCGAAGATCTTCGCGTTGCCTTCGAACACGTGGATCGACTCGTCCACGCCAGCAGTTTTCACTACGCAACCGTCGAGGGCGATGTTGCCGTAGAGAACGGCCAGGCCGCCTTCTTGCGAGTAAGCGTGTTCGACACTGCGGATGCAGCCGTTTTCACGGTCGTCGTCCAGGGTTTCCCAACGGGTCGACTGGCTGAACGCAGTTTGCGTCGGGATGCCCGCAGGACCGGCCTTGAAGAAGTGATGCACGGCTTCGTCGGTGGTCTGGGTGATGTCCCACTTGGCGATGCCTTCGGCCATGCTCTTGCTGTGCACGGTCGGCAGCTCGGTGTGCAGCAGGCCGCCACGGGCCAGCGATCCGAGGATGCTGAAGATGCCGCCGGCACGGTGCACGTCTTCCATGTGGTACTTCTGGATGTTCGGCGCGACTTTGCACAGTTGCGGTACGTGGCGCGAGAGGCGGTCGATGTCCTTCAGGTCGAAGTCGATCTCGGCTTCCTGGGCGGCGGCCAGCAAGTGCAGGATGGTGTTGGTGGAACCGCCCATGGCGATGTCCAGGGTCATGGCGTTTTCGAACGCCTTGAAGTTGGCGATGTTGCGCGGCAATACCGACTCATCGTTGTCGCCGTAGTAACGCTTGCACAGATCGACGATAGTGCGGCCGGCCTGCAGGAACAGCTGTTCGCGGTCGCTGTGGGTTGCCAGGGTCGAACCGTTGCCCGGCAAGGCCAGGCCCAGGGCTTCAACCAGGCAGTTCATCGAGTTGGCGGTGAACATGCCGGAGCACGAGCCGCACGTCGGGCAAGCGCTGCGCTCGTACTCAGCGACTTTCTCGTCAGAAGCGCTGGAGTCGGCGGCGATCACCATGGCATCGACCAGGTCGAGGCCGTGGCTGGCGAGTTTGGTCTTGCCGGCTTCCATCGGGCCGCCGGAAACGAAGATCACCGGGATGTTCAGGCGCAGAGCGGCCATCAGCATGCCAGGGGTGATCTTGTCGCAGTTGGAGATGCAGACGATGGCGTCGGCGCAGTGGGCGTTGACCATGTATTCGACGGAGTCGGCGATGATCTCGCGGCTCGGCAGCGAATACAGCATGCCGTCGTGGCCCATGGCGATGCCGTCATCCACGGCGATGGTGTTGAATTCTTTCGCTACACCGCCGGCGCGTTCGATCTCGCGGGCGACCAGTTGGCCCAGGTCCTTGAGGTGGACGTGGCCCGGTACGAACTGGGTGAACGAGTTGGCAATGGCGATGATCGGCTTCTTGAAGTCGTCATCTTTCATCCCCGTGGCGCGCCACAGTGCGCGGGCACCGGCCATGTTGCGGCCGTGGGTGGATGTTTTCGAGCGGTAATCAGGCATGGAGCACTCCGGGCGGCTAATCAGGTATCAAAGGGGAGTGAGCTTCTATTGACGTCTGGAACACTCAGAAATGGCCGTGTGTCCGGAAGTTGCCGATGACTTTGCGGGATCGCCGCTTGCCTCAGCCTGAGCTCATAAACCCGCCGGGGGATGAATGGCGATGAATCCCGCGATTCTACACCGCTGGCGTCAGGAGGGAATGCCGGAAAGTGTTGATCCAGCGCTGACGCAGCATGTGGGATGACGACCGGCAGCGTTCACCCGACCGACAGCACCCGGTGACGCCGGGTAATCAGCGCATTCAGGCCGATACCGAAGGCGCTTAACAGGAGAAAACTGAGGGCCAGGGTCGTCTGCAAGTCGGTGCTGCTCAGGTTGATCAAAGCGCTGATCAGCCCGCCGAAGATGAACACCAGCGTGTTGCCCGCTGCCGCCGACGTGCCTGCCTTGTCCGGAAACACCTCCATGGCTTTGGAGGTCGCGACAGGGCGGGCAATGGTGGTGCCAGCCGTGCAGATGATCATCGGGACCAACACGGTCAGGGTCGAAAGCCCCAGCCATGTTGAAAGCATGAGCATCATCAGGCCCGCAAAGAAGATCAGGCCCAGGCCCACGATGATTTGTGTGTTGGGGGCGATCCTGCCGCCGATAAGCCGGGCGATGATGCCGCCGATGATGTACGCCAAGCCGTAGAGTAGCAGCGTCAGCGAGAACGCATAGGGCGAGAGCTGCAACTGGTCCATGAAGATCAACGGCGAAATGACAATGAAAGAGAAATGGCAGGCGAAGGCAATCGAGGCAATCAGCCAATAGCCCAGAAAACCGGCATCGCGGTAGACCACGCGGTATGACTGGACGATGCCCTGGCGTATGACGTTGGTCGGGCGCTGGTTTTCCAGAAAGAAGCACGCTTTCAGGAACACGGCGCCAGCCAGCGCGATAAAGGCCACAAAGCTGCCGGGCCAGTCCAAGGCTTGTTGCAGCAAGGTCCCGGCCAGGGGCGAAATGGAAATGAAGATCCCACTGGCCGTGACCATGAGAATCCTCAGGCGGTCCCGCTCCTTGCCTTCGAACAGGTCTTGAACCAAGGCTTGAGTGAGCACAAAACAACCGCAGCCAATGGCCTGGACCAGCCGGAACACCAGGAACCAGGGATACTCGGTGGATAACAGGCAACCCGTCGCGCCGATGATCGACACCGCCATGCCCGCCAGCAGCAGCCCTTTACGTCCGATGCGGTCCGACAGCGGCCCGATCAACAGTTGGGACACGGAGATACCGACGGCGAACAGGCTGATGGAAAACGCGATGTCCGCGGGGGTGGTCCGAAAATGTTCCGCCAGTGCCGGAAAAGAAGGCAGCAGGACATCCAGCGGAAAGACCCCAAGCAACACCATGGTCATCAGCAGGATGACGGCGGCACGGCGTTTTTTGAGGCTGACAGCCGGTTTTCCTTCATCCATCGACAAGTCCTGCCTGCATGAAAAGTTGCTGATTGCTGCGCAGGTCGAAGAACCCGGCATTGCGTAAGGCCTGGAGCGTAGCACCCGCCCCTGAGCGAGTCCGCTGGACTACGGCTGGCGAACCTGCCAGCCCGCCAAGAATCTCAGCAACACAGGTGCTATTCAGCCCCGCGCTGTTCAGGCTTTCCTTGAGCCAGCGCTCATCGACTTCAAAGAACACCAGAATGATCTCCACCAGCCATTTGGCGGCGAACGTGCGTTGACTGCTGGTCAGGGTCAGCCATAGATAATGGAATACCTCTGAGAAATAGCGACTGTGACGCGCCTCGTCAGTGAGGTGGTCCCTGAGCATTTCCTGGACGCTGGACACCAGAGTGTCGCGACAAACCTCGAGCAGTTCCCGGGCGATGATCGTCTCCGAGACGAAGCCGACCAGAAACCAGGCCAGCGTCTTGTACCGGTCCGGGGTTTGCTCGAGCAGGGCGTTCAACCGGGTTATCCGGTGTGGCATCACCGGACGCTGGGTGATGCCGTAATGACTGGCAATCTGCTCGGCGAGGCTGTTGGAAAACAGCGCGTGAAAACCCTCGTCGGTGTAGAGCTGCAAAGCGGCGGTTTTCATTCGCTGCGGAATGCTGATCCCCAGTTCACCGTGGGCGATGGTTTCCACCGAGCGGTTGACGATGCGGTGCTCCAGCAGCGTGGTGTAGTCGAGGAAATACACCAGGTGATTGGCCGATAAACGATGGATGACCGGTTGACCTGCTGCCTTGATACTCGGGTGGCTCAGATAGGGCAGAAAGGCTGGGGGGAACCAGTGTCGCGTTTCCAATTGCTGTTCCAGGTCTGAAGGCAACAGGTAGGAGTGTTCGCTGGCCCGGACCGAGGCTCGGGTATTCCAGTCGCTCAGGGTGAAACGCTGGGCCCAGAAATCCGGGAGAGAGGAGGCGCTGGTCATTGTGGCGGGCCCTCGTTCAGCAGCGCTTTCAATTCCTTGCACATCGCTTGCCCGTCGCTCAGGCCGCAGCCGACAAAAAACAGCGGTTGTTCCGCGCTGTCCTCAAGCCCTAGTAGGGTTTCAACCTGATCGTCCGTGAGCGCTCCCGTCAGCCAGGTGCCCAGGCCCAGTGCGGTGGCTACCAGTTGGAAGGTCTGGGAAATATGACCCGCCTCGACGTAGGCCATCCGGTAAGCCCGGGAGTGTTGGTATTTCCACCACAACTTGTCGAACCGTGCGGTGATGAACAGGCCGACGGGCAGGTTGTTGATGAAATGTTGCCCACACAGCAACTGGCCCAAGGGCGAGGTTGGCAGCGTGCTGACGAAGCTCAACGCATGATCAGCCGGATGGTAGGCATAGAGCCCAGGCTCCAGGCCGCTGACGTTTTGTACATGCAGGAAACCTTCACAGGCATTCAAACCTCCGCCCGAAGGGCTGCTGCGGCGTGCGGTCAAACCTTCGGCGACCGTCTCGTCGATATCGTCCTCGCGCTCCTTCAGGTAGCCGAGAGACAGATAGAGCAACGTACTGATATCGCCGAGGGACACTGCTGCGCCGGTGAAAGAGCGGCAGGTCTTACGCTTCACCAGCGCATCGGCCAAGCTGTCGGCCGGTAACCCTGCGGGCGCGGGCAGGCTGATCAGCTCGCTGGTCGGCCGGTGCACGAAATTGGTGTCAGGTGCACTGGAGGTCAATACGTCGTTGCAATGGTCCAGATAATGTCTCGACCATTCATAAATATTCTGTGGGGTATATTCGCAAGGTATGTTCTTGGTGCCGATGTGAAATATCTTTGATAGTTCATCCCAGCCCCATACGTTAGTGTTTTGTATTGAAGTTGTCAGTATTCCAGTGTTCAGGAATTGAGTGTCTATTATATTGAGAGTATCGAACGATTCAGGATTGTCGATCAGTTGTGCAAGTCGGGTTGAATACTCAAGATTCAGTTCGAATTGTTTGTGGCTTCGGTAATCCCAGACGATTTGGCCGGGCGTGCGAGGCAGTATGAATAGATGCGGGTTTATATGCATGGCGGGGCGGTTCACTCTGGACTGGGCCATAGAAAACGCTGGGTAAGCCGGCACTCCCCAGCGTCTCAATTACTTAGCGGGCTTTGGGTGCGACCAGAAAAGCCAGGTTAGCGATTTTGTTGGTTTCCAGAGTAATTGCTTTCATGTGTTGAACTCCTTGTAAGTGATAGTGAGTGCCACTCCTTGGTGACAACTCAATCATAGTTTGTAATGAGTTCTTATCAAGGGGGAATTCAGTAGGAATGTTCCAGTAATTTTGTGGGAGCGATCTTCGAGTCTAAGTTAACTTGTAGGGCTTATTCTTTAGAATCTAAGATGCAGAGAAACTTCCTGCGCGTCAGTAGGACGGCAAGTGTAAGAAATAGAAGAATTCAGGGGAGGTAATCGTCGTTGGAAAGCAAACGGGGAGCCTGCTGGCTCCCCGTCAAACCCGCGTCATCAGCTGTTTGGCAGCAGGCGGCAGGTTATGCTCTTGATATAGCGGGTTTCGGCGATGGCCGGGTGCACCGGGTGATCCGGGCCTTGACCGCCACGTTCCAGCATCTGGATGTTGCGATCCAGGTGACGGGCGCTGGTCAGCAGGATGTTCTGCAGGTCATCTTCCGGCAGGTGCATCGAGCACGAAGCGCTGACCAGGATGCCGTCCTTGCTGAGCAGGCGCATGGCTTGCTCGTTCAGGCGACGGTAGGCGCCTTCACCGTTTTTCATGTCTTTCTTGCGTTTGATGAACGCCGGCGGGTCGGCCACGATCACGTCGAAACGCTCTTCGCTGGCTTTCAGCTCTTTCAGGGCTTCGAACACGTCGCCTTCGATGCAGGTCATTTTCTCGGCGACGCCGTTCAGCGCGGCGTTGCGCTCGACACCGTCGAGGGCGAAGGCCGACGCGTCGACGCAGAACACTTCACTGGCGCCGAACGCGGCGGCTTGCACGCCCCAGCCGCCGATGTAGCTGTATAGGTCGAGGACGCGTTTGCCTTTGGCGTAAGGAGCCAGGCGCGCGCGGTTCATGCGGTGGTCGTAGAACCAGCCGGTTTTCTGGCCCTGGATGACCGGTGCTTCGAATTTCACGCCGTTCTCTTCCAGTGCTACCCACTCCGGCACCAGGCCGAATACGGTTTCGACGTAGCGATTGAGGCCTTCGGCATCACGGGCGGCGGAGTCGTTCTTGAACAGAATGCCGCTTGGCTTGAGCACTTGGGTCAGCGCAGCGATCACGTCTTCTTTATGCGCTTCCATGGTCGCCGAAGCGATCTGTACCACCAGGATGTCGCCGAAACGGTCGACAACCAGGCCAGGCAGCAAGTCGGAATCACCGTAGACCAGACGATAGAACGGCTTGTCGAACAGGCGATCACGCAGGGACAGGGCGACGTTCAGGCGATGCACCAGCAGCGATTTGTCCAGCGGCAACTTGATGTCGCGCGACAGCAGGCGGGCGCAGATCAGGTTGTTCGGGCTCATGGCAACGATGCCCAGCGGTTTGCCGCTGGCGGCTTCGAGGATCGCCTGGTCACCGGCCTGAAAGCCGTGCAACGGGGTGGCGGCCACGTCGATTTCGTTGCTGTAGACCCACAAGTGGCCGTTTCGCAGGCGTCGGTCGGCGTTGGCTTTAAGGCGCAGGCTAGGCAGGGACATGACGTCGCTCCGGAAAAAAGAGCGGGAGTATAGCGTGTTGCGCAAGGCCCCGGCTCGGCAGATAGACCTGTGGCGAGGGAGCTTGCTCACGCTCGGCTGCGCAGCAGTCGTGATTTTGGGCCGGCTTCGCCGTCCAGCGGGAGCAAGCTCCCTCGCCACAGAAGGTCGCGCATCAGCCCCAGGAATGACTGGGCAATAGATGAAATTTTCGCCGATCTGCCGGCCACGGTGTCGGATCCAACTTCATAAGGGTTAGAATCGGCGCCTGTCCCAGAGTGTGTACTTATGTCCCAAGAGCTGACTTCCGAACAGATTCAACAGTCCCTGCAAGGCATCAGCGTGCCGGCCCAGCCGCAGATCATGGTGGATCTGCAGATGGAGCAGTACATGCCAGATCCGGACCTGGAAGTGATCGCGAAGCTGATTGCCCAGGACCCGGGCCTCTCCGGGGCATTGCTGAAGATCGTCAACTCGCCGTATTACGGCTTGAGTAACAAGATCGCCTCGATCCAGCGTGCGGTGAACCTGCTGGGCAGCCGTTCGATCATCAACCTGATCAACGCGCAGTCGATCAAAGGCGAGATGAACGACGACACCATCGTCACCCTGAACCGGTTCTGGGACACGGCCCAGGATGTGGCGATGACTTGCCTGACCCTGGCCAAGCGCATCGGCTCCCAGGCCGGCGACGAGGCGTATGCATTAGGTTTGTTCCACGATTGTGGCGTGCCGCTGATGCTCAAGCGCTTTCCCGATTACATGAAAACCCTGGAACAGGCCTACGCCAGCGCGAGTGCCGAATGCCGGGTCGTGGACACCGAGAACAAGGTCTACAACACCAATCACGCCGTGGTCGGTTACTACACCGCCAAGTCCTGGCGCCTGCCGGAACACATCAGCGCGGCCATCGCCAATCACCACAATGCGTTGGCGATCTTCACTGACGAGTCTTCGCGCAACAGTCAGCTGAAAAACCTGCTGTCGATCCTGAAAATGGCCGAGCACATTTGTGCGTCCTATCGGGTGCTGGGCAACCAGACCGAGGACCACGAGTGGAACAGCATCGGGCCTTTGGTGCTCGATTATGTCGGCCTCTCGGATTACGATTTCGAGACCCTCAAACAAACGATTCGTGACCTCGGCGCTCATCACTGAGTGCCCGGTATTTCCTGAGAACAGCATGCCTGAACTGCCAGAAGTCGAAACCACCCGCCGGGGCATCGCCCCGCACCTGGAAGGCCAACGGGTCAGCCGGGTCATCGTGCGTGAGCGGCGTCTGCGCTGGCCGATTCCCGAAGACCTGGACGTGCGTCTGTCCGGCCAGCGCATTGTGCTGGTGGAGCGTCGCGCCAAGTACCTGTTGATCAATGCCGAGGTCGGCACGTTGATCAGCCATTTGGGCATGTCGGGCAATTTGCGTCTGGTGGAAGTCGGCACGCCGGCGGCCAAGCATGAGCATGTGGACATCGAACTCGAGTCCGGTCTGGCGTTGCGTTACACCGATCCGAGACGGTTTGGTGCGATGCTCTGGAGCCTCGACCCGCTCAATCACGAATTGCTGCTTCGCCTGGGGCCGGAGCCGTTGACCGACCTGTTCGACGGCGAGCGCTTGTTCCAGCAATCCCGTGGGCGTTCCATGGCGGTCAAGCCGTTCATCATGGACAACGCGGTGGTGGTGGGTGTCGGCAATATCTATGCGACCGAAGCGCTGTTCGCCGCAGGCATCGACCCGCGCCGCGAGGCCAAGAGCATTTCCCGGGCGCGCTACCTGAAACTGGCGATCGAGATCAAACGCATCCTCGCCCATGCCATCGAGCGCGGCGGCACGACGTTGCGCGACTTTATCGGTGGCGACGGCCAGCCGGGCTATTTCCAGCAGGAATTGTTCGTCTACGGCCGGGGCAGCGAGCCGTGCAAAGTCTGCGGCACGGAGTTGCGCAGTGTGACCCTGGGCCAGCGCGCCAGCGTCTTTTGCCCGCGCTGCCAGAGCTGAGACGTCCGACGGTCTATAGTCAGTGTTCTCACTGCCTAGCCGAAGGACCGTGCCATGAATTCGTTTCGAACCTTTGCCGTTGTCATGCTGCTGAGCGTTGCTGTGCCGACGCTGGCGGCTGAAAACGGCAGCGGCAACCCGCGTTACACCATTCAGAACCCACCGGCCTACGCCATGATCGGCGATTTGCTGATTGCCCGACCTTTGCTGGTGGCGGCAACGGTGATCGGTGCGGGGGTGTTTGTGGTGTCGTTGCCGTTTACCGCACTGGGTGGCGGCGTGGGCGATGCGGGGCAGGCGTTGGTGGTCGATCCGGCGAAAGCCGCGTTTGTGCGGTGCCTGGGGTGTATCGGGGAAGGGTTTGAGCAGCGGGAGTGAAGGCAGTTAGATTTCAGGTGTGGCGGATGGCCTCATCGCGAGCAAGCTCGCTCCCACATGGGATCTGCTGTGTTCACACACTCTGATTAACAACCCAGATCAAATGTGGGAGCGGGTTTGCTCGCGAAGAGGCCCGCAAACACGCCGCAAAACCATCAGGCTCAAACCTTACCGGTAATGATCCGGTACTTCTCCATCAACTGTTCTTCAGTCTCCGGATGCGCCTCGTCCAGTGGAATGCAATCCACCGGGCAGACTTGCTGGCACTGCGGCTCGTCGTAGTGGCCGACACACTGGGTGCACAGGTTCGGGTCGATCACGTAGATCTCTTCGCCTTGGGAAATGGCGGCGTTCGGGCACTCGGGTTCGCAGACGTCGCAGTTGATGCAATCGTCGGTGATGATCAGGGACATGCTAACTCCAGCCGGGGCGGCAGGCCCGGGCGCAATAAACCAATGCGCGCAATTGTGCCGCATTGGCGCCCGCAGTGCACGCGGGCGCCGCTTGAGCGGTCGTTACTTCTTGAAGCGTTCGGTGAGGGCGTCCGCCACCGCAGGGTGGACAAACTTGGTGATATCGCCGCCCAGGGCTGCGATTTCACGGACCAGCGTCGAGGAAATGAACGAATAACGCTCGGACGGGGTAAGAAACAGGCTTTCCACATCCGGCGCCAACTGGCGGTTCATGTTGGCCAGCTGGAATTCGTATTCGAAGTCCGACACTGCGCGCAAACCACGCAGGAACACGTTGGCATTCTTCTCTTTGGCGAAGTGCGCGAGCAGCGTCGAGAAGCCGACGACTTCAACGTTGGGCAGATGTTTAGTGACCTCGCGGGCCAGCTCCACACGCTGTTCCAGGGGAAACAACGGGTTTTTCTTCGGGCTGGCAGCGACGGCGATGATCACGTGATCGAACAGGCGCGCGGCGCGTTCGACCAGATCGCCATGGCCCTTGGTAATAGGGTCGAAGGTACCTGGGTACAACACTCGGTTCATCGCGTCGTCCTGGCGGGAGTCCGTTGGGGACTCGGATGGTATCGCAGCCTTCCCGGTCGGGAAAGTCGCCTGTTAGGTAAGAAAGCACTATAGACGATGGGAATATTGCGATTTTTCATGGGTTTTTCAGGCGATCGACCAACGCTGTCGCCAGTTGCGCGGTCAGCCCGTACACCGATAATTGCGGGTTTGCGCCAATGCTGGTGGGGAACAGCGAGCCATCGTGGATCGACAGATTGCTGATCTGATGATGTCGGCCGAGGCTGTCGGTCACCGCGTTTTTCGGGTCTTCACCCATCGCGCAACCGCCCATCACATGGGCGCTGCCCAGGCGTGTGCGATACAGCTCAAGGCTCAATCCGTCGATCAACGTGCGGGCTTCGGCGAGGGTTTTCACGTAACGCGCGTCGGCGTGCATCGGCATCACCGCTTTGGCGCCGCCGGCAAACTGGATCTCGGCCATGCTGTGGAACGCCCGACGCAAACCGTCCCAGGCGTAAGGTGAAACCTGATAATCGAGCACTGGCGTGGTATCGCCGCGCAACTCGACGTTACCGCCAGGGCTGTCCGGGTGGAAACCGTCGCGCAGCAACGCCAGCATGGCATGGGTGTGCGGCAGGTTTTCCATGTGCTGCGAGTTTTCCTGGCCGAAGCCGCCGAGTAGGGTCGCCGCCAGCGCCGGTTGCAGCGGCGGGACTTCGAGCTTGTAGGACATTTTGCCGGTGGTGCCGTCCTGCCACTGGAAATGGTCGGAATAGATCGACTGCGGCGCCCCGTAGAACGGGTTGATCACCTCGTCGAACAGCCCGGCGGACATGTTCACCAAGTGCAGGAAAGTTCGGGTGCCCAGGCGTTTGTGCGGGTCGGGCGCGTCGGAACGCAACAGCAGCGCCGGGCTATTGATCCCGCCACCGGCCAGCACGTAATGCCGTGCCTTGACCGTGATGCGGCGACCGGTAGGCGCGACGCAACGCTCGTCCATCGCCACGCAATCCAGGCCGGTGACCTTGCCATCCTTGATCGACAGTTTCTCGGCGCGCGCCAGATAAAGCAGCTCGCCACCCTTTTCCAGGGTCGCCGGAATGGTCGTCACCATCATCGATTGCTTGGCGTTGGTCGGGCAGCCCATGCCGCAGTAGCCGAGGTTCCAGCAGCCGCGCACATTGCGCGGGATCACGTGCCAGCTGTAGCCGAGTTGCTCGCAGCCCTTGCGGATCACGTCGTTGTTGGCGTTGGGCGGAACCATCCACGGTGCGACGCCGAGGCGTTGTTCCATTTTCTCGAACCACGGCGCCATGTCGGCGGGACTATGACCTTTGACGTTGTGTTCCTTGGCCCAGTGTTCCAGGGTCGGGTCCGGGGTGCGAAAGCTTGAAGTCCAGTTGATTAGCGTAGTACCGCCGACTGCCCGGCCCTGCAGGATGGTGATCGCGCCGTCCTTGCTCATGCGGCCGATTCCTTCCTGATAGAGGCTGGCGTAGGCCTGGTCTTCGAGCATCTTGAAGTCGCTGCTGGTCTTTAGCGGGCCTTCTTCGATCAGCAACACCTTGTAGCCGGCGGCGCTGAGGATTTCCGCCGTGGTCCCGCCGCCGGCGCCGCTGCCGATGATGGCTACGTCGGCTTCCAGGGTCAGGTCCTGAGTCAATTGCGAACCGTTGTAGGTTTTCCAGCCACGGGCCAGGCCTTCGCGGAACGGATCGGGTACGGGCATCTCTGGGTTCTCTTATAGTTATTTTTGAGGGCTGTGGTGAGTCGGCTGGCGCCTTCGCGGGCAAGCCTCACTCCTACAGGAACGCGCAGCCTTTGTAGGAGCGAGGCTTGCCCGCGAAGGGGTCGCCACGGATTCAAACCGTGGGAGGCCCCGGATACCCGCAATGCGCCCAAGACTCCGCCCGGCTGTACCACGCCATCATCACCAGTTGCAGCAATGAGCTATGCCCCATGCGCAGCAAACTCAACGAACTGTTTTCCCAGCGATCGAGGAAATGCCGGATCTCATCGGCGGAAGCGTTTTCCCAACTGCCCCAAATCCCGGTCAGCGGCCCGCGAGTCACGGCCATTCCGAGCACATCGAACAACTGCCGGGTCAGCTTGAGCATTTCCGGCGAGAGATGATTGAGGCCGTTATCCAGGGTTTTCAGGGTGCCATCGACCGCCGCCGGCATTTTCTCGGTGGCCACGGCGCCGTCGAGCATCACCGGGATCAGCGCCCGCAAAAACAGCAGGTCGCCGCTGCGCAGAATTGCAAAACCGTCAGCGGAAATACTCGACGAGCAACCACTGAGGCTCGCCCCCAACCCGGCCGTGGCCAGGAAGGCGCTGGCACCGAGGCTGAATTTCAGCAGGCCGCGCCGTGACAGCGCGGGTGTATCGGACAGGCTTGGGCTCATTATTGTTATTACCCGGCGGTGAGGAGCGTTAGCGGATAAACAGCTTCTGAATCAGTTTCTGGATCGCTTTGCCGTACGGCGGGTAGATCAACTTCGCCGCGTTGAAGCGCTGTTTGATCAGCACACCCTTGGCCTTGCTGAAGGTCAGGAAACCTTCGTGTCCATGGTAATGGCCCATGCCTGAAGCGCCGATGCCGCCGAACGGCATGTCGTCCTGGGCCACATGCAGCAGCGTGTCGTTCAGGCACACGCCGCCGGAATGGGTTTCGTGGAGTACGCGATTCTGTTCGCGCTTGTCGTAGCCGAAGTAGTACAGCGCCAGTGGGCGAGGGCGTTGATTGATGTAGGCAAATGCCTGATCCAGATCGCTGTACGGCACGATCGGCAACAGCGGGCCGAAGATTTCGTCCTGCATCACCGTCATGTCGTCACTGACATTCAACAGCAGGCTATGGCCCATGCGCCGGCCCTGGCCCTGGTCGAACAACGGAATCAGCAACGCGCCCTTGCTGGTGGCATCGCTGAGATAACCGTTGAGCCGCGCCAGTTGTCGGTCATTGATGATCGCGGTGTAGTCCGGGTTGTCGGCGAGTGTCGGATAAAACCCGCGAACTGCCTGGCGATAGGCTTCGACAAAGGAACCGACACGCTCTTCCGGCACCAGCACGTAGTCCGGGGCGACACAGGTTTGCCCGGCGTTGAGGGTCTTGCCGAAAGCGATGCGCTCGGCGGCGTCCTTGAGCGGCACGTCCCGGGAAACGATGGCAGGGGACTTGCCGCCCAGTTCGAGGGTCACCGGAGTCAGGTTTTCCGCCGCCGCGCGCATCACGTGTTTGCCGATGCTGGTGGCGCCGGTGAACAACAAGTGATCAAACTTCAGCCGCGAGAACGCGACGCCGATATCCGCTTCGCCGAGCACTACGCAGACCAGGTCTTGCGGGAAGACCCGGGTGAGCAACTCCTTGAGCAGCAACCCGGTGGCCGGTGTGGATTCGCTGAGTTTGAGCATCACCCGATTACCCGCCGACAACGCGCCCACCAGCGGCCCGATGGCCAGGTACAACGGGTAATTCCAGGGCACGATCACGCCGACCACGCCCAGCGGTTGATAAACCACTTTGGCTGACGCCGGTTGGAAAGCGATGCCGACCTTGCGCCGCGACGGTCTCATCCAGCCCTTGAGGTGCTGACTGGCGTAGTGGATGCCATGCAGGCTCGGCATCAGCTCGGCGAGCAGGGTTTCGTCGGCGCTGCGATGGCTGAAATCCTGGCTGATTGCATCGATCAATGCCTGCCGTTCATTGCTCAACAGTTCGCGCAATGTCTTGAGCCATTGTTGGCGCTGGGCGGCCGGTGGCATCGGGTTGGCGGCGTAGGCGACGCGTTGCGCCTCGAACAAAGTCTGGAGCTCGTCCAACGGCTGCTGTAGGTTCTGCAGATAAGCAATGTCGGCGGACATGGTCGGCTCCGGATTTATTATAATTAGGCACTTTTTAGAGTCTATGCTCTATAAAGTCAAATGACTTCCTGACGCACCTTTGTTTTATCCACTCCCGGATAGGTCGTAAGATGCCCGTCATCGCACTCTGAATTAAAGCTCAAGCCATGGCCCCACGGATCAAAACCAGCGAGCGCATCGTGCAGAACAGCCTGGAGCTGTTCAATCAACAGGGCGAGCGCAGCATTAGCACCAACCATATCGCTGCCCACATGGAAATTTCCCCGGGCAACCTGTACTACCACTTCCCCAACAAGCAGGCGATCATCGCCGTGTTGTTCAGTGAGTACGAAACCCTGGTGGACAGCTTCCTGCGCCCACCCCAGGGGCGCGCCGCCACGGTGGAAGACAAGCGCTACTACCTCAAGGAGCTGCTGTCGGCGATGTGGCGCTACCGGTTCCTGCATCGCGACCTCGAACATTTGCTCGAGAGCGACCCGGACCTGGCCGCTCGTTACCGGCGCTTTTCCCAGCGCTGCGTGATCCAGGGCACGGCCATCTATGTCGGGTTCGTCGAGGCTGGCATCCTCAACATGGACCGCGTGCAGATTGAATCCCTGACGATCAATGCCTGGATCATCCTCACGTCATGGGTGCGTTTCCTGTGCACCACGCGGGAAAACTCCAATCACTTGAGCGAGCAGGCGATCAAGCGCGGGGTCTATCAGGTGTTGGTGCTGGAAGCCGGGTTTGTCACCGATCAGGCGCGCGCCGAGGTCAATGCACTGTTCGAAGAGTTTTACGTGCCGCTGGCCCAAGCCCTGGAAGATGTGAAGTAGGATCAAGCACCGACTTAAGCACAGGAGCCCGTTATGCCCATTGCGCAACTGATCAGCCCTCAAGCGTTGGACCTGAAAAAGGAGCAGCCGGGGCTGGTGATTCTGGATTGTCGTTTTGCCCTCGAAGACCCGGACTACGGTCAGCGCAGTTATGCCGAAGGTCATATCGCCGGGTCGAGCTTTGCCGATCTGGAGCGGGATCTGAGCGGGACTATCGTCAAAGGCGTTACCGGGCGTCATCCGTTGCCGGAACCCGATGACCTGATCGAACGCTTGCAAGCCTGGGGCATCAACGCCGACAGCGAAGTGGTTTTGTACGACGATGGCCCCGGTGCTTTCGCGGCGCGGGCGTGGTGGTTGCTGGCCTGGCTGGGCAAACGCGATGGCGTGTTCATCCTCGATGGCGGGCTCAAGGCCTGGCACGCGGCCGGGTTGCCGTTGAGCCTCGATGCGCCTTCGGTTGTACGTGGCACCTTCAACGGCACGCCGGATGTTTCAGTGGTGCTCAGCGCCGAACAACTCCAGCAGCGTCTCGGCCAACCGGCACTGACCCTGCTTGATGCCCGCGCCTTGCCGCGCTTCAAGGGCGAAGTGGAACCGATCGATCCGATTGCCGGGCACATCCCCGGCGCGCAGTGTGCGGCGTTCACGGAAAACCTGGGCGGCGATGGGCGCTTCCTGCCGGCTGATCAGCTCAAGCAGCGCTATGCGGCGAAACTCGGTGATCGTTCGCCTACAGAACTGGTGGCGTATTGCGGATCTGGCGTGACGGCGTGCCACAACCTGTTTGCGTTGTGCCTCGCGGGATATCCGTTGGGGTCGTTGTATGCCGGGTCGTGGAGTGAGTGGATCAACGAGCCGGCGCGGGGCATCGCTACCGGCGAATAACCCCCACACACAGAAGATCCCCTGTGGGAGCGGGCTTGCTCGCGAATGCGGTGTGTCATTCAGCAAAGATGTTGACTGACACACCGCATTCGCGAGCAAGCCCGCTCCCACATTAGGTTCTGTGTCGGGCTCAATCTTCGGGTAACTGCCGAGCACTGCGATACGCCCCCGGCCCCACCCCGTAAACCTGCTTGAACTGCCGGCTCAGATGACTCTGATCGGCAAACCCCAACTGCGTAGCCACTTCCAAAGGCAAACACCCACCCTGTAACAACGCCCGCGCCCGGGCGATGCGTTGCTGCATCAGCCAGGTGTGCGGCGGCATGCCGGTGGCGCGGCGGAATACGCGGGCGAAATGGAAGGGCGACAAGTTCACCGCACTCGCCAGCTCTTCCAGCGAAGGCGGCGCCGCCAGTTGCGATTGCAGCAGGTCCTTGGCCAGGGTCACCGCCCGGTGTTCCTTGCCGGGTTTGCCGGCAATCGGCACCGCAGCATGCCGTTGCAGCAGCGACAGCATCATTTCTCGCCAGACCGTTTGCTGTTGCAGTGCCGTGGACGGGCTCTCCAACAAGCGGTGCAACTGGCAGAAACCCTTCACCAGATCCGGATCGCGATACAGCGTGGCACCGAACGCCGGCAAATCGGTGGTCGGCAATTCAAGCTCGGCCAACAACGACAGAATCTGTCCGCTGTCCGGATAAAACGCCCGGTACAACCAGCCGTCCTCCGTGCCTTTATGCCCGGTGTGCAGCTCATCGGGGTTGATCAGCACCAGCGTGCCGCTGCCCGCCAGATGCTCGGCGCCGCGATAGCGATAACGCTGGGCGCCGGCCATGATCATGCCGATGACGTAGCCGTCATGCACATGGGGCGCGAAGCGGTGTTCGATGTAGCGCGCGGATAACAGTTCGACCCCGGCCAGTGGTGCCGTTTGCCAGAAACGAATCGACTCGCCCTGATCGGTGTCCATGGTCCTACTGGCGCCCCGCAGCGGTCAGCCATTGAGGAATGCGGCGTTCCAGGTAGTAACTTGGTTGTCGGAACGATCCGTCGACAAATCCCACATGTCCGCCTTTGGCCTGCAATTCGAATTGAGTGCAAGCGGACAATTCATCGGCCTGCGGCAAGCTCTGAGGGAATACGAACGGATCGTCAGCCGCCTGAATGATCAGGGTCGGCGTGCGAATTTCCCCCAGGAAATAACGACTCGAGGCGCGGCGATAATAATCCTCGGCGTCGGTAAAGCCGTTTAATGGCGCAGTGACCCGTCCATCGAAATCCCAGAAGGTGCGCATGTTTTCCAGGGAGCCCAGTGCAGCCAGCGCGGCCAGGCCATCCTCACGCCCGTCATGCTGGAACTGACGCTGTTTGTTCTTGATGTAGGCCACCATCTCGCGCATGAAATGCGCCTGATAGACCTTGGAAAACCCCTGCCCAATACGATCGGCGCACTGGTCCAGGCGAAACGGCACCGACACTGCCACTGCACCGAGCACGCCGCTGTCGCTGCCGGTTTCGCCCAAATGCTTGAGCAGCACGTTGCCGCCCAATGAGTAACCCACCGCATACAACGGCGCGAGCGGTCGCTTGGCTTTCAGGTGCTGGATGGCTTCGGCCAGGTCTTCACTGGCACCGGAGTGGTAGCTGCGCGGCAACAGATTCGGTTCGCCCGAACAGCCGCGCCAGTTCAGCGCAACGCTGGCCCAACCTTGATCCCCGAGGACTTTTTGCAAGCCCGCCACGTAAGGCGAGTTCGACGAACCGGTCAGCCCGTGTAACACCAGCACCAACGGTGCCGTGGCGGTGTGCGGACCGTGCCAGTCGAGGTCGAGGAAGTCGCCATCCTCGAGCCACAGGCGTTCACGTTCACGTTCGATATGCGTGGTTTTGCGCCATAGCGGTCCCCACAAGGTTTGCAAGTGCGGGTTACTGAGCCCGAAGGCCGGGGTGAAGCGTTCTGGCGGATGGGGCACGATTGCTCTCGATGCAGCGGTGCGCAACCGGTGCGCACCTTTATCAGGCTAGTCGATTATTCAGCGATCTTCGCCGTACGCTGCCACAACGCGTAGTAAACCCGACCGGATTTCTGTTCCCGGTGCAGGCGCCAGTTACCTGGCAAGCCCAGTGCTGATGGGGCGTTTTCGCTTTCGGTGTAGACCCAGGCGTCATCGGCCAGCCACTGACGCTCTTCGAGCAAGGCGCAAACGCCCGGCAACAGGTCTTGGTTGAACGGCGGGTCGAGGAACACCACGTCATACGCCGTCGCAGTCTGGGTTTCCAGGTAGCGCAAAGCGTCGGCAGTCTGTACCTGGCCGGTGGTGCAGCGCAGGGTGCCGAGGTGTTCCTTGATGCTGGACACCGCGATGTTGCTCGCATCCAGCGCCTGGCCCATGGCGGCACCACGGGACAAGGCTTCGAGGAACAGCGCGCCGCTGCCGGCAAACGGATCCAGCACCTTGGCTCCGGCGATGTACGGCGCGAGCCAGTTGAACAGGGTTTCACGCACCCGGTCCGGGGTCGGGCGCAGGCCCGGCGCATCGGGGAAGCTCAGCTTTCGGCTGCCCCATTCACCGCCGATGATGCGCAGTTGGTTCACGCCGTTATGCACGTTGTGAACAGGTTTTTTAGGACGCGATGGACTGGCCATTAATGCTCCGGAACCCCGAGCGGCTGCTCGGTGGGTTTATCAGATGGGGCCGGTAACGGCTTTTGCGGCACGGTCGGGCCAGCGGTGACGATGACCATTTTGTCCGTGCTCAGGTGTTTGTTCAGTGCGGCTTTCACCTGCTCGACGGTCAGGCTCTGGGACTGCTGCATGAAATCTTCAAGATAATTCAGCGGCAAGTTGTAGAAACCCATGGCGCCGAGCTGGCCGACGATATCGGCGTTGCTGGCGGTGGACAGCGGGAAGCTGCCGGCGAGTTCACGCTTGGCGTCGTCGAGTTCTTTCTGGGTCGGGCCGGTTTTAAGGTAGTCGGCGAGCACGTCCTGCACCAGTTTCAGCGTGCCCTCGCTCATTTCGGCGCGGGTCTGCAGGTTGATCATGAACGGACCGCGGGCCTGCATCGGGGTGAAGCCCGAGTAGACGCCGTAGGCCAGGCCGCGCTTCTCGCGCACTTCGCTCATCAAGCGAGTGCCGAAACCGCCGCCACCAAGGATCTGGTTGCCCAGGGACAGCGCCGCGTAGTCCGGGTCATCACGGTCGATGCCCAGTTGCGCGAGCATCAGGTTGGTCTGCTTGGACGGGAACTCGATGTGGCCGATGCTCGCCTGGGGCTCGACCGGTTGCGGGATTTTCGCCAGGGCCGGGCCTTTCGGCAGGGCGCTGGAGACTTGCGCGGCAATCGCCTCGGCCTCGGCGCGGGACAGGTCACCGACCAGTGCAATCACCACGTTGCCGGCTGCGTAAGCTTTCTCGTGGAAAGCGCGCAACTGCGCCAGAGTGATCGCCGGAACGGTTTTCGCCGTGCCGTCGCTGGAGTTGGCGTAAGGATGATCGCCGTACAAGCGCTTCATAAGCTCAAGGCCCGCCAGTTTGCCGGGGTTCTGCTTCTGGTATTCGAAACCGGCGAGCATCTGGTTCTTGATGCGTGCGAACGAGTCGGCGGGAAAGGTCGGCTTGCCGATGACTTCAGAGAACAACTGCAAGGCCGGCTCGCGTTTGTCCACGGCGCTTAAACTGCGCAGCGACGCGACCGCCATGTCCTTGTAAGCACCGTTGCCGAAGTCCGCGCCCAGGCCTTCGAAGCCTTGGGCGATGGCACCGACGTCTTTGCCAGCCACGCCTTCGTTGAGCATGGCGTTGGTCAGCAGCGCGAGACCGGGTGCGTTGCCGTCCTGGCTGCTGCCGGCGGCGAAGATCAGGCGCATGTCGAACATCGGCAGCTCACGCGCCTCGACGAACAACACCTTGGCGCCTTCGGCCGTGGTCCAGCTCTGCACATTCATGTTGCGATGGCTCGGGGCTTTGCCGTCGAGCTCAGCCAGCGATTGCAGCTTCTGGCTGGACTTGGCTTTGTCGAGGGCTTCGCTGGCCTTGGAATCATCAGGGCGCAACAGGTAGACCGTCGCCGAACCGATCAATGCCACCAGGATCAGCCCGATCAGCGCCAGGCGTGGTTTTTTACGCTCACTCATGAGTCGTCTCCAGTGGAAGTACATGGGCGACGCTGAGACGTTCGCGGGTGAAATACAGCTTGGCGGCTTTCTGGATGTCTTCTGGGGTGACGCTTTCCAGGTCGGCCAGTTCGGTGTCCATCAATTTCCACGACAGGCCGACGGTTTCCAGTTGGCCGATAGCGGTGGCCTGGCTGGTGATCGAGTCACGCTCGTAGACCAGGCCGGCAATCACCTGAGCCCGCACGCGCTCCAGCTCTTCAGCCGAAGGCGCGGTGGTTTTCAGCTGCTCAAGCAACTTCCACAGACCGGCTTCGGCCTGGGCCATGGTTTTGTTCTTTTGCGTGTTCGGGCTGGCGGACAGGGTGAACAGGCTGTCGCCACGGGTGTAGGCGTCGTAGCTCGACGAACCGCCGGACACCAGCTCTTCGCCGCGCTCCAGTTGCGTCGGGATACGTCCGCTGTAACCGCCATCGAGCAGGGCGGAGATCAGGCGCAAGGCGTTCACCGAGCGCTTGTCTTCGGCGGTGGCGATGCTCGGCACGTTGAAGGCCAGCATCAGGCTCGGCAGTTGGGTTTGCACGTGCAGGGTGATCTGCCGTTCGCCGGGTTCGGCCAGTTCCAGCGGGATTTTCGCCGGTGGCACATCGCGCTTGGCAATCGGGCCGAAGTAACGCTGGGCCAGGGCTTTGACTTCATCCGGGGTCACATCGCCTACCACCACAAGTGTGGCGTTGTTCGGCACGTACCAGGATTTGTACCAGTGGCGCAATTCTTCGACCTTCATGCGGTCCAGGTCAGCCATCCAGCCGATGGTCGGCGTGTGATAGCCGCTGGCCGGGTAGGCCATGGCCTTGAAACGTTCGTAGGCCTTGGACATCGGCTTGTCGTCGGTGCGCAGGCGACGTTCTTCCTTAATAACCTCGATCTCGCGGCTGAACTCGTCGGCCGGCAGTTTCAGGTTGGCCATGCGGTCGGCTTCAAGCTCGAAAGCCACGCCTAGGCGGTCGCGGGCCAGAACCTGGTAATAGGCCGTGAAATCGTCGCTGGTGAATGCGTTCTCTTCGGCGCCAAGGTCGCGCAGGATCAGCGACGCTTCGCCAGGGCCGACTTTATCGCTGCCCTTGAACATCATGTGTTCCAAGGCATGCGACAGACCGGTCTGGCCCGGGGTCTCGTAACTGGAACCAACCTTGTACCAGACCTGGGAAACCACCACCGGCGCACGATGGTCTTCGCGCACGACGACCTTCAAGCCGTTGTCGAGGGTGAATTCGTGGGTGGGTTGCGGATCGGCAGCCAGGGCCGAGAGGGGCAGACAAACTGTGCTGAGCAGCAGGCCTGCAGCGCGGCGGGCTAGAGCATTCATACGTTTTTAAACCTGTTGAGCTGCCCGCTTGTTCTTAGCGTCAGCGGGCGAGAGGGTGCTAGGATACTGATCCGTTTTACTGGCGGCCACGCCTGTGAGCCTTTTATCGGCGCGCAGGTTGTATGGGTTCTCGGCAGAAGCTTTGAGTTTGTCAGCTAGACTCTGCGTTTTCGCCGACGATGCCGGTCCAGTCCTTCGTATTAGTCGACCTTTGAGGTGCCGTTGGCACTTCGATAAATTGTTGCGCGTGAACAAGCTGGGTCAATCGCAGTCTGTTCTGCATCGAATATTTATTTGCCGGGGCGCCCTTTGGCGCGTCGCTACCGTGAGATAGCCGTCCTCCATGTTTGGTTCCAACGACGACAAGAAGACCCCAGCTGCGGCTGGCGAGAAGAAAAGCCTGTTCGGATGGCTGCGCAAAAAGCCGCAGGAACCCGTCGTCGAACAGCCACAGCCCACTCCTGAGCCCATTCCAGCGCCGGTAATAGAAGAAGAGCCGACGCCGATCGTTCTGCCGAGCGTAGAGCCGGTATTGCAACCGGCTGAGCCTGAGCCCGAGCCTCAAGTCGACGTCGCGGCCGAGTTGCCGCTGACGCCAGTCGCTGAGCCATGGCTGACATTGCCGGTGGCGGAAGAACCGGTGGCGTTGGTCGAAGACGAACAGGCGCCGCACGTTACTCCACCGATTCCAGCACCGATTGCGTTTACGCCTGAGCCGGTTCATGTGCCAGTGGTTGAGCCGGTCATCGTGGCCGAGCCTGCACCGGTGATTTCAGAGCCTGTGGTGCCGGCATTCGTTGCGCCTGTTGCGCCGATTGTTCAGGCGCCAGAGCCTGCACCTGCACCTGCACCTGCACCTGCACCTGCACCTGCACCTGCACCTGTCGTCGCTGCACCTGTCGCCATCATCGAAACCCCAGCCGAGCCGCCGCGCACCGAAGAAACCAAAGCCGGTTTCTTCGCCCGCCTCAAGCAAGGCCTGTCCAAGACCAGCGCCAGTATCGGCGAAGGCATGGCCAGCCTGTTTCTTGGCAAGAAGATCATCGATGACGAACTGCTTGAAGACATCGAAACCCGTCTGCTGACCGCCGACGTTGGTGTCGAGGCGACGTCGGTGATCATTCAGCGGCTGACCCAGAAAGTCGCGCGCAAAGAATTGGCTGATGCCGACGCGCTGTACAAATCCTTGCAGGCGGAGCTGGCAGCAATGCTCAAGCCCGTCGAGCAACCCCTGAAAATCCACTCGCAGAACAAGCCGTTCGTGATTCTGGTGGTCGGCGTCAACGGCGCCGGCAAAACCACCACCATCGGCAAACTGGCGAAGAAGCTGCAACTGGAAGGCAAGAAAGTCATGCTCGCCGCCGGTGACACCTTCCGCGCCGCTGCGGTGGAGCAATTGCAGGTCTGGGGTGAGCGCAACAAGATCCCGGTGATCGCCCAGCACACCGGCGCCGACTCGGCTTCGGTTATCTTCGATGCCGTGCAAGCCGCCAAGGCCCGTGGCATTGACGTGCTGATCGCCGACACCGCCGGTCGTCTGCACACCAAAGACAACCTGATGGAAGAACTGAAAAAGGTTCGCCGGGTCATCAGCAAACTCGACGTCGACGCGCCGCACGAGGTGCTGTTGGTACTCGACGCCGGTACTGGCCAGAACGCCATCAGCCAGGCCAAACAGTTCAACCAGACCGTGCAGTTGACGGGCCTGGCGTTGACCAAACTCGACGGCACCGCCAAGGGCGGGGTGATTTTCGCCCTGGCCAAGCAGTTTGGCTTGCCCATCCGCTACATCGGCGTCGGTGAAGGCATCGATGACTTGCGTACCTTTGAAGCAGAACCCTTTGTCCAGGCATTGTTTGCCGAGCGGGAGCGTTCATGATTCGTTTCGAACAGGTCGGTAAACGCTACCCGAACGGTCACGTCGGCTTGCATGAGCTGAGCTTTCGAGTCCGTCGGGGTGAATTCTTGTTTGTCACCGGCCATTCCGGCGCCGGTAAAAGCACCTTGTTGCGGCTGTTGCTGGCCATGGAACGTCCGACCACCGGCAAATTGCTGTTGGCCGGGCAAGACCTCGGCACCATCAGCAACGCACAGATTCCTTATCTGCGACGGCAGATCGGCGTGGTGTTCCAGAACCACCAGTTGCTGTTCGATCGCACGGTGTTCAACAACGTCGCGCTGCCGTTGCAGATCCTCGGCCTGTCCAAGCCCGAGATCGCCAAGCGAGTGGATTCGGCCCTGGAGCGCGTGGCGCTCTCGGACAAGACCGATCTGTACCCCGGCGACCTGTCCACCGGTCAGCAACAGCGCGTCGGCATTGCCCGCGCCATCGTGCATCGCCCGGCCTTGCTGCTGGCGGACGAACCGACCGGTAACCTCGACCCGCGCCTTGCGGCAGAGATCATGGGCGTGTTTGAAGACATCAACCGTCTGGGCACCAGCGTGCTTATCGCCAGTCACGACCTGGCCCTGATTGCCCGCATGCGCCACCGCATGCTGACCTTGCAACGCGGTCGCTTGATCGGCGACGGGGAGGCCGGCGTATGAGTGCGACACGCAGCCCCAAGGTTTCCGAGCGTGTGGCCCCGAAGGCCGCCGACCCGCAACCGCAAAAGAAAAAACGTGACGATGACGACGGCCCTGACTTCGCCACGCTGGTGCGCGCCTGGATCGAAAGCCATCGCGCCAGCCTGCTCGACAGCCTGCGTCGGTTGGGCAAACAGCCGATCGGCAGCTTCTTCACCTGCATGGTGATGGCGGTGGCTCTGAGTTTGCCCATGGGGCTGTCACTTTTGCTGAATAACGTCGAGCGACTGGGCGGTTCCTGGCAGCGTGCGGCGCAGATCTCCCTTTATCTGGAATTGAACGCCAGTCCGGAACAGGGCGAGTCGTTGCGCGAGCAGATCAAAGGCATGCCCGGCGTCGCGGATGCTGAATACGTCGGCCGTGATCAGGCGCTGGAAGAGTTCCAGCAGCAGTCCGGTCTGGGCGAGGCGCTCAAGGAACTGCCGGAAAACCCGCTGCCAGGCGTGGTGCTGGTGACGCCGAACGAGGTCGACAAGCCCACGCTTGAAGCATTACGACAAAAACTTTCCGAGCTGCCGAAGGTACAGCAGGCACAACTTGATCTAGTCTGGGTCGAGCGTCTGGCCGCCATCCTCAAGCTGGGCGACCGGTTTGTCTTCGGTCTGACCGTGCTTTTGGTGTCTGCATTACTTTTGGTGATAGGCAATACCATTCGTCTTCATATTGAAAACCGCCGCACAGAGATAGAAGTGATTAAACTCGTCGGCGGCACGGACAGCTATGTACGCAGGCCCTTTCTGTATATGGGCGCGCTATATGGCTTCGGTGCGGGGATTCTGTCCTGGGGCGTCTTGGCGTTCGGCCTGAACTGGCTGAACGACGCAGTGGTTGGTTTGGCCGGCTTGTACGGCAGTAATTTTGCGCTGGCCGGAGTGCCAGTTGCCGATGGTCTGTCGCTCTTGCTTGGCGCGGTGCTGTTGGGTTATATCGGTGCATGGATTGCAGTCGCACGTCATCTCAGGGAGTTGGCGCCGAAGTAGTATCTTTTTGCGCGTATTGACCTTTCGGATTTTATGGGAACTTGTCCTTTGGTTTCCGGTCAATTTTCGCAGTGCTGAACTGCACGAGTTATGTAAGTCGGAGGTTTTTTCGTATGACCACTTCTTTGCAACCTGCTTATGCTCTGGTTCCAGGCGCAAACCTGGAGGCCTATGTGCACACGGTGAACAGCATTCCATTGCTGACGCCGGAGCAGGAGCGTGAACTGGCCGAGAGTCTCTATTATGAGCAGGATTTGGGGGCGGCTCGGCAGATGGTGCTCGCCCACCTGCGTTTTGTCGTACACATTGCCCGTAGCTATTCCGGCTACGGCCTGGCTCAGGCTGACCTGATCCAGGAAGGTAACGTCGGCCTGATGAAGGCTGTTAAGCGTTTCAACCCGGAAATGGGTGTGCGCCTGGTTTCGTTCGCTGTGCACTGGATCAAGGCGGAAATTCACGAGTTCATCCTGCGCAACTGGCGCATTGTGAAAGTCGCGACCACCAAGGCCCAGCGCAAGCTGTTCTTCAACCTGCGCAGCCAGAAGAAACGTCTGGCGTGGCTGAACAACGAGGAAGTCCACCGTGTGGCAGAAAGCCTCGGTGTAGAGCCGCGCGAAGTGCGCGAGATGGAAAGTCGTCTGACCGGCCATGACATGGCCTTCGACCCGGCCGCAGAAGCGGACGACGACAGCGCTTTCCAATCGCCGGCCAACTATCTGGAAGACCACCGGTACGACCCGGCCCGTCAACTGGAAGATGCCGACTGGAGCGACAACTCCAACCACAACCTGCACGAAGCGCTGGAAGTGCTGGACGACCGCAGCCGTGACATCCTCTACCAGCGCTGGCTGGCAGAAGAAAAAGCCACGCTGCACGACCTGGCGCAGAAGTACAACGTGTCGGCCGAGCGTATTCGTCAGCTTGAGAAGAGCGCGATGAACAAGCTCAAGTTGTCGATCGCCGCCTAACCGGCGAACCGCCAATAAAAAACGCCCCGATCAGTGATGATCGGGGCGTTTTTGTTTCTGTGCTCAACACATAACCCCTGTGGGAGCGGGCTTGCTCGCGAATGCGTCGTGTCATCCAGCAATGATGTTGGCTGATGCACCGCATTCGCGAGCAAGCCCGCTCCCACAGGGGATTTGCGGCGTTATTGGGCCCAGGGCGCTCGCCGTGAATCATTGAGTCCTACAAGGTAGCTATCACCACCGAGTTGACTCATCTGCTGACGAATCCATCCGGCCCGCCGTGCAACATAATTGGTTGGGTGGCTAGCACTCCATACCCTCGGGTTTGGCAGTACAGCGGCCAGCAAGCTCGATTGCTGACGGCTAAGACCTTTGGCGCTCACGCCAAAGTGATGCCGGGCCGCCGCTTCGGCGCCAAACACCCCGTCATCCCATTCGACGCTGTTCAGGTACACCTCAAGAATCCGCTGCTTGGGCCACAACACTTCGATCAACCCGGTGAACCAGGCTTCCAGGCCTTTGCGCAGCCAGCTGCGGCCGGACCACAAAAACAGATTCTTCGACACCTGCTGGCTCAACGTACTCGCACCGCGAATCGTGCCGCCGCGTTCGTTATGGGCAAACGCCGCCTGGATTGCGCCGAAATCAAAGCCCCAGTGCTCAGAGAACTTTTGGTCTTCGCCGGCAATCACCGCGACTTTCAGGTCGTCGGAGATTTCATCCCAGGGTTTCCAGGTGCGTTGCAGATCGATGGGCTCGCCATCGAACCAGGATTCGACCTTGCGCTCGACCATCAGCGCCGTGCCCGGTGGCGGCACTACGCGAAAAATCAGAACCAACAACACGCTGCCGCCCGCGAACCAGAGCAGGGCCTTTGTGAATCGTCGCAAAATTAAACGCAGCATAGAGATGGCTTGGCCGAACCCGTTGAGCGGGCCATTATACAGACCCTGTTGATCGAGTCTGACTGGAGTTCTTCATGCTGCGTGGCTTTCTGATGCTGGCCGCTTTCTTCGGCTTCACCGGCGTTGCCCTTGGCGCGTTCGCCGCACACGGCTTGAAAAACCGTCTGACGCCGGAATACCTCGCAATTTTCCACACTGGCGTTACCTACCAACTGGTACACACCCTGGCGCTGCTGGGCGTGGCGTTGCTGGCAACGCAGATTCCGGGGCGCTTGATCACCTGGGCCGGCGCGTCGTTTGCCATCGGCATTCTGCTGTTTTCCGGCAGTTTGTATCTGCTGACGATCACTTGCGTGAGCAAGCTCGGCATCATCACCCCCTTCGGCGGCCTGGCATTTCTGATCGGCTGGTTCTGCCTGGGCCTCGCCGCCTGGCGGTTAAGCTGACTTGTAGGAGCGAGGCTTGCCCGCGAAAGCGTCGTAACAGCCGCCACCATCATCGACTGATACGACGCCTTCGCGGGCAAGCCTCGCTCCTACAGAGATCGTGTTTCAAGACGAATGGCTTGGGTCAGTCTGACCGATCGGGCTAGAATGCCTGCCCCTAAAAATGATGGCGGCTTCTTGCATGCGCATTCAGTTGAACGGCGAATCCCTTGAACTGCCCGACGGTGAAACCGTTGCGGCCCTGCTGACCCGTCTGGATCTGACCGGACGCCGGGTGGCGGTCGAACTCAATCTGGATATCGTCCCGCGCAGCCAGCATGCCGACACCACGCTGAACGACGGCGACAGTGTCGAAGTGGTGCACGCCATCGGCGGCGGCTAGTCGCCCGGCCCGCAAGGGCACAAAATTCTGCAAGAACCTCACCCCTACAGAGGATTTCCCATGAGCATCGTTCGTAGCGACAAGCCCTTCGTCCTGGCCGGTCGTACTTACCAGTCGCGTTTGCTGGTAGGTACCGGCAAGTACCGCGACATGGAAGAAACCCGCCTGGCCATCGAAGCCTCGGGTGCCGAGATCGTCACCTTCGCCGTGCGTCGCACCAACCTGGGCCAGAACCCGGGCGAACCGAACCTGCTCGAAGTCCTGTCGCCGGATCGCTACACCTTCCTGCCGAACACCGCCGGTTGCTTCGACGCGACCGAGGCCGTGCGCACCTGCCGCCTGGCCCGTGAGCTGCTCGGTGGCCACAACCTGGTGAAGCTGGAAGTGCTGGCGGACCAGAAAACCCTGTTCCCTAACGTGATCGAAACCCTCAAGGCCGCCGAAGTGCTGGTCAAGGAAGGCTTCGACGTGATGGTCTACACCAGCGATGACCCGATCATCGCCCGTCAACTGGCGGAAATAGGCGTTATCGCAGTCATGCCGCTGGCCGGCCTAATCGGCACCGGTCTTGGGATCTGCAACCCGTACAACCTGCAGATCATCCTCGAAGAAGCCAAAATTCCAGTGTTGGTGGATGCCGGTGTCGGCACCGCCTCCGACGCCACCATCGCCATGGAACTGGGTTGCGAAGCGGTGCTGATGAACTCGGCCATCGCCCACGCCCAGCAGCCAATCATGATGGCCGAAGCCATGAAACATGCGATCGTTGCAGGTCGCCTGGCCTACCTCGCCGGCCGCATGCCGAAAAAACTCTATGCCAGCGCTTCCTCGCCGCTGGATGGTCTGATCAAGTAAGAGCCATTGATGACTGAATCGAACGAAACGCCTATCCAGCCGGAAGAAGGCGAAGAGCGCCAACACCGCCGCATCAAGAGTTTCGTGATGCGCGCCGGGCGCATGACCGAAGGCCAGCAAAAAGGCCTGGAGCAGGGCACGCCGCTGTTCGTCCTGCCGTTGGCCGATGCGCCGGTGGACTTCGACCAGGTGTTCGGCCGCTCGGCGCCGCGTTCGCTGGAAATCGGCTTCGGCATGGGCCATTCGCTGCTGGAAATGGCCGCGGCTTCGCCTGAGCAGGATTTCATCGGTGTGGAAGTTCACCGTCCGGGTGTCGGCGCGCTGCTCAATGGCGTGCTGACCCAAGGCCTGACCAACTTGCGGGTCTACGATTGCGACGCGATCGAAGTGCTCAACCATTGCATCGCCGACAACAGCCTCGATCGCCTGATGCTGTTTTTCCCGGACCCGTGGCACAAGAGCCGTCACCACAAGCGCCGTATCGTTCAGGCGTCGTTTGCTGAACTGGTGCGCAGCAAGTTGAAGGTCGGCGGCATTCTGCACATGGCCACCGACTGGGAACCGTACGCCGAGTACATGCTGGAAGTGATGAACGTCGCGCCGGGCTACCGCAACCTCGCCGAAGACGGCAAATGCGTGCCGCGCCCGACCGAACGCCCGATCACCAAGTTCGAACGCCGCGGCGAACGACTTGGACATGGCGTGTGGGACCTGAAGTTCGAAAAACAGTCCTAAGCCGTAACGCAACACCCCATGTGGGAGCGGGCTTGCTCGCGAAGGCGTCGTGTCATTCAACTTTAATGTCGAATGACACACCGCCTTCGCGAGCAAGCCCGCTCCCACATTTGTTTTGTGGTGTGTTCGGAATTCAGCGGCGGTCAGCCACTACGCCGATCAGCACCAGCACCACCAACAACACCGGCGCGAGGCTGTAGTTGTTGAACTGGCTGAGGCCTTTGATGATCCACGGCGTGGCGTAGATCAGTGCGACGCCGCTGCCGACCATGCACAGCAGGGACATCAGCGGGACGCGCAAGGCGCCGGCGATGCCGCCCAGGCGTTGTTCGACCCAGCCTTTGATGTCTGCGCCGAACAGCACCAGCAAGCAGCCCACCAAGGCCAGAGAGATTTCCGACAGGTTGCTGCGGCTCCAGCGGGACACGGTGGCGAGCAGGTCGAGGATCAAATCCATTGGTTTTCCCTTAAGGCTGAAATCAGCTCAGAAATGTCTGCAGCAAGTCGTTGAGGAACAGTTGTCCGCGCTCGGTGGCCGCCAGACGTGACGGTTCGACCTGCAACAGGCCGCTTTGTTCGGCTTCCCGGCGCCCTTCGGCGAGGCTTTCCAAGGGCAGCCCGGTGCGTTCCGGATACAGGCGCGATTCGACGCCGTCGGTCAGGCGCAGGGCGTTCATCAGGAAGTCGAACGGCAACTCGTCATTGGTCAGGGCCTTCTCGCCAGCCTTGAAGCTTTTGGCCGGGTTGAGGTAATCCTTCGGCAAGCGGGTCTTCCAGGTGCGCACGATACGCCCGTCCGGGTGGCTGAGCTTGCCGTGGGCGCCGGCACCGATGCCGATGAAGTCGCCGAAACTCCAATAGTTGAGGTTATGCCGAGCGGGACGACCGGGCTGGGCATAAGCCGAAACTTCGTATTGCGCGTAACCGTGCTCGGCCAGCAGCGCTTGCCCGGCTTCCTGAATGTCCCACAACGTGTCGTCTTCCGGCAGCGTCGGCGGCTGGTTCCAGAACACCGTGTTCGGCTCCAGGGTCAGCTGATACCAGGACAAGTGAGTCGGCTTCAGGGCGATGGCCTGGCGCAGGTCGCTCAGCGCATCGTCCAAGGACTGATCGGGCAAACCGTGCATGAGGTCCAGGTTGAAGTTGTCGAACCCGGCCTGACGGGCCATGCCGGCGGCTCGGACCGCTTCGTCACCGTTGTGAATCCGTCCCAGGGCCTTGAGTTTCTCTTCCTGGAAGCTCTGGATGCCGATCGACAGGCGATTGATGCCCAGCGCGCGGTAGGCGACAAACTTCTCTTGTTCGAAGGTTCCGGGATTGGCTTCCAGGGTGATTTCGATGTCGCTGGCAAACGGGATGCGCTGTTCCACACCTTTGAGCAAACGGCCCAGCGCCTCGGCGCTGAACAGGCTCGGCGTGCCGCCGCCGAAGAAGATCGAGCTCAGCTCGCGGCCGTAGACCGCGTGCAAATCCTGATCGAGGTCGGCCAGCAATGCGTCGACATACTCTTCTTCCGGCAGCACGGGGCTGGCAGTGTGGGAGTTGAAGTCGCAATAAGGGCATTTGCGCACACACCACGGGATGTGGATGTACAGCGCCAGGGGCGGCAGCGTAGGCAGCGCGGCCCGAGGCGATTGTGCGGCGCCACCGAAGATCAGTGGCGACGCGGATGAGTCGTGGGTCATATCAAGCCTAGACGCTGGCGCAGCAGATCCATTGCACGGGCGCGGTGGCTGATGAGGTTCTTTTCGCTTGGGCTCAACTCGGCGCTGGAGCAATCGCGAGAGGGCACCCAGAACAGCGGGTCGTAGCCAAAACCGTGTTCACCGCTGGCCGCAGTCAGTATGCGCCCGTGCCACAGGCCTTCGCACAGGATCGGCAGCGGATCGTCGGCATGCCGCACCAGCGCCAGGACGCAAACGAACTGCGCGCCGCGCTCGGCTTCAGGCACGTCTTTCATAGCTTCTAGCAGCTTGGCGTTGTTCGCCGCATCGCCCTTGCCGTCGGCATAACGAGCGGAGTAAATCCCCGGCGCGCCACCAAGGAAATCCACCGCCAGCCCCGAATCATCGGCCAGTGCCGGCAGGCCGGAGATGCGCGCGGCGTTGCGGGCCTTGAGGATGGCGTTTTCGACGAACGACAGGCCGGTTTCTTCAGGCTCGATGCTGCTGAACTCGCCGATCGAGCGCAGTTGCACCGATGCGCCGAGCATGGCCTGAAGTTCCTTGAGTTTGCCGGCGTTATGGCTGGCCAGTACGAGTTGCGTGAAGTTCATCATTCGCCGGGGAAAAGCTCTTGGTTGAAGTTGATGGTGTTGATTTTGTCGCCGTTCTGCACCTTGATTTCAAAGGTGCGGACTTCCTGCTGTTCAACCGGATATTGCGCGATGTAATAAACCGCGCCTTGTTCGGTGATCTGTTTGAATTTCAGTGGCACGCTTTGGCTGGTGAGGTCTTTGATCGTGCCGTTGACCTGGGCGATCAGCGGCTTGCCGTCCTTGATCACCGAAATGTTGATCACGCCCTGGTTCTTGCTGCGCACCAGTTCCGCCGCTTTGGCGATGTCCGGTGTCAGGAACGTGGAGTTGAAGGTGTTGTAATGCACCGTCACGTCGCCAAAGGTTTCCTGGCGCTCGCCCTTGATGATGTCGGCGGCCATGGCAGTGACGCTCAGGCAGGCAGTAAGTAGAAACAGCGCTAGACGACCCATGATCGTTCTCCTTGAAATGGCGTGGTTCAGACCGCGACCTTGTGGTCTTGCAGCCCTGGGCTGCTGACGCGGTAGATACCGATCTCACCTAATAGATTAGGCCATAGCTTACTGGCCCACCCGTGTCGGTGCTGTTGATCCACGGCAAGCCGATCAATGACCTTCGCTTCACGTTCGCGGCACAACTCTTCAAAGTCGCCGAAAGTGCAGAAGTGGATGTTCGGCGTGTTGTACCAGGTGTACGGCAGGAACTCGGACACCGGCATCCGGCCCTTGCTCGCCAGGTACCAGCGGCAGCGCCAGTGACCGAAATTGGGGAACGTGATGATGCACTGGCGACCGACCCGCAGCATTTCGTCGAGGATCCTGTCCGGGTAATGCACGGCTTGCAGGGCCTGGGTCATGACCACGATGTCGAAACTGTTGCTGGCAAAGTTGCCGAGGCCCTTGTCCAGGTCCTGCTCGATCACGTTGATGCCCTTGGCCACGCACTCGGCGATGTTGTCCGCGTCGTTTTCCAGGCCATAGCCGGTGACTTGCTTGTTGTCCCGCAGCCAGGTCAGCAGTTCGCCGTCGCCGCAACCGAGGTCGAGCACGCGGCTACCGGCGGGAATCCATTCCTGGATGATTTCCAGATCAGCTCTCATGGCTTACTCACAAACTAATTCGGTTCATGTAATTGCTGAACGCCTGCAGATAGCGCGGGATCGGAATCAGGAAGGCGTCGTGGCCTTGCGGAGCGTCGATCTCGAGGTAGCACACGTCTTTTTTGGCCGCCATCAGCGCGTCCACCAGTTCCCGGGAGCGGGCAGGGGAGAAGCGCCAGTCGGTGGTGAAGGACATCACGCAGAACTTGGACGTGGCGCCAGCGAAGGTTTTCGCCAAGTCATCGTCGAAATTCGCCGCCGGGTCGAAGTAATCCAGCGCCTTGGTCATCAGCAGGTACGTGTTGGCGTCGAAACGCCCGGAGAACTCTTCGCCCTGATAACGCAGGTAGCTCTCGACCTGGAACTCGACGCTGTGGAAGTCGTAGTTGAGCTTTTCGCTCTTCAGGCCACGGCCGAATTTCTCGCCCATGGAATCGTCGGACAGGTAGGTGATGTGCCCGACCATCCGCGCCAGCATCAAGCCGCGCTTGGGGATCACGCCGGCTTCCTGGAACGAACCGCCGTGGAACTCGGGGTCGGTGAGGATCGCCTGGCGCGCCACTTCGTTGAATGCGATGTTCTGCGCCGACAGTTTCGGCGCCGAGGCGATGGCCAGGCAATGCCGCACGCGGTCGGGGTAAGTGATGGTCCACTGCAAGGCCTGCATGCCGCCGAGACTGCCGCCGATCACCGCCGCCCACTGGCTGATGCCGAGCAGGTCGGACAGGCGTGCCTGGCTGTGGACCCAGTCTTCCACGGTCAGCACCGGGAAGTCGGCGCCGAATGGCTTGCCGGTCTCCGGATTGATGCTGCTCGGGCCGGTCGAACCGTTGCAGCCGCCGAGATTGTTCAGGCTGACCACGAAGAACTTGCTGGTGTCGATCGGTTTACCGGGGCCGATGCAGCTGTCCCACCAACCGGGTTTGCGGTCGTCGGGGCTGTGGAAACCGGCAGCGTGATGGTGTCCGGACAAGGCGTGGCAGATCAGCACGGCGTTGCTCGCCGTGGCGTTCAGCGTGCCGTAGGTTTCGTAGATCAGGTCATAAGCTGGGAGCGAACGGCCACAGGCCAGGGCCAGGGGTTCACTGAAGTGCGCCACTTGCGGCGTCACCAGACCAACAGAATCGGCGGGAAAGGCAGTTGGCATCGACCCTGCTCTCGTTGAAATGAGGCGTAAGTCTAAAGACCGCTGCCCTTAGCAGCAAGCGAACGGCAGGCCTGATTTCATTCAGTTGGACCGAGGTGCGGCATTCGCGGGCAAGCCTCGCTCCTACAGGGAATCGCATAGGTCCTGTAGGAGCGAGGCTTGCCCGCGAAGAACGATAACGCGGTCAGCGCTCTGGATCAGATCAGCCCAAGCAAACCCTGCGGCATGAACGCAAAGTACGCCAGGCGCGGGATCAGCCAGCTCTGCAGCAACTGGATCACGATAAACGCGAAGATCGGCGAGATATCCAAACCGCCCAGGTTCGGAATGATCCGGCGGAACGGGGCGAGTACCGGTTCAGTAATCTGAGCCACCAGTTCGGCGCCAGGATTGTGGCTGCCCGGGGCGACCCAGGACAGGATCACGCTGATGATCATCGCGTAGAAAATGATGTTCAAGAACAGCGAGAACAGCGCGATCAGTGCCCAAGGCACCAACAGCACCCAGTCGACCATGAAGCCTTTGAGCAGCAGGATCACCGCGATCAGCAGCATTTGAATGATCAGCGCCAACACCAGCGACGACATGTCCAGCCCGAACATGCTCGGGATGACCCGGCGCAGCGGCTTGAGCAGCGGTTGAGTGGCTTTGACGATGAACTGGCAGAGCGGGTTATAGAAGTTCGCCCGAACCAATTGCAGGATGAAGCGCAACAGCACGATCAGCAGGTACAGGCTGCCCAGCGTCTTGATGATAAAAACGGCAGCGTCATTGAGTCCGAGCATCATTGATTCCTTTGTAAGAGCTGATTAGCGACCCAGTTGTTCGGCCATCTCGGCCGAGCGATGTGCAGCGGCGCCGAGTGCCGTTTCGACCAGGGCTTCGAAGCCCCCGGCCTGGAACGACTTGATCGCTGCTTCCGTGGTGCCCGCAGGCGAGGTCACGCGGCGACGCAGTTCCGCAGCGTCCACGTCACTGGCAACCGCCATGTGTGCGGCGCCCAGGGCGGTTTGCACGGTCAGTTGCGCGGCGACGTCCGCCGGCAGGCCGAGTTTCACACCGGCCGCAGTCATGGCTTCGATCAACAGGAAGAAGTACGCCGGGCCACTGCCGGAAACGGCGGTCACCGCATCCAGTTGCTGTTCTTCGTCCAGCCACAGCGCGATGCCGACGGCGGACAGCAGCTCTTGGGCCTGCTGGCGTTGCTCGGCCGTTACTTCGGCCGTGGCGAACAAACCGCTCACGCCCTGACGCAGCAGCGCCGGGGTGTTGGGCATGCAGCGCACGATTGGCTGGGCGCCGAGCCAGTTGTTCATGCTGGCGCAGGTGATGCCGGCGGCGATGGACACCACCAATTGATGCGGTTTGAGGCTTGGGCGAATGGCTTCGCACACGGCTTTCATTGCCTGGGGTTTGACCGCCAGCACGACCACGTCGGCGTCCTGAATGGCGTCGGCGTTGTCGGCGAATACTTCGATGCCGTGCTCGGCGCTCACGCGAGCGCGGGTGTCAGCGCCGGGATCGCTGGCGCGGATGTGGGCCGCGTCCAGACCTTTGGCGCGCAGGCCACCGATCAGGCTGGCGGCCATGTTGCCGGCACCGATAAAGGCAATACGAGTCTTGCTCATGTCAGGTCCTTATAAAGAGAGGAGTCAGCCATTGTTCAAGGCTGGCCATGCATTTGTTGAGAGCCGCGAGCGCCAAACAGGGCTGTACCGATGCGGACCCACGTGGCGCCCATGGCGATGGCCGACTCGAGGTCGTGGCTCATGCCCATGGAAAGCGTGTCGAGCGGCAGTTCGAGGCTGGCTTGCAGGTGCTGCACGGCAGCAAAAGCGGCGTCCTGGGCGGCGCGATCTTCAGTCGGCTCGGGGATCGCCATCAGCCCGCGCAACTTCAGGCGCGGCAATTCGCTGATGGCCTTGGCCAGGGCTGGCAGGTCGGCCGGGGTGCAGCCGGACTTGCTGTCCTCGCCGCTGACGTTGACCTGGATGCAGATGTTCAGCGGCGGCAGATCGGCAGGACGTTGTTCGGACAGGCGTTGTGCGATTTTCAAACGATCCACGGAATGCACCCAAGCGAAGTGCTCGGCGATAGCGCGAGTCTTGTTCGATTGAATGGGGCCGATGAAGTGCCAGATCAAGGGCAGGTCGGCCAATTCGAGCTGTTTGCCCAAGGCTTCCTGCAGATAGTTCTCGCCAAAGTCCCGCAGCCCGGCGGCGTAGGCTTCACGCAGAGCTTGGGCGGGCTTGGTCTTGCTCACAGCCAGCAGCTGGACGCTGTGCTCGTCGCGGTGGGCAGCAACTGTTGCCGCATGTATGCGCGAACTAACCTGGAGAATGTTGTCTGCTATCGTGGACATCAAATCCTGCCTGAAAAGTGCCTGCACTCGATCATGCGGCGTTAAAAGTCGGCTCAGAATGCTCATTGACTGACGTCAACTCCGCTTCTTCGCCAACTTTTGTCTTGCCTGATCATCGCTCGGCGACTTTTCAGGCGAGGATTCGGCGCCGGCGGTCTGAAGGTTCGCGGCATTCTACTGGAATTGAGGAGCGCTATGGATATCACTGAGCTGCTGGCATTCAGCGCCAAACAGGGTGCGTCCGACTTGCACCTGTCTGCCGGCCTGCCACCGATGATTCGCGTCGATGGCGATGTGCGGCGCATCAACCTGCCGGCCCTGGACCATAAACAGGTGCACGAGCTGATCTACGACATCATGAACGACACCCAGCGGGTGGACTTCGAGAAACACCTCGAAACTGACTTCTCCTTCGAAGTGCCGGGCGTGGCGCGCTTCCGGGTCAACGCGTTCAACCAGAATCGCGGCGCCGGCGCGGTGTTCCGGACCATTCCGTCGAAGGTCCTGAGCATGGACGACCTCGGCATGGGCGAAGTGTTTCGCAAGATTACCGAAGCCCCCCGTGGCCTGGTGCTGGTGACGGGTCCGACCGGTTCCGGCAAGTCCACCACCCTGGCAGCGATGATCGATTACCTGAACAACCATCGCCATCACCACATCCTCACCATCGAAGATCCAATCGAGTTCGTCCACGAATCACGCAAATGCCTGATCAATCAGCGCGAAGTCCATCGCGATACCCGCAGTTTCGCTACCGCGCTGCGCTCGGCGTTGCGCGAAGACCCGGATGTGATTCTGGTGGGCGAGATGCGCGATCTGGAAACCATTCGCCTGGCATTGACCGCAGCCGAGACCGGCCACTTGGTGTTCGGCACGCTGCACACCACGTCGGCGGCGAAGACGATCGACCGGGTGGTGGACGTGTTTCCGGGGGACGAGAAGTCGATGGTGCGCTCGATGCTGTCCGAGTCGTTGCTGGCGGTGGTGTCGCAGACGCTGGTGAAGAAGATCGGCGGCGGACGGATTGCGGCGCACGAAATCATGCTCGGTACGTCAGCGATCCGTAACCTGATCCGCGAGGACAAGGTGGCGCAGATGTACTCGTCGATTCAGACCGGGGGCAACCTGGGGATGCAGACACTGGATATGTGTCTGAAGGAACTGGTGGCCAAGGGTTTGATCAGCCGCGAGCATGCGCGGGAGAAGGCGCGGTCACCGGATAATTTTTGATCGGTCCAGAAACGTCTTCGCGGGCAAGCCTCGCTCCTACAGGATGGTATGTGCCGCGAAAATGGCGCATGACCTGTAGGAGCGAGGCTTGCCCGCGAAGGGGGCCTCAAGAACGATGAAAGCCGCTAATCAGCGCTGAACAACGCGCATCTGGTTCGGTTCTTTCGGCAGAACCCGCTTGGCCACCACATAGTGGCTTTCCCAATACGGCTTCTTCAGCGTATCGATGGACACCGCTTTGCCACGGCGTGGCGCGTGGATGAAGCGATCGTTGCCCAGGTAAATGGCAACGTGATTGACCCGGCGGCTCTTGATGTTGAAGAAAATCAGATCGCCCGGCTTCAGATCCGCGCGATCGACTTTCTGGCCATGACCGCTGGCCATAGCGTTCGAGGTGCGTGGCAGGTCGAAAGTCGCGTCGTTAAACGCGTATTTCACCAGACCACTGCAATCGAACCCTTTACTTGGGCTGCTGCCGCCCCAACGGTATGGAGTACCGAGGACGTTGACTGCACGACTCAACACGTTGCTGCTTTGCTTGGTCGCCATCGGTGGCACCAGCTTGGTGTTGGCGGTGGCCAGCGTGGTGGAGCGTTTTGCAGTTTGCTTGTTTTTGCTCGAAGGAGCAGAAACATGGGATTTCGGGGTGTAACCATTAACGTTAGGAAGACGTTGCTCACGATTGGTGGCGTGGGCGGCCAGTGGCATCAAAAGGCAAATGGTTAGCCATGTCTTGAAAAATGGACGCATTAGGCAAGGCTCATATGGGTTAGCGCGCAACTTTATAACAGCTTTTTTGACCCTTCCGAGGCCGTTGGTCGATTGGACCTTGGGGTCAACGGAACCAAATAAGCAGCGAGTTGACGCAATTGTCGGACAGAGTGCTTGTACTACAAGGCTTTGGCGGGAGTGAAGGTAGCATTTGCCATACGTCGGACGCCTGTAAAAAAGTCACAAAGAATTCAACAATATTTATCTATCGTGTGAATCGAGGACCCTCATGAACACCTATCAACACCCCGTGGCCTATCAAGACACGCACAGCAAACTGATCGGTTACCTGCTGTGGATTTTCGGTTTTACCGGGGCTCACCGCTTCTATTACGGCAAGCCGGTGACCGGGACGATCTGGTTCTTCACTTTTGGTTTGCTGGGCATCGGCTGGCTGATCGACCTGTTCCTGATCCCGTCCATGGACCGTGAGGCCGACCTGCGCTTTGAGGCCGGGCCGATCGAATACAGCGTGGCGTGGATTCTGCTGACGTTCCTTGGGGTATTCGGCGTACACCGGATGTATCAGGGCAAGTGGATCAGCGGTTTGCTGTACCTGGTGACGGGCGGGGTGTTCTTTCTGGGAGTGTTGTTTGACTTCTGGACGCTCAATACCCAGGTGTCCGTGGTGAACACCATCAGTAACCGGGCTGCCTCTCGCTAAAAAAGAGGTGTCTATCAGTAAGCCTTCGCGAGCAAGCCCGCTCCCACAGGATCGATGCGGTCCTTGTGGGAGCGGGCTTGCTCGCGAATGCAGGCGACGCGGTCTTAAGCCTGGTGGCTAATCCGCCCATCCACCAACGTATACCGCACCACACTCGGCAAGCTGTGGCCAATAAACGGGCAGTTTTCGCCTTTGGATAGCCAGGTTTCCCCGGCAACGGTCGAGGCCGTCGGGTCGAACAGCACGATATCCGCCGCGCCACCCACCGCCAGCTTGCCCGCCGGCAGGCGTAAAGCCTCGGCAGGGCCGGCACTCAGGCGCGAAAGCAGCGTCGGCAGATCGAGCAGACCATCCTCAACCAACGTCATCGCCAATGGCAGCAGCAGTTCAACACTGCTGATGCCCGGTTCAGTCGCGCCGAACGGTGCCAGTTTGGCGTCTCGTTCGTGGGGCTGGTGATGGCTGGAGATGGCCGAAACTACGCCGGACTTCACCGCCTCACGCAGGCCATCGCGGTCGGCGCGGGTGCGCAGCGGCGGCTGGACGTGATAGAGGCTGCTGAAGTCGATCAGCGCTTCGTCGGTCAGGATCAGCTGATACAACGCCACATCGGCGGTCACCGGCAGTCCACGGGCCTGGGCCTGAGCGATCAGGGCCACACCGCGAGCGCTGGTGAGTTGGCTGAAGTGCGCACGCACGCCGCTTTGCTCGACCAGCAGCAGGTCCCGGGCCAGGGCTACGGTTTCGGCGGTTTCCGGGATGCCTGGCAAGCCAAGGAAACTCGCGGTCGGGCCTTCGTGGGCCAGGCCACCTTCGGCCAGGTCGTGGTCCTGGGAGTTGAAAATCACTGTCAGGTCGAAGGTCGCCGCGTATTCCAGCGCCCGGCACAGGGTGCGGGTGTTGCGGAAGCTCTCCAGACCGTTGCCGAACGCTACGCAACCGGCATCGCGCAGGGCGACGAGCTCTGCCAGCTGCTCGCCGTCCAGGCCTTTGCTCAGGGCGCCAATCGGGAAGACTTTGGTGTTGCCGGCCTCGCGGGCGCGGTCGAGGATCAGTTCGGCCACAGCCGAGGTGTCCAGCACCGGTTTGGTTTTCGGCGGGCAGCACAGGCTGGTCACGCCACCGGCAGCGGCTGCGCGGGTTTCGCTGGCAATCGAACCTTTACGGCTGTAACCCGGTTCGCGCAGGGCGACGTTCAGGTCAACCAGGCCGGGTGCTGCGACCAAGCCTTTGGCATCGATGGTCTCGACCGGAACAAAACCGGCCGGAGCGGCACCGAAGGCGACAATCTTGCAGGCTTCAACATGAATATCGGTAACTTGATCCAGACCCGAGGTTGGATCGATGACGCGGGCGCCGAGAATGCTGAGCTTCACTGGGCGTTCTCCTGCTCGAATTGGCGCTGGGCAGTCTGCCCGCTCATGGCCATGGACAGCACGGCCATACGAATCGCAATACCGTAGGTGACCTGGTTGAGGATCACCGAGTGCGGGCCGTCGGCCACCGCCGACTCAATCTCCACTCCACGGTTGATCGGCCCCGGGTGCATGACGATGCAATCCGGCTTGGCCCCGGCCAGGCGCGCGGTGGTCAGGCCGAACAGGCGGTAGAACTCGCCTTCGCTCGGCAGCAGGCCGCCGGTCATGCGCTCACGCTGCAGGCGCAGCATGATCACTACGTCGACGTCTTTCAAGCCTTCGGTCATGTCGGTGTAAACCTTCACGCCGTATTGCTCGATGCCGATCGGCAGCAGGGTTTTCGGCGCGATCACGCGGATGTCCGGGCAACCGAGGGTTTTCAGCGCGAGCATGTTCGAGCGCGCGACGCGCGAGTGCAGGATGTCGCCGACGATGGCCACCGAGAGGTTTTCGAAGCCGCCCTTGTGCCGACGAATCGTCAGCATGTCGAGCATGCCCTGGGTCGGGTGCGCGTGACGGCCGTCGCCGCCGTTGATGATCGCCACTTGCGGGCACACGTGCTCGGCGATGAAGTGCGCGGCGCCGGAATCACCGTGGCGCACGACGAACATGTCGGCGGCCATGGCTTCCAGGTTGCGCAAGGTGTCGAGCAGGGTTTCGCCCTTGCTCGCCGAGGACGTGGACACGTTCAGGGTGATCACGTCCGCCGACAGGCGCTGGGCCGCCAATTCGAAAGTGGTACGGGTGCGGGTCGAGTTCTCGAAGAACACGTTGCACACGGTCTTGCCGCGCAGCAACGGGACCTTCTTCACCGCCCGGGCGCCGACTTCTAGGAACGAGTCAGCGGTGTCGAGGATTTCCGTCAGCAACTCGCGGCGCAAACCGTCGAGCGAGAGGAAGTGGCGCAGCTGGCCCTGATCATTGAGCTGCAGCGGGCGCTTGGTTTCTAGAGGCGTCATCGCGAGGGGGACTCTCAATAGGGCGAATTAAAGGGCGAGGTCTTGCAGTTCAAGTACGAGCGGCGAAGGGCCGGACAGCTTCACCCGTTCGTGGGCGGCCAGCTCCAGCGTCGCGCCGACCACGTTCGGGCGGATCGGTAGCTCGCCGGCGTCCAGGTCCAGCAGGCAGACCAGCGTTACGCTGGCCGGGCGGCCGTAGTCGAACAATTCGTTCATGGCGGCGCGGATGGTGCGGCCACTCATCAGCACGTCGTCGATCAGCACCAGGTCCTGGCCTTCGATCTCGAACGGCAGGGCCGACGGGCGCACTTGCGGGTGCAGGCCGTTCTGGCTGAAGTCGTCGCGGTAGAAGGAAACGTCCAATGTGCCGAGCGGCGAGTCGCTGCCCAGTTCATCGAGCAACGCCTGGGCGACCCAGACGCCGCCGGTACGGATACCGATGTAGCGCGGTTCGCTGATGCCACGGTGTTCCAGGTGTGCCTTGAGACGGATCGCCATCTGGCTGATCAGTTCGGCGGGATTGGGCAGGCTCATGGTTGCTCCTTCTTGGGCCCGAGCCGGTGCGTGCGGGGTTTGGCTCGGGTTGTCGCTATAGAGAGACGTGGTGACGACTCTTCAGGATTCGAACAGTGCGGTGTTTTCGTCGAGCCAGCCTTGCAGCAGCAGGGCGGCGGCGATGGCATCGACCGGGTTGTCGCGGTAACTGCCTTTTTGCCCGCCACGATCACGCCGCTCGCCTTTGGCTTCAAAGGTGGTCAGGCGCTCGTCGTGGGTATAGAAGGGCAGGTTGTAGCGGCCGTTGAGGCGGCGGGCGAACTTCTCGGCCCGCAGGCACATGTCGCTGGGCGTTCCGTCCATGTTCAGCGGCAGGCCAACCACCACGGCGTCGGGTTTCCATTCCTTGATCAGGGCTTCGACCTGATTCCAGTCGGGAATACCGTTTTGTGCCTTCAAGGTGCACAGCTCGCGGGCCTGGCCGGTAATCACCTGGCCGACCGCTACGCCGATCTGTTTGGTGCCGTAGTCAAAACCCAGAATCAGTCGCAGGGCCATCAGGCGTGGCCCGCCTGGCTGGTCAGCAGGCTGAGGTTGATCCCCAGGTGCCGGGCCGCCGCTTCGAGGCGCGATTCGCTGCTGGTGTTGAACAGGATGTCGGCGTCGTAAGGGCAGGTCAGCCAGGCGTTATCGGCCAGTTCGGCTTCCAACTGTCCAGCTTCCCAGCCTGCATAACCGAGGGTGATCACGCTTTTGGCCGGGCCGACGCCGTCAGCGATGGCGAACAGCACGTCCTGGGAGGTGGACAAGGACAGCTCGCCTTCCAGATCAACGGTCGCCTGGAAGGTTTTTCCCGACGGGTGCAGGACAAAGCCACGATCTGTTTGCACCGGGCCGCCGATAAAGATCGGCACGTGCTGGCAGAGCAGGGGTGGCTCGATGTCAGGACGCAATTGCTCGAGGATATCGGCCAGGTTCAGGTCTTGCGGACGGTTGACCACCAGCCCCATGGCGCCATTGGCCGTGTGCTCGACGATGTAGGTCAAGGTGTGCGCAAAGTTCGGGTCGGCCATGTGAGGCATGGCGATCAGGAAGTGATGCTTGAGGTAGCTGGGGCTGACGTTCTTCATGAGCGCTAGTGTGGCGTTGGAGGGGCGAACTGACAAGCTGGGGATGCCGCAATTTGGCAGTCGACGCGGAACAAATGTGGGAGCGGGCTTGCTCGCGAATACGGTGTGTCAGTCGATATGAATGTTGAATGACACTCCGCATTCGCGAGCAAGCCCGCTCCCACAGGGGATTTTTGGGGTGTCAGTTACTAGAGAGCTTGTCGCCGCGAGCGAATTTCCAGGTGCGGATGATTTCCAGTCGGTCGATATCCGACAAATCCCCGGTAAACGGCGAGAACGGTGCCGCCAGCCGCACAATCCGCTGTGCCGCCTGATCCAGCAACGGTTGCCCGGAGGACTCCAGCACCAGCACTTCATACAGCGAGCCGTCGCGGTTGATCGAGACCATCAAACGCAAATTGCCGTAGATCTGCTTGCGCCGTGCTTCGTCGGGGTAATTGAGGTTGCCGATGCGCTCGACCTTCTTGCGCCATTCGTCCTTATACCAGGCGCCCTTGTCGCGCATGGTCGAGGCCGCGCTCAAGCGGTGAATCCGCGGGCGCTTGGCGTACAGCTGTTGTTCGTTGGCCAGTTCCGCCTCCAGGCTGGCGATGTCGCTGGACAGCTGCGAGCTGTCGAATGTCGGCGCGGCTATGGCCGGTTTGGGTTCAGTTTTGGGTTCTTCGTTTTTGGCGGCGGCTTTTTTCGGCTTTGGCGCGACGGTGGTCACGGCTGCCTTGGGTGCGGCTTCCTGCACTTCAGGCTTGGCGGCCGGCGGCGGGGTGACTTTCTGCACCTTGTTGTCCTGGAACGGCGCGACCTCGGTGGTCTTGGGAATCGCCTTTTTATCCAGGGTGCCGCTGCCTTCCTGATTCTCTTGAGCAAGAAAATCGGCTTTTTTAGGCTTGGTTTCGCTTTTGAAAGTGGCGAGGGTGATTTCCAGGGTTTTGCTGATCTGCTTGGGTTCGACCATCGAAAAGCCGACGCCCAACAGCAAGGCCAGGTGAATCAACACCGCAAGAAACAGGGTAAAACCGAGGCGATCGGCCGGGCGCACGCCACGATGGGCGAGTTCAGCGGGCAGATCGGACGGGAGCGTCATAACAAAAAACCAACATCACGTTTTTCCGGGCTCGGCATGATAACGCAATGTTGGTTTTTAGCTTCAGGCTTCAAGCGGCAAGCGACAAGCTGTCTGTCGCGCGCTTCAAGCTTGCGGCTTGAGGCTTGCAGCTTGCAGCTTCTTCTCTATGGCATCCATCAAAAGGCCACCAATGTCGGTGCCGAAGGCGTTATCAATCTCGCGAATGCAAGTCGGGCTGGTGACGTTGATTTCGGTCAGGTGCTCGCCGATCACATCCAGGCCAACGAACAGCAGGCCTTTCTCACGCAGGGTCGGGCCGACTTGTGCGGCGATCCAGCGATCCTTGTCGCTCAGCGGACGGGCTTCGCCACGACCACCGGCCGCGAGGTTGCCACGGGTTTCGCCAGCCGCCGGAATCCGCGCCAGGCAGTAATCCACCGGCTCGCCGTCGATCATCAGGATGCGTTTGTCGCCATCCTTGATCGCCGGCAGATAGGCCTGGCCCATGATCTGCTGGGTGCCCAGCGCGGTCAGGGTTTCCAGAATCACCGACAGGTTCGGATCGCCCGCGCGGTGACGGAAGATCGAGGTACCGCCCATGCCATCCAGCGGCTTGAGGATCACATCGCCGTGCTTGGCGGCGAATTCACGCAACACGTCGGCGCGGCGGCTGACCACGGTCGGCGGCGTGCACTGCGGGAACAGCGTGGCGAACAGCTTTTCGTTGCAGTCGCGCAGGCTCTGCGGCTTGTTGACCACCAGCACGCCGGCGCGCTCGGCTTGCTCCAGCAGGTACGTGGAGTAAACGAATTCCATGTCGAACGGCGGATCCTTGCGCATCAGGATCACGTCTAGATCGCTGAGCAGCGCGTCGGTCTCGGCTTCCAGTTCGAACCACTTCTCAGGGTTGGCGAAGACTTTCAGCGGTCGCATCCGCGCCCGTGCTTCACCTTCGCCCTGGTACAAATCCTTCTGTTCCATATAGAACAGTTCCCAGCCGCGCTTCTGCGCAGCCAGCAGCATGGCCAGCGAGCTATCCTTTTTATAGGAAATGCTGGCGATAGGGTCCATGACAATCCCGACGCGAACGCTCATGGGTTTTTCCTCGAAATGGGGTGGTCCGAATGGACACGAAAAAGTGGCGTCAGAGTGGCGCTGAGTGTGTTCCCGGTCAAGGAAAAACCTCTGCGCGGGTCGGCCGATAGATTGGTTATTGAGACTGTGCTAAAAAGGTCGCCATGTCGCGCTGGCCCTTCAGTATCAAGGGTTTCGAGCCGTCAAACGGACAAATTGTTTCTCAAAGGCGACGGTAGAGCATTTATGGAACAGCATTCCAGCGCCTTGAAGGTCATGGTGATCGATGATTCGAAGACGATCCGCCGCACCGCCGAAACGCTGCTGAAAAACGTAGGCTGTGAAGTCATCACGGCCATCGACGGTTTCGATGCGCTGGCCAAGATTGCCGACAATCATCCGGGCATTATCTTTGTCGACATCATGATGCCGCGTCTGGATGGTTATCAGACCTGCGCTTTAATCAAGAACAACAGTGCGTTCAAGTCCACGCCAGTGATTATGCTGTCGTCCAAGGACGGGCTGTTCGACAAGGCCAAGGGGCGCATCGTCGGCTCCGACCAGTTTTTGACCAAGCCTTTCAGCAAGGAAGAACTGCTGAACGCGATTCAGGCCCATGTTCCGGGCTTCGCCGCCGTTTTGCCGCAGTAGGACACGCACAGTGACGCTCGGCCAGCGGGCCCGGCGTTGACAAGAATGGGGAAGACCATGGCACGTATTCTGATCGTCGATGATTCGCCGACTGAAATGTACAAACTGACCGGCATGCTGGAAAAGCACGGTCATGAAGTGTTGAAAGCCGAAAACGGCGCCGACGGCGTGGCCCTGGCCCGCCAGGAAAAACCCGACGCCGTGCTGATGGACATCGTCATGCCCGGTCTCAACGGTTTCCAGGCCACCCGCCAGTTGACCAAAGACCCGGAAACCGGGCACATCCCGGTGATCATCATCACCACCAAGGATCAGGAAACCGACAAGGTCTGGGGCACGCGCCAGGGCGCCAAGGACTACCTGACCAAACCGGTCGATGAAGACACCCTGATCAAAACCCTGAACAACGTGCTGGCCGGTTGATCCCCCGGCCATGACCGAGTCGCTGACGGCTTTCGAACTGCTGTTGCAGATCGACCAGCGTTGTCGCGTGCTGGCGGCGGATTTGCCGTCCCAGCCAACCCGCCAGGACAGCTGGAGCGGCATCGGTTTTCGCCTGGGCGAGCACTGGTACGTCGCGCCGATGGGCGAAGTCAGCGAAGTCCTGCATGAACCGCGCTGCACCCAACTGCCCGGCGTCAAACCCTGGGTCAAGGGCGTGGCCAACCTGCGCGGGCGGTTGCTGCCGATCATGGATATCTGCGCCTTCTTTTCGGATAAAGAGCTCGGGCATGAGTTGTCGGGGGGGCGCAAGCAACGGCGGGTGCTGGTGGTGGAATACAAAGACGTGTTTGCCGGGTTGATGGTCGATGAAGTCTACGGCTTGCAGCACTTTGCCCAGGACAGCCTGGAGGCGGTGCCGTCGAACGAGTTGAACGGCGCGATTGGTGCGTTCGTCCAGGGCCGGTTCCAGCGCGAGCAGAGCTGGCAAGTGTTCAGCCCGTTTGCGTTGGCGCAGTCCCAGGATTTCATGCATGTCGCGGTGTAACCGGCCCAACACCCATCCAATGTGGGAGCGGGCTTGCTCGCGAAGGCGGTGTACCAGTCGACATCAATGCTGAATGACACACCGCCTTCGCGAGCAAGCCCGCTCCCACAAGGGGATCTACGGCGGGTTCTAAAGGTTGGTTAACAGGCGAGGACCGATGACAAAAGCAAAAACAGGCAAGCCAGAAGGGTCGCGCAGCCGTTCGCAGATCATCGTGCTGTTTATCGCGCTGATCATCTTCATCATGCTGCTGTTCGCCAACTTCGCTTACCTCAATACCCAGGCCACCTACGACAAACAGTACATCGGCCACGCCGGTGAGCTGCGCGTGTTGTCCCAGCGTATCGCCAAGAACGCCACCGAAGCCGCCGCCGGCAAGGCTGCCGCGTTCAAGTTGCTCAGCGACGCGCGCAACGATTTCGCCCAGCGCTGGGGTTACCTGAAGAAGGGCGACCCGAGCACCGGTCTGCCGCCCGCACCGTCCACCGTGCGCCCGGAAATGCGCGCCGTGCAACTGGACTGGGAACGCCTGCTGAAAAACACCGACGCCATTCTCTCCAGCGAACAGACCGTGCTGTCCCTGCATCAGGTCGCCGCGACCCTGGCCGAAACCGTGCCGCAGTTGCAGGTCGAGTACGAAAAAGTCGTCGAAATCCTCCTTCAACGTGGCGCTCCGGCGGCCCAAGTGGCGATGGCCCAGCGTCAGTCGTTGCTGGCGGAACGGATTCTCGGCGCAGTAAATACCGTGCTGTCCGGCGACGAAAACTCCCAGCAAGCCGCCGACGCCTTCGGCCGCGATGCCGCACGTTTCGGCCAAGTGTTAACCGGCATGCTCCAGGGCAACCCGGCACTGAAAGTCAGCCAGGTCGAAGACAAGGACGCACGCGCACGTTTGACCGAAATCTCCGAACTGTTCGAATTCGTCTCCGGTTCGGTGGATGAAATCCTCGAAACCTCGCCCGAGCTGTTCAAGGTCCGCGAGTCGGCGACCAGCATCTTCACCCTGTCGCAAACCCTGCTCGACGAAGCCTCGCACCTGGCCACCGGCTTCGAAAACCTGGCCGGCGGGCGCAACACCGACACCATCGGCGGCTACGTGCTGGGCTTGCTGGCGTTGATGTCGATCATCCTCATCGGTCTGGTGATGGTCCGTGAAACCAATCGCCAACTTCAGGAAACCGCCGAGAAGAACGAGCGCAACCAGAACGCGATCATGCGTCTGCTCGACGAAATCGAAGACCTCGCCGACGGCGACCTGACTGTGACCGCCTCGGTGACCGAAGACTTCACCGGCACCATCGCCGACTCGATCAACTATTCCGTCGATCAACTGCGCGATCTGGTGGCGACCATCAACCTCACCGCCGGGCAAGTCGCCGCCGCCGTGCAGGAAACCCAGGCCACCGCGATGCATCTGGCCCAGGCCTCGGAACATCAGGCTCAACAGATCAGCGAAGCCTCGACGGCGATCAACGACATGGCCCAGTCCATCGATCAGGTCTCGGCCAACGCCGCCGAATCCTCTGCGGTGGCTGAGCGTTCGGTGGAAATCGCCAACAAGGGCAACGAGGTGGTGCACAACACCATCCACGGCATGGACAACATTCGCGAACAGATCCAGGACACCGCCAAACGCATCAAGCGTCTTGGCGAGTCTTCCCAGGAAATCGGCGACATCGTCAGCCTGATCGACGACATTGCCGACCAGACCAACATCCTCGCGCTCAACGCGGCAATCCAGGCCTCCATGGCCGGTGACGCCGGGCGCGGGTTTGCCGTGGTGGCCGACGAAGTGCAGCGGCTGGCCGAGCGCTCGTCCGCCGCGACCCGACAAATTGAAACCCTGGTCCGGGCGATCCAGACTGATACCAATGAGGCGGTGATCTCCATGGAGCAGACCACCACCGAAGTGGTGCGCGGCGCGCGGCTGGCGCAGGATGCCGGTGTGGCCCTGGAAGAAATCGAAGGCGTGTCGAAGACTCTCGCGGCGCTGATCCAGAGCATTTCCAACGCGGCGCAGCAACAGACGTCGTCGGCCGGGCAGATTTCCCTGACCATGAACGTGATCCAGCAGATCACCACGCAGACGTCGTCCGGCTCCACGGCGACCGCCGAAAGCATCGGCAACCTGGCGAAAATGGCCAGTCAGTTGCGGCGCTCGGTCTCGGGCTTCACCTTGCCGACCGAGCCCAAGCAGGCCACGGACAACGCGTGAACGCCTGCGGGCGTATGAATTGCTGCGGTAGAAATAGAGAGCGGAGTGGTTATGGGTGATCGGCACGACTATGTGGCCCTCGAGTGGGTCAAAGGCGAGATTGCCGAAACGCTGAAGCAGGCTCATCAAGCGTTGGAACAACTGCTGGATGACCCGCAGGCGACGCACGCGCTGAGTGAGTGCCTGGCGTGCATCCATCAGGTTCACGGCAGTTTGCAGATGGTCGAGTTCTACGGCGCGGCGCTGCTCGCCGAAGAGATGGAGCAACTGACCGCTGCCCTGCAACAAAACCGCGTCAGTCATCGCGATGAAGCCATTCATCTGTTAAGACAGGCACTGGGGCAACTGCCGATCTACCTCGACCGGGTGCAAGGCGCACGCCGGGATTTGCCGCTGGTGGTGCTGCCGCTGATCAACGATTTGCGCAGCGCACGCGGCGAAAGCCTGTTGTCGGAAACCAGCCTGTTCAGCCCGCAATTGCCGGAGTTGTCGCCCCTGGACGACGCAGAACTGGCGCGGCTTGAGCCGGCAGACTTGCCCAATGTGCTGCGCAAGTTGCGGCAAATGTTGCAGATGGCCTTGGTCGGTTTGCTTCGCGAGCAGGATGGCGAAACCAATCTGGATTACCTGACCAAAGTCTTCGCCCGGCTCGAAGCGTTGTGCGGTAACGCGCCGCTGAGCCCGTTGTGGCAGGTCGCTTCGGCGCTGGTCGAAGGCCTGCAAAAAGGCGCGATAGCCAACAGCCCGGCGCTGCGCAGCCTGTTCAAGGACGCCGACAAGGAACTCAAACGCTTGCTGGAACAGGGCATGGCCGGCGTCAATCAGGCGCCGCCGCCCGAGCTGCTGAAAAGCTTGTTGTTCTACATTGCCAAAGCCGAACATCCCACCGGGCAGATGCTGACCATGAAAGATCGCTACGGACTGGACGATGCGCTGCCCGACAGCGCGATGGTCGACGAAGAACGCGCACGCCTCGCCGGCCCCGACCGCGATGCCATGCGCTCGGTGCTCGCCGCGCTGTGCGAAGAACTGGTGCGGGTCAAGGAACGCCTGGACCTGTTCGTGCGCAGCGACCGCCAGCACACCTCGGACCTCGAAAGCCTGCTCGCGCCCCTGCGGCAAATCGCCGACACGTTGGCGGTGCTCGGTTTCGGCCAGCCGCGCAAGGTCATCATCGATCAACTGGCGGTGGTGCTGAGCCTCGCCCAGGGCCAGCGCGAACCCAACGACGCGATCCTGATGGACGTGGCCGGCGCCTTGCTCTACGTCGAAGCAACGCTGGCCGGAATGGTCGGCACCGTGGAGCCGGAAAGCCAGGAAGAAAGCCGCCTGCCCACCACCGACCTGACCCAGATTCACCAGATCGTGATTCGCGAAGCGCGGATCTGCCTGCAACAAGCCAAGGACATGATCGTCGACTACATCGACGCCGATTGGGATCGCCAGCAACTGCAACCGTTGCCGGCGTTGCTGACCCAAGTGCGCGGAGCATTGGCGATGATTCCGCTGACCCGTGCCGCGAGCCTGATCGAAGCCTGCAACGGCTTTATCCGCGAACACCTGCTGGTGGATACCGATCATCCCGGCTGGCAGCAACTCGACAACCTGGCCGACGTCATCACCAGCATCGAGTACTACCTGGAACGTCTGAATGACGATCCGCAAGAGGCGGACGAACAACTGCTCGACGTCGCTGAAAACAGCCTCGCCTCACTCGGGTTTTTCCCCAGCGAAAAACTCGTGCCGGTGCTCGAAGACGTACTCAGCCCCAACGAAGCCCAGGTCATGCAGGACCTGCAAGAACTGGACGATCCCGAAACCGTGCAATCCCTGGCCGCGGTGTTGGCCAGCCCGGTTTCCGCCGTCAACCCGCCCGCCCTGAACACCCCGGGCAGCCTGTTGCCGCCGCCGTTCGGCGAAGAACCGGTGGACGATGAACTGCGGGAAGTCTTCCTCGAAGAAACCGACGAAGTCTTGGAAGTGCTGCACGAATACCTGCCGCGCTGGTCGGCCAACGTTGACGACGCCGCTGCGTTGAGCGAACTGCGCCGCGCCTTTCACACCTTGAAAGGCAGTGGCCGGATGGTCCGCGCATTAGTGCTGGGCGAAATGGCCTGGGCCATGGAAAACCTGCTCAATCGGGTGCTGGAACACAGCGTTAAGCCTGGGCTCGCGGTGCAACAACTGCTGACCGATGCACTGAATCTGTTGCCGGAACTCATCAGCGAATTCGCCGCCAATGCCCAGCGCCAGCGCGACGACGTGGACCGCTTGGCTGCCCGCGCGCATGCCTTGGCCAAGGGCGATGAATCGCTGTCCGACGAGGACACTCAAGACGTCGCCGCACTCGATCCGTTGTTGCTGGAGATCTTCCGCAACGAGGCCGAAACCCACCTCACCAGCCTCAATCGCTTCCTTGATCAAGCCGCCGAACACGTGCCGCTGCAAGCCAGCGACGAGTTGCAACGCGCCTTGCACACCCTCAAGGGCAGCGCCTCGATGGCTGGCGTATTGCCAATTGCCGAGCTGGCCGCGCCGCTGGATCAATTGGCCCGCGAGTACAAGGCGCACTTGATTGCTCTGGACCTGGATGAAGTCGAATTGCTGCTGGAAGCCGAAGGGCTGTTTCGCCTCGGTTTGCGTCAGCTCAAGACCGATCCGCTCGCGGAGATTCCCGACGCCCGCTCGCTGATCGAACGCACCCATGCGCTGCTGGACGAACGCCTGCAAGCCGTCCTCAGCGCGCCAAACCGGGCGTTGCGGGTCAAGCGCGATCCGCAACTGATCAACAACTTTCTGGCCCAGGGCATGGACATCCTGCTCGACGCCGAAAGCCTGTTGCAGCGTTGGCAGCAGCACCCCGGCGAGCGCCAGGAACTCAGCGCGTTGCTCGACGAACTGACCACCCTTGGCGAAGGCGCGCACCTCGCCGATCTGCACCCGGTGGATGAGCTCTGCGAAGCCTTGCTCGACCTGTATGGCGCGGTGGAAGAGAGCAGCCTGGCGGTCAGCGACGCGTTTTTCCATGAGGCGCAAAGTGCCCACGAAGCGCTGATCAACATGCTCGACGAACTGGCCGCCGGCCAGGAAGTCAGCCCGCAACCGGAACGTGTGCGGGCCTTGCGCGGGTTGCTCGATACCAGCCTCGACCCGTCGGCCATGGGCCTGATTCGCAGCGATGGCAGTCGCACCCTGAGCATTCGCGAACTCGGTAGCGCCACCGCTGAGCTTTCGCACACCGCGACGCAGATTGAACGCGACGACGAGATCGTTTCGATCTTCCTCGAAGAAGCCGTGGATATCCTCGAAAGCGCCGGCCAGGCCTTGCAGCGCTGGTTGAGCGACCCGGACAACGCCGCGCCGCTGTCGTCCTTGCAGCGAGATTTGCACACCCTCAAGGGCGGCGCGCGGATGGCCGAGGTCGAGGCGGTCGGTGACCTCGCTCATGAGTTGGAAAACCTTTACGAAGGTTTGGTGGACCGTCGTTACAGCCACAGCGAAACCCTGGCGCGGCTGCTGCAAACCAGTCACGACCGCTTGGCGGTGCTGCTTGAGCAACTGCAAAACCAGAAAGCGCTGGGTGATCCGGACGAGCTGATCGCGGCGATTCGCGAGTTTCGCCAGGGCAATACCGTCACCGCTGAAACCGTCGAACCGGCCCACGGACATGATTCACCGGGGCATGACCCGGAACTGTTGGAAATCTTCCTCGAAGAAGGTTTCGACATCATCGAAAACTCTGGCGCGGCGCTGGTGCGCTGGCAGGCCGAGCCGTCGAACCGTCAGGAAGTCGAAACCCTGCTGCGGGATCTGCACACGCTGAAGGGCGGCGCGCGGATGGTGGAAATCGCCCCGATCGGCGATTTGGCCCATGAGCTGGAATTCCTCTACGAAGGCCTGTCGGCGGGCGTGCTGCAACCGACGGCGGCGCTGTTCACGCTATTGCAAAGCAGCCACGACCGCTTGGCGCAGATGCTCGACGCCACCCGCGCCGGCCAGCCTTGCCCGCCAGCGGATCGACTGATCGATGCGATCAAAAACTTCAGCCATCCAGTCGTTCCCGAAGCCCCGGTCGTCGCGCCGGTGGCTGCCAAGATTGAAGTGCCGGCGCCTGACGCTGGCGCCGACATGGTCAAGGTCTCGGCCGAACTGCTCGACGATCTGGTCAACCTTGCCGGGGAAACCTCGATCTTCCGTGGACGCATCGAACAGCAGGTCAACGATGCCCGCGTCGCGCTGAGCGAAATGGAAACCACCATTGAGCGGATGCGCGACCAGTTGCGCCGCCTCGACACCGAAACACAGGGCCGGATTCTCAGCCGTCAGCAAGTCGAAGCCGAACGCCTGGGCTACGAAGAATTCGATCCGCTGGAAATGGACCGCCACTCGCAATTGCAGCAACTGTCCCGGGCGCTGTTCGAATCCGCCTCCGATTTGCTCGACCTCAAGGAAACCCTCGACCGGACCAATCAGGACGCGGAAAACCTGCTGCAACAGCAGGGCCGCATCAACACCGAATTGCAGGAAGGCCTGATGCGCACGCGCATGGTGCCGTTCGAACGGATGCTGCCGCGCTTGAAACGCATCGTCCGTCAGGTGTCCAGCGAGTTGGGCAAGGACGTGGAGTTCGTAGTCGGCAACGCCGAAGGCGAGATGGATCGCAACGTGCTGGAGCGCATGGCCGCGCCGCTGGAGCACATGCTGCGCAACGCTGTGGATCACGGTTTGGAATCCGCTGAAGTGCGGGTCGCGGCGGGGAAACCGGCGCAGGGTCGTATTACGCTGGACCTCGCGCGCGAGGGCGGCGACATCATTTTCGACATCCGCGATGACGGCGCCGGCGTGCCGCTGGACGCGGTGCGGCGCAAGGCAATCAAGCGCGGCATGCTCGCGCCGGACAGCGACATCAGCGACCGCGACGTGCTGCAGTTCATCCTGCAACCGGGGTTCTCCACCGCCGAGAAAATCACCCAGATTTCCGGGCGCGGCGTCGGCATGGACGTGGTGCATGAAGAAGTGCGGCAGCTCGGTGGCAGCATGTTTATCGATTCTGTGCCGGGGCAGGGTGTGCATTTCCGCATTCGTTTGCCGTTTACCGTGTCGGTCAACCGGGCGCTGATGGTGCAATGCGGTGAGGATCAATACGCGATCCCGTTGAACACCATCGACGGCATCGTCCGCGTGCTGCCCAACGAACTCGAAGGCCATTACCGCCTCGATCCGCCGACCTACAAATACGCCGGGCAGCACTATGAACTGTGCTACCTCGGCGAACTGCTGAAAACCAGCACCCGCCCGAAACTGCTGGGCCAGAGCCTGCCGTTGCCGGTGTTGCTGGTGCAATGCAACGAACGGCACATCGCGGTGCAGGTTGATTCGATGGCCGGCACGCGCGAGATCGTGGTCAAAAGCCTCGGCCCGCAATTTGCGGCGGTGCAGGGCTTGTCCGGGGCGACGATTCTCGGCGATGGCCGGGTGGTGCTGATTCTGGATTTGCTGGCGCCGATCCGTGCCATGCAAACCCGCGTGCCGCAACGGCCGGTGACCCAGGATGTCGAGGCTGAGCCGCACAAGCCATTGCTGGTGTTGGTGGTGGACGACTCGGTGACCGTGCGCAAAGTCACCAGCCGTTTGCTCGAACGCCACGGCATGAACGTGCTGACCGCCAAGGACGGGGTCGACGCCATGCTGCTGCTCGAAGATCACCTGCCCGACGTGATGCTGCTGGACATCGAAATGCCGCGCATGGACGGCTTCGAAGTCGCCACCCAAGTGCGCGCCGACGAACGTTTGCAGCACCTGCCGATCATCATGATCACCTCGCGCACCGGCCAGAAACACCGCGACCGCGCCATGGCCATCGGCGTCAACGACTACCTCGGCAAGCCGTACCAGGAATCGGTGCTGCTCGAAAGCATCGCCCTGTGGAGCAAAACCCATGCTTGAGCATCGCACCAGCAACCTCACAGGGCTGTTGCTGCCCCTGGCGGACCGCAACTTGATCCTGCCCAACGTCGCCGTCGCGGAGTTGATCGACTATCAGGCGGCCGCTTTCGATCTTGATACGCCGCCGTGGTATCTGGGTTTGGTGACGTGGCGGGATCGGCAGATTCCGTTGCTCAGCTTTGAGTCGGCGTGTGGCAACAAAGTGGTGATTGGCGAGCGCGTGCGCATCGTCATCCTCAATGCCCTCGGTGGGCGGCCGGAGTTGAAATTCATTGCGCTGCTGGTGCAGGGGATTCCTCGGTCTTACAAACTGGATAGCCAGTTGAGCTATGTGGATGTGCCGTTGTGTCCGTTGGAACAAGCGGCGGTGCAGGTGGGGGAGCAAGTGGCCAAAGTGCCGGATTTGCTGGCGCTGGAAGAGTTGCTTGTGAGTGCGGGATTGGTCTGACCCAATCCCTGTGGCGAGGGGGCTTGCCCCCGTTCGACTGCGCAGCAGACGCAAAATAATCGGCGCGCTGGAGATCTTGGGGCCGCTTCGCGACCCAACGGGGGCAAGCCCCCTCGCCACAAAGGGTACTGCGTTAGACCTTACCCTCAGCCATCGCCTCATGGTAATTCAGCACCCGCTCCACCAATAACTGCACACCATCACTCAAACGGCTGATCGCCAGGACGACCGAACGGCGTGAACCTTCCACATCGTCCGCCAGGCCAGCCGCAATTGCGCTGATGGACATCAAATCTTCGGAAGCATTGGCCAGCATGGCCTCGGGGTCGTTGACACCTTGGGCGACGGCGAAGAGGTGGTATTTACGGTGGCTGGATCGTTTTTCTTCAGCCGGGGGGAAGTAATGGGCGAAGGCGCGGTCGGCGGCTTCTTTCATTTTTTCTGCATCGAGGGATGCTTGGGAATCGGTGCCGGATTCCGGGGGGTTAGGGGTAGCTTTGAACATAGTGAGTCTCCGTGCATGGTTGAAGCTGGCCCATTCGGTTTCCAGGCGAAGGGGTGGCAGCTGTACGCGGCTGGAAACCCGGGGTAACGGAGAAACCCGGCAGACATTTAAGTCTCCCGCGCACAGCCGCCATAACGGAGTGCACACAATAAAGGTGCGCAAGCATACGTTATGAAGGACGCTTTTGCGCCCCGTTACTCTCGGGGTTTCCAGCCCCGATCGCTGAATTGTCAGCGACCCCCAAACGATAACGATCAACGCAAAACCCCACCAGTCAGCGGCTTCCCGCATTGCTGTAGGCAACAACGCCAGACCACGTAGCCGTTCACCCCTCCTGCGGCGCAACTTTTAAACACAAATCCCCATGCGATCGAAACATCCTGTGGCGAGGGAGCTTGCTCCCGCTGGGTCGCGAAGCGACCCCAAAACCTGCAATCGAGGTGTATCAGGTACACCGAGTGCAACGGTTTACGACTGCTGCGCAGTCGAGCGGGAGCAAGCTCCCTCGCCACAGGATTTGTGTTGTACCTTGATAAGTCCCAAAAAGGGACCTATCGTTCCCTTTTTGGGACTCTTCGGTGGACACTGTGAAAAACCTTTCCCTCAGCGAAGCCTTGTTCACCACCACCCAGCAAAAAGTCCTGGGCTTGTTGTTCGGCAAACCCGACCAAAGTTTTTACGCCAACGAAATCGCCCGCTGGGCTCAAGTGGGTAAAGGCAGCCTGATGCGTGAGCTGGATCGGTTGCAGCAGGCCGGCGTGCTGACCCTGACCCGCCAGGGCAACCAGACCCACTACCAGGCCAATCCCGACTGCCCGATCTATGCCGAATTGCTGGGCATCGCCCGCAAAACCTTCGGCATCGCCGAGCCCCTGCGCCAGGCGCTGCAACCCTTTGCCGAACAGATCACCTGGGCCTTTGTGTACGGCTCCATCGCCAAGGATTCGGCAAACGCATCCAGTGACATTGATCTCATGCTGATCGGCGAAGGCCTGCACTACAGTGAAGTGATGGAGCGGCTCATGCCCCTGGAGGAGCAACTGGGCCGCGTCCTCAACCCGACGCTCTACACCCCCGGCGACTGGGCCACCAAACTGGCGGCCGAAAACAGTTTTGTCGTGCGTGTGGCGCAGCAGGACAAGATCAATCTGATGGGGCAAAACCCTTTGGAGTCCAAGGATGGGCAGCAACGAGAATCTGGAAAACCTGTTACGTAGCGGAGGACTGAAAGCCGAACCGCCGGATCGCAAGGAATGCGAAGGGTTGATGCGTTCGGCGGTGGATCGATTGAAAGATGCGCAAACGGCTTCGCTGTCCTTCGCGAGCCGATTCGACCTGGCTTACAACGCTGCCCATGCCTTGGCTCTGACGGCACTTCGCTTGTGTGGCTACCGTTCGGATAAGCGATATCTGGTGTTTCAGTGCCTGGTTCACACGGCGGATATTGGCAAGGTGCAGGTGCGGTTGTTTGCCTTGTGTCACGAGCGACGGAACCTGGCGGAGTACGAAGGTTATATGGATGAAGACCCGGCGTTGTTGGCGCAGTTGTTGGAAAGTGCTGAGCAGCTTTTGATTCGGGTGCAGGAGCAGATAACCGGGCTGTGATTCTGAAATTACGGTGATTGCTCCGGCCCTTTCGCGAGCAAGCCCGCTCCCACAGGGGAATGCATTCCAACTGTGGGAGCGGGCTTGCTCGCGAAGGCGTCAGCACTGGCAGCCGACCTCTTGAGCGAATCGTTACTCCAGCCGTAACGATCCGTCGCTCTGCTTGATTGATGCCCCACACCCAACCCTCCTAAGGTGACCCCACGACAGCGAACCCGTGGAGTGGTCATGACAACAACAATATCCCCCGACGCGCGATGGACGCGGCGGCGCAGCGAGAAGCAGCGGCGTCTTGAGTTGGTCAAAGGCCTGGCCGACGGTGTGGTGTTGCCCACCGAGAACATCGTTGCGGCGCTGGAGGCGTTGATTCTGCCCGGCGACCGTGTGGTGCTGGAGGGCAATAACCAGAAGCAGGCGGATTTCCTTTCGCGCTCCCTGGCCAAGGCCGATCCGGCCAAGTTGCACGACCTGCACATGATCATGCCCAGCGTCGGTCGCTCCGAGCACCTCGATTTGTTTGAGCGCGGCATCGCCCGCAAGCTCGATTTCTCCTTCGCCGGCACCCAGAGCCTGCGCATCAGCCAGTTGCTGGAAGATGGCCTGCTGGAAATCGGCGCGATCCACACCTACATCGAACTCTATGCGCGGCTGGTGGTGGACCTGATCCCCAACGTCGTGCTCTCCGCCGGTTTCATGGCCGACCGCGCCGGCAATATCTACACCGGCCCGAGCACTGAAGACACTCCAGCGCTGATCGAACCGGCCGCGTTCAGCGACGGTATCGTCATCGTCCAGGTCAACCAATTGGTGGACGACGTCACCGACCTGCCTCGCGTCGATATCCCCGCGTCCTGGGTCGATTTCGTCGTGGTGGCGGACAAGCCGTTCTACATCGAACCGCTGTTCACCCGCGACCCACGCCACATCAAGCCTGTGCACGTGTTGATGGCGATGATGGCGATTCGCGGGATCTACGAAAAACACAACGTTCAGTCGCTGAACCACGGCATCGGTTTCAACACCGCCGCGATCGAATTGATCCTGCCGACCTACGGCGAATCCCTCGGCCTCAAAGGCAAAATCTGCCGCAACTGGACGCTCAATCCGCACCCAACCTTGATCCCGGCGATTGAAAGCGGTTGGGTCGAAAGTGTGCATTGTTTCGGCACTGAACTGGGGATGGAAAACTACATCGCCGCCCGGCCCGACGTGTTCTTCACCGGCCGGGACGGCTCGCTGCGCTCCAACCGGATGTTCTGCCAATTGGCCGGGCAATACGCGGTGGACCTGTTTATCGGCGCGACCCTGCAAGTCGATGGCGACGGTCATTCCTCCACCGTGACCCGTGGACGCCTCGCCGGTTTCGGTGGTGCGCCGAACATGGGCCACGACCCGCGCGGTCGCCGCCACGGCACGCCGGCCTGGCTCGACATGCGCCATGACGATGCGCCGGAAGCCTTGCTCGAACGCGGCAAAAAACTCGTGGTGCAAATGGTCGAGACGTTCCAGGAGGGCGGTAAACCGACCTTTGTCGAAACCCTCGACGCGGTGGAAGTGGCGCGCAAAAGCGGCATGCCGCTGGCGCCGATCATGATCTACGGCGACGACGTCACGCACCTGCTGACCGAAGAAGGCATCGCCTATCTGTACAAGGCGCGCTCGCTGGAAGAACGCCAGGCGATGATCGCGGCGGTCGCGGGTGTCACGGTGATCGGCATGCGCCACAACCCGAAAGACACCGCGCGCATGCGCCGCGAAGGCTTGATCGCCTTGCCCGAAGACCTCGGCATCCGCCGCACCGACGCCACCCGTGAACTGCTCGCGGCGAAAAGCGTGGCCGATCTGGTGGAGTGGTCCGGTGGCCTCTACAACCCGCCCGCCAAGTTCAGGAGCTGGTAAATGCACGCACTTAACCTGCAACCCAAAACACTGACCCTGGCTGATCGGCTGGCGGATCTGGCGGTGGACGCACTGATCGATGAAGCGGACCTGTCGCCGAAACCGGCGCTGGTGGACCGTCGCGGCAATGGCGCCCATACCGATTTGCACCTCGGGCTTATGCACGCTTCGGCGCTGTCTCTGTGGCCGGCGTTCAAGGAAATGGCGGAAGCTGCTATCGAATTTGGCGAGGTTGGATTGCCGTTGCGCGAAGCCCTCGGGCGGATCGGCCGGGAAGGGGAGCAAGCGATGCTCGCCACTACCAGCGGTGTGAATACTCATCGCGGGGCGATTTGGGCTTTGGGGCTGTTGGTCGCAGCGGCCGCACTTGAAAACACCAACGCCAGCGCCGTCACTCTGTACGCCGCACGTCTGGCTTTGCTCGACGACCGTTTCGCTCCACGTCCTCTAAGCCACGGCGCCCAAGTCGCCCAACGCTACGGCGCACGCGGCGCCCGTGAAGAAGCGCAGCTTGGTTTCCCTTCCGTGCTGCATCGCGCACTGCCCCAACTCCATCGCAGCCGCGCCCTGGGCCACGGCGAACAGAACGCGCGCCTCGATGCCTTGCTCGCGATCATGACCCAACTGGCGGACACCTGTGTGCTCTACCGCGCCGGCGAACAAGGCCTGCAAACCATGCAACGCGGCGCACAAGCCGTGCTCGACGCGGGCGGCAGTGCCAGCCTCGGCGGTCGTCGGCGTTTGCATGAACTGGACGAACAATTAATCGCGTTGAACGCCTCGCCGGGCGGCGCTGCTGATTTGCTCGCCGCTTGCCTGTTCATCGACCGCATCGAATCCGGAGCTTTCTGATGGAAACCTTATCCTTTGAATTCCCCGCCGGGCAGCCGCCCCGGGGCCGGACGCTGGTGGGCTGTGTCGGCTCGGGCGATCTGGAAGTGCTGATCGAACCGGGTCAGGCCGGCAAGCTGACCATCCAGGTGCAGACCTCGGTGAATGGCGCCGAACAACGCTGGCAGCATCTGTTTGCGCGGATGTTCGACGGGCAGACCCCGCCGGCGATGGCGATTGATATCCACGACTTCGGCGCGACGCCGGGCGTGGTGCGCTTGCGTCTGGAACAAGGCTTTGAGGAGATTGGCCATGACTGATCTCCTAAACAAACACAGCTTCGTCGAACTCGGCGCCCGGCAACGGGCGAAAGCCTTGCTCGACGCCGGCACCTTCCGCGAATTGCTCGATCCGTTTCAGCGAATCATGTCGCCATGGCTCTCGCGCCAAGGCGTGGTGCCGCAAGCCGATGACGGCGTAGTGATCGCCAAGGGCAGCATCGGCGGATTGCCGGTGGTGATCGCCGCGATTGAAGGTTCGTTTCAGGGCGGCAGCCTCGGCGAAGTCGGCGGGGCGAAGATGGCCGGTGCGCTGGAACTGGCAGCGGAAGACAACCGCAAAGGCATTCCGACCCGCGCCGTGCTGTTGCTGGAAACCGGTGGCGTGCGCTTGCAGGAAGCCAATCTCGGGTTGGCGGCGATTGCGGATATTCACGCGGCGATTGTCGATCTGCGTCAGTACCAACCGGTGGTTGGCGTGGTGGCGGGCAGCGTCGGTTGCTTTGGCGGGATGTCGATTGCCGCCGGGTTGTGCAGTTATTTGCTGGTGACCCAGGAAGCGCGGCTTGGTTTGAACGGCCCGCAGGTGATCGAGCAGGAAGCCGGGATTGAGGAATACGACTCCCGGGATCGTCCTTTCATCTGGAGCCTGACCGGTGGCGAGCAACGCTTTGCCAGTGGTTTGGTGGATCGGTATGCCGCCGATGATGTGGCAGAGATTCAGCAGCAGGTCAGCGAATTGCTCAAGCAAGGCGTGCCCGCGAAGCAGCGTAGCCAACAATCCGAACTGTTCCTGCAACGCTTGGCGCGTCTGGATGCCGAGCCGCAAATCGAGCCGTCGGTGGTTCGCGATCTGTATCAAGGAGAGGGCGCATGAGAGGTTTGAACTGGTTCAATGCTTTGAGTGCTGGCGCCAAACCAGTCGAGGGTTTGCCGGCTTCTTTGAAGGTTGCCGACGGCGTGTTGGGCGACCAATCGGTGCGCTTTATTGCGGTGGTAACTGACCCCGACAACCGCTTCGCTCGCGCTCGCAATGGCGAGGTCGGATTGCTCGAAGGTTGGGGTTTGGCCAAAGCCGTGGATGAAGTCATTGCTGCCGACAGCGATAAAACGCGAAAGCGCGCCTTGATCGCCATCGTCGATGTACCGAGCCAAGCCTATGGCCGTCGCGAGGAAGCTCTCGGGATTCATCAGGCGTTGGCGGGAGCGGCGGACAGTTACGCTCGTGCACGTTTGGCCGGTCACGCGGTGATTGGTCTGCTGGTGGGCAAGGCGATGTCCGGGGCGTTTCTCGCTCACGGGTATCAGGCCAATCGCCTGATCGCCCTGCGCGATCCGGGCGTGATGGTGCATGCGATGGGCAAGGCTTCAGCGGCGCGGGTGACCTTGCGCAGCGTTGAAGAACTCGAAGCCCTGGCCGCCAGCGTGCCGCCGATGGCGTATGACATCGACAGCTACGCGAGCCTCGGTTTGCTTTGGGAAACCTTGTCGGTGGAGAAGATCGAACAGCCGACGGCGCAGGATCTTTCCCGCGTGACGGAATGCCTGAATCAGGCGATCAGCGATGTCGCCGCAAGCGGTCGCGACCTGAGCAGTCGCTTGGGCGCCAGCAACCGCGCGGCATCAAGCAAGGTTCGCGAACTGTTGAGAGCGCAGTGGTGAATACGTTTCTGGCGCACGACTTGCTCTGGGGCATGACCCCGGCGCAGTTGCCTGCGGATGCGCCGTTGTGGGCGATTCAGTCGCTTGGCTCCGGTCAGCCTGTGGTGGTTCGGCGTGCGTTGAGCGCGCCGGGTCAGGTCGCGGTCGGAGTGCGTGGGCCATTGCGCGAGCAGCGTTATGCGACGGTGATGTCGGTGGATTCGATTCAGCGTCGGGTCACACCGGAAGAGATTTGCCATGCCTCGATTGATCGGGATCTGCCGGCCTTGCGCGCCTTGTCGCAACTGCGGGCGATGCTGGATGCCAGCGGTTGGATTTGGGGCATCAGCGGTAGCGCCGGGTTCGAATTGGCCAGCGGTGTTGAAGCACTGCATGAGCGCAGCGATCTCGACTTGATCCTGCGCACACCGCAACCGCTGGACCGTGAACAAGCTCGGGAGTGGGTGAGGATTTTTGATACCTGCGCCTGCCAAGTGGACATGCAATTACAAACGCCTTTGGGTGCGGTTGCCTTACGTGAATGGGCCAGCCCTGCACGTCGGGTGCTGCTGAAAAATGCCCGCGAAGCCTGCCTGGTGATCGATCCGTGGAACCCACAGGAGCAAGCCGCATGAGCAGCCTGCTGGTGTTCCCCGGCCAGGGCGCGCAGCAGCCGGGCATGCTGCAGCGTTTGCCTCGGGAAACGCTGAACGAGGCGAGTGAGGTCCTGGGCGAAGACGCGTTGCTGCTGGATTCTGCCGAGGCGCTGAAGTCGACGCGGGCGGTTCAGCTGTGCTTGCTGATCGCTGGCGTCGCGGCTTCACGGCAATTGCAGGCACCAGCGGATTACGTGGCGGGATTGTCCATAGGCGCGTATCCGGCGGCGGTGGTCGCTGGCGCGTTGAGCTTCAGCGATGCGCTGCATCTGGTCAGCCTGCGCGGTGAACTGATGCAGCAGGCTTATCCACAGGGCTATGGCATGACTGCGATCATCGGTCTGGATTTATCCACCGTGGAAGCATTGCTGGCGCAGGTTCACAGCGACGAAACACCCGTGTACCTGGCCAATATCAACGCCGATAACCAGGTGGTGATTGCCGGCAGTGACGAAGGGATGAAAGCCGTGGCGCTGTTGGCGAAAAGTCGCGGTGCCGGGTTGGCCAAACGCTTGGCGGTCAGCGTGCCGTCGCACTGTCCTTTGTTGGACGCCCCGGCCAAAACCCTGGCCGAAGCCTTCGCCAAAGTGACACTCAAAACACCGACGATGGGTTACCTGAGCGGCAGTCGCGCCCGGCCCATCGTCAACATCGAAGCCCTGCGCGATGACCTCGCTTTCAACATGTGCCGCGTCGTCGATTGGCGCGGCACGGTGCAAAGCGCCTACGAGCGTGGCGTGCGTTTACACATCGAACTGCCGCCCGGTGCGGTGTTGACCGGGCTGGCGCGCCGGGTGTTCGAGCAGGGCACCGTGATTGCCTTCGACGGTGCTCGGCTGGATACCTTGCAAGCGCTGTTGCGTGAGGAGGGAAGCCGCCAACTTTAGAACACCGACTCAGGCTTGCGAAGCACAAAAACAACAACTTCGACGATGCACTTTGAGGACTACAACAATGATTATTTACGGTGTGGCGCTGTTGGCGATCTGTACGCTGGCAGGGGTGATCATGGGCGATGCCCTAGGCATGTTATTGGGCGTGAAGTCTAACGTCGGCGGGGTCGGGATCGCGATGATCCTGTTGATCTGCGCGCGGTTGTACATGCAAAAACGCGGCGGCATGACCAAGGATTGCGAGATGGGCGTCGGCTTCTGGGGCGCGATGTATATTCCAGTCGTCGTAGCGATGGCGGCGCAACAGAACGTCGTGACCGCGTTGCACGGTGGCCCGGTTGCCGTGTTGGCAGCCATCGGTTCGGTGGTGATTTGCGGCTGCACCATTGCGCTGATCAGCCGGACTCACAAAGGCGAACCTTTGCCCGATGAACCGGCGGAAGTGACCCCGCTCGGCACCCCAGTAGGAGGTCGCTGATATGTGGGAACTCATTGATAAAGGCCTGACCGCCAATGGTCTGGTCACCGCATTCGCATTCGTCGGCATCATCATGTGGGTGTCGGTGGTGTTGTCCAAACGCCTGACCTACGGGCGGATTCACGGCTCGGCGATTGCCATCGTCATCGGCCTGGTGCTGGCCTGGGTCGGCGGCACCATGACCGGCGGGCAAAAAGGTTTGGCGGATCTGTCGTTGTTCTCCGGCATCGGTTTGATGGGCGGCGCCATGCTGCGGGATTTCGCCATCGTCGCCACGGCGTTCGAAGTGCAAGCCACCGAAGCGAAAAAGGCCGGGTTGGTCGGCGCGATTGCGCTGCTGCTCGGCACGGTGCTGCCGTTCATTGTCGGCGCGAGCATTGCCTGGGCCTTCGGTTATCGCGATGCGATCAGCATGACCACCATCGGCGCGGGCGCGGTGACGTACATCGTCGGGCCGGTGACCGGGGCGGCGATTGGTGCCAGTTCGGATGTGGTGGCGTTGTCGATTGCTACCGGGTTGATCAAGGCGATTCTGGTAATGGTCGGCACGCCGATGGCGGCGAAATGGATGGGCCTGGATAACCCGCGTTCGGCGATGGTGTTTGGCGGGTTGGCCGGGACCGTGAGTGGTGTGACGGCGGGGCTGGCGGCGACGGATCGGCGGTTGGTGCCTTATGGGGCGTTGACGGCGACTTTCCATACCGGGCTTGGGTGCCTGCTTGGGCCTTCGTTGTTGTACTTCATTGTTCGCGGGATTGTGGGGTAGGGCTTTAGTTCTTTGTTGAATGTGCTGGCGCGTTCGCGGGCAAGCCTCGCTCCTACAGGTTGTGTGTTGTGGCCCAATCCATGGCACTCCCCAATCCCGTAGGAGCGAGGCTTGCCCGCGAAGGGCGCGCCACGGTCTCAAGCCTGGCGATTGGCATACATCCGACACTCCGCTAACAACGCCAGCAAATTCGGATCGCGCTCCTTGGCCTTCAGGAACACCACGCCAATGTGCTGCTGCAACCGGTACTTTTCCTGCAACGGAATCAGCTTCACCCGGTTCTCATACACCGCCGCAATCCTCCCCGGCAGCAACGCATAACCCACCCCCGAGCTGACCATGCTCAGCAGGGTGAAGATGTCGTTGACCTGCATCGCCACTTTTGGCTCGAACCCCGCCTGCTTGAACACTCGGATCCCGTCCTGGTGCGTGGCGAAGCCCTGGGTCAGGGTGATGAAAGTTTCGTCGCGCACTTCCGCGAGGTCGACTTCGGCCCGTTGGGCAAACTTCGAATCCGCCGGGGTGGCGAGGAAGATGTCGTCGGAGAACAGTTGGATATGCTCGCAGTCCGGGTCGTTGATGCTGTCGTCCAGGGACACCAGGATCGCGTCGACCTCCATGTTCTTCAGTTTGTAGAGCAGATCGATGTTCGAGCCGAGGATCAGGTCGATATTGAGTTCGCTGCGGCGGATTTTCAGGCCCATGATCAGCTGCGGCACGGTCTTCACCGTCAACGAATACAGCGATCCAAGTTTGAAGCGTTCCGCCGAGAACCCGGCAGCTTCGCGGGTCAGGCGCACGCTTTCGACCACGTCCTGAATCAGCTTCTGCGCCCGCTCTTCCAGTACATACGCACTTTCCAGCGGCGTCAGGTTGCGGCCTTCGTGCTTGAAAAGCGGGCAGCGCAGGGCACTTTCCAGGGAATGGATGGCGCGGTGCACGCTGACATTGCTGGTCTGCAACTCGGCGGCGGCACGGGCCAGATTGCCGGTGCGCATGAAGGCAAGGAACACCTCGAGTTTTTTCAGGGTCAACTCTTCGTCGATCAGCATCGTGCGGACTCTTTTTGGAATGACCTGATTGTGCACGTAAGTGGGTTCTTGTAGGAGCTGTGTAGGAGCTGTGTAGGAGCTGTCGAGTGAAACGAGGCTGCGATCTTTTGATCTTCGGCATATCCAAGGGCGCCATAAATCAAGGTCAAAAGATCGCAGCCTCGTTTCACTCGACAGCTCCTACGCCTTGCGCCATGTTGTAACGAATTTTGAGGAAAGCGATTCATGTATCACGGGGAAAGATTGAACGCCTGGACGCATTTGGTCGGGGCGGTGGCGGCGACGGTCGGGGTGGTGTGGATGCTGGTGATCGCCAGCATGGACGGCAGCCCGTGGAAGATTGTCAGCGTGGCGATTTACGGATTTACGTTGATGGTGCTCTACAGCGCCTCGACCGTGTACCACAGCGTGCGCGGGCGCAAGAAAGAGATCATGCAGAAGGTTGATCACTTTTCGATCTATCTGCTGATCGCCGGCAGCTACACGCCATTCTGCCTGGTGACCCTGCGCGGGCCGTGGGGCTGGACGTTGTTCGGGATTGTCTGGGGGCTGGCGCTGATCGGCATCCTGCAAGAGATCAAGCCGCGTTCGGAAGCGCGGATTTTGTCGATCGTGATCTACGCGGTGATGGGCTGGATCGTGCTGGTGGCGGTCAAGCCGCTGCTGGCGGCACTCGGCAGCACAGGTTTTGCGTGGCTGGCGTCGGGCGGGGTGTTGTACACCGTGGGGATTATCTTTTTCGCCCTGGACCATCGCCTGCGGCATGCCCATGGGATCTGGCATTTGTTCGTGATTGCGGGGAGCTTGCTGCACTTTGTGGCGATATTGTTTTATGTCTTGTAGACCGCGTTGTGGCCATTCGCGGGCAAGCCCGCTCCCACAATCAAGCGATCCAGCTGCGCCTGCGCCCGTCGGCTGAAGACCTGCAACAAGTCGCTTAAGGTGTGGGGCGGCGGTTCGTCGGCTCGGGTCACGGCGTACAGGATGATCGGCAGCGCCGGCGCCAGGGGGCGAATCGCGGTGGTGGCGGGGGAGGCCCCGAGCGCGGTGAACGGGTCGATGACGGCTAACCCGGCTCCGGACTCCACCATCGCTCGTGCCAGCGAATAGGTCTGCACGGCGATGCGCACCCGGGGTGGCGGATCGACTGCTTCAAGGTAGCTGTCGAGCCTGGCGGCCAGCGGGTCGGCGCTGGACAGGCCGATCAGTGGCGCACCAGCCAGCTCAATCAATGGCAACGGTTGGCCGTGGCTGGCGACGGGCCAATAGCCCAGCGGCGCCAGCGCCACCAGCATTCCACTGGCCAGGGTTTGCGCCTTCAACCCCGGATGATCCGGCGGCTGCAACGTCAGGGCGACATCCACTTCGCGCATCAACAGGTTCTGCATCAGCTCACGGCTATGGGCACTGGACAGTTCGCAAACAATGTCCGGGTAACGTTGCGTCCACTCGTTGATCGCCGGTGGCAGCAGCGACAGCGCCAACGCCGGGATCGCGCCGATCCGCAGGCTGTGGCCCGGCTCACGGCGCAGGCTCTGGGCCAGGCGCCGCACGCCTTGCAGGCTTTCGGTGACTTTATCGACCTCGCGCTCAAGCTCCAGCGCTTCGGGCGTGGCCTGCAATTTACCGCGCACCCGCAGAAACAACGCAAAGCCCAATTGCTGTTCGGCGTGTTGCAGCACTTTGCTCACTGCCGGCTGCGAGACGTGCAGCAACTGTGCGGCGCCACTGACCGACCCGGTCTGGCGAATGGCTTGGAAAATCTCGATGTGGCGCAGGCGCATGGCAAGTCCATAACCTTTGTTTATGGGTCAGGCATCTTTATGCATTGTTCAACGGCTGTCACCTGGTCCTAACCTGAGGCCTGATTCAACAACGGTTAAGGACAGACATGGCTCAGCGGGTTTGCATCATCGGCGGCGGCGTCATCGGGCTGACAACGGCTTACGCACTGGTTCGCGACGGTATTGACGTGACGCTGGTCGAGGCCCGGGACTCGCTGGCCAGCGAAACCAGTTTCGCCAACGGCGGCCAGTTGTCCTACCGTTACGTCGCGCCATTGGCCGATGCTGGCGTGCCGCTGCAAGCCATTGGCTGGATGCTGCGCGGTGACTCGCCCCTGAAGCTGCGCCCAAGGCTGGACCCGGCGCAATGGCGCTGGATGGCCTCCTTTCTGGCGGCCTGCCGGCGTTCGGTGAACCAGCGCAACAGCGCGCATTTGCTGCGCCTGGCGCTGTTGAGCCAAGCCACGCTGCAAGGCTGGCGCGACGAAGATCGCCTGGGCGGTTTCGACTGGCGGCGCAACGGCAAACTGGTGACGTTTCGTGAAGCCGCGAGTTTCGAGCATGCACGCCACGGTCTGGCGGATCCGCAACAGCAACAGGTGTTGTCCCGGACCGAATGCGCTCAACTCGAGCCCGCCCTCGCCGAAGCGCCGTTTGTGGGCGCGATTTACACCCCCGATGAAGAAGTCGCCGACTGCCACGGGTTCTGCCAGCAACTGGTGGCCCGGCTCAAGGCGTCGGGGCGTTGCGAGTTTTTGCTGGGTCAACAGGTCACCGGCATTCGCCAAACGGGCGGCGCGGTGCAGGCCATCGAAATGGGTTCACAAGTGCTGCCGGTCGAGCAACTGGTGATCGCGGCCGGGCATCGCAGCCCGGCGCTGGCGTTGCCCGGTATGAACCTGCCGCTGTATCCGCTCAAGGGCTATAGCCTGACCGCGCCGATTCGCGCCGAACATCGCGCGCCGGACCTGAGCATCACCGATTACAACCGCAAGATCGTCTACGCGCGCATCGGTGCTCAACTGCGCGTGGCCGCGATGGTCGACATTGTCGGCTTCGATCCGGCGCTCGATCCCAAGCGCCTGGCGCTGATCAAACGCCAGGCCCAGGGCACCTTGCCTAATGCCGGCGACTACGACGCTGCCATCGAATGGGCCGGCATGCGCCCAGCCACGCCCAGTGGCGTGCCGCTGATTGGCGCCACGGCGTACCGCAACCTTTGGCTCAACCTCGGCCATGGCGCGCTGGGTTTCACCTTGGCCTGCGGCAGCGCGCGGCTGCTCAGCGATTTGATGACGCAGCGCGCACCTTCGATTGAAATGCAGGGCCTCGCGCCTCGCGTCGCCTGACTTGACCTTGATAAGGAAGAAACGATGAGCATCAACCGAATCAACAGCAACAGCCGACTCTCTGCCGCCCTGACCTTTGGCGAACTGGTGTTTCTCTCGGGGCAGGTGCCCGGCGACAGCCGCGACGTCAGCGGCCAGACCGCCGAGGTGCTGGCGAAAATCGATACGCTGCTGGCCGAGGCGGGCAGCGACAAGGATCACCTGCTCAGCGCGACCATTTACTTGAGCGACATTGGCCGCGATTTCGCCGCCATGAACGAGGTCTGGTCACACTGGTTGTCGCCGGGCAAGGCGCCGACCCGTACCACATTGCAAGCGCAACTGGCCCGTCCAGAAGTGCTGGTGGAAATTACCGTGATCGCCGCCCGCTGCTAATCGCCCCACCCACAACGGAGAGTAACAATGCAAAAAATCACGTTGATCGGCTGCACCCTCGGCTTGCTGCTCACCAGTCAGGCCCACGCCAGTGAAGCGCCGCTGACCGGCACGCTGAACAAGGTCGCCAATGCCAAGAGCATCACCCTGGGCTATCGCGATGCGTCGGTGCCGTTCTCGTATGTGGGTGATCAATCGGGGCAGCCGATGGGCTATTCGGTGGATCTGGCGAGCAAGATTGTCGAGCGCATCAAGCAAAAACTCGATCAGCCGAACCTGCAGGTGAAGTACAACCTGGTGACCTCGCAAACCCGTATTCCGCTGGTGCAGAACGGTACGGTCGATCTTGAGTGCGGCTCCACCGGGGTGACGGCCGAGCGCATGCAACAAGTGGCGTTTTCCTACGGGTTTATTTATGTGAAGGGGCAGTTGCTCACAGCCAGGGACAGCGGCATCAAAAGCTTCGCCGACTTGCGCGGCAAGAACGTCGTGACCACCGCCGGCACCACCAATGAGCGATTTTTGAAGAGCTACAACGTCGATCACAAGATCGACATGTTCGTGATCAGCGCCAAGGATCACGGCGAAGCGTTCCAGATGTTGCAGTCCGGAAGGGCGGCGGCGTTTTACATGGACGATGCGCTGCTCTACGGCGAGCGGGCCAAGGCTCGCGATCCGCATAACTGGGTCGTGGTCGGCGAGGAACAATCGCGGGAAATCTACAGCTGCATGGTGCGCAAGGGCGACCCGCAATTTCTCGAGTTGGTGAACTCGACGCTTGCCGATCTTTACAGCTCAGGGGAAATCAACGGCATCTACAACCGCTGGTTCCAGCAGCCGATTCCGCCTAAAGGGCTGAACCTGGAGTTTCCGATGACCAGCGAGTTGAAAGCGATTATCGCCAAACCGGTGAGTGATCCGGTGCAATAAGATCAAAAGATCTGTAGACCGTGTCGCGGCCATTCGCGAGCAAGCCCGCTCCCACATTGGATCGGTGTGTTGCTGAAGATTTGTGATCAGCACAAATTCCCTGTGGGAGCGGGCTTGCTCGCGAAGAGGCCCTAGAAATCACCCCAAAGCTGTTGAGCCACCGCCAACGCCACAACCGGTGCGGTCTCGGTGCGCAACACTCGAGGCCCAAGCCGGGCGGCATGGAAACCAGCGCCTTTGGCCTGATCCACTTCAGCATCTGACAACCCACCCTCCGGGCCAATCAGAAACGCCAGAGTCTGCGGTTTCGCATGACTCACCAACGGCTCTGCCACCGGATGCAGCACCAGTTTCAATTCTGCTTCGGTCTGCTTCAACCAATCCGCCAACAGCAGCGGCGGATGAATCACCGGCACCCGTGAACGCCCGCATTGCTCGCAGGCGCTGATCGCCACTTGGCGCCAGTGCATCAGGCGTTTGTCGGCGCGTTCGTCCTTGAGGCGGACTTCGCAGCGGTCGGTGAAGATCGGGGTGATTTCCGTGACGCCCAGTTCGGTGGCTTTCTGAATCGCCCAGTCCATCCGCTCGCCACGGGACAAGCCTTGACCGAGATGGATCTGCAACGGCGACTCGACCTGCCCGATGAAGCTTTCATCGAGCTGCACCACGACGCGCTTTTTGCCGACTTCCACCAGCGAACCGCGAAACTCATGGCCCGAGCCGTCGAACAGTTGCACCGCATCACCCTCGGCCATGCGCAGCACGCGGCTGATGTAATGGGCCTGGGCCTCGGGCAGTTCGTGCTCGCCGGTGCTCAGGGGGGCGTCGATAAAGAAGCGGGACAGTCTCATCTTGGGTCTCTGGAAAGGGTGTGAATCATCTGGATTTGTGTCGACTTCATTCGCGAGCAAGCCCGCTCCCACAGGGGAATGCATTCCAAATGTGGGAGCGGGCTTGCTCGCGAAGGCGGCGGCCCAGTCACCACAGCAGTTCAAGCAGGTTCGATCAGCCCGGATCACGGAAGCCCGGGTGAAAATCTTCCGGCACCGACACGCTGACGCTATTGCGTGTCGCGATGTCGATCCCTTCGCTGGCCACTTCCGCCAGGAAATCGATCTGCTCCGGGGTAATCACGTAAGGCGGCAGGAAGTACACCACGCTGCCCAACGGACGAAGTAAAGCACCTCGCTCCAACGCATGCTTGAACACTTTCAAGCCACGCCGCTCCTGCCACGGATAGGCTTCCTTGGTCGCTTTGTCCTTGACCATCTCGATGGCCAGGACCATGCCGGTCTGGCGCACTTCCGCGACGTTCGGGTGATCGACCAAGTGTGCAGTGGCGGTGGCCATGCGTTGGGCCAGGGCCTTGTTGTTCTCGATGACGTTGTCTTCTTCGAAGATATCCAAAGTCGCCAATGCCGCCGCGCACGCCAGCGGATTGCCGGTGTAGCTGTGGGAATGCAGGAAGGCGCGCAGGGTCGGGTAGTCGTCGTAGAAGGCGCTGTAGACGTCGTCGGTGGTCAGCACCGCCGCCAGCGGCAGGTAGCCGCCGGTCAGGGCTTTGGACAGGCAAAGGAAGTCCGGGCGGATGCCGGCCTGTTCACAGGCGAACATGGTGCCGGTGCGGCCAAAGCCGACGGCGATTTCGTCGTGGATCAGGTGCACGCCATAACGGTCGCACGCTTCGCGCAGCAGCTTGAGGTACACCGGGTGATACATGCGCATGCCGCCGGCGCCCTGGATCAACGGCTCCAGAATCACCGCGGCAACAGTGTCGTGGTTCTCGGCGAGGGTCTGTTCCATGGCGGCGAACATGTTGCGCGAGTGTTCTTCCCAGCTCATGCCTTCGGGGCGCAGGTAGCAATCCGGGCTTGGCACCTTGATGGTGTCCATCAGCAGGGCTTTATAGGTTTCGGTGAACAACGGCACATCGCCGACTGCCATCGCCGCCATGGTTTCGCCGTGGTAGCCGTTGGTCAGGGTGACGAAGCGCTTCTTGTTCGGCTGGCCGCGATTGAGCCAGTAGTGAAAGCTCATTTTCAGCGCGACTTCGATGCAGGACGAGCCGTTATCGGCGTAGAAGCATCGGGTCAAGCCTTCCGGGGTCATCTTCACCAGGCGTTCGGACAGCTCGATCACCGGTTGATGGCTGAAACCGGCGAGGATCACGTGTTCCAGTTGATCGACCTGGTCCTTGATGCGCTGGTTGATCCGCGGGTTGGCGTGGCCGAACACGTTGACCCACCAGGAGCTGACGGCGTCGAGGTAGCGCTTGCCTTCGAAGTCTTCCAGCCAGATGCCTTCACCGCGCTTGATCGGGATCAGCGGCAGCTGTTCGTGGTCTTTCATCTGGGTGCAGGGGTGCCATAACACGGCCAGATCCCGTTGCATCCACTGATTATTCAGGCCCATTTACAGTCTCCTCGAGGCGGTCCGCGGCGGGCGCGGGCAAACAATCGCGCAAGCCTATGCAATGCATCGCGCGGGGACAACCCATTGTGTCGATTGAGCTACTTTGTATGGGGCGATAGACGTCGCTGGCGGCGTTTTGATGGCTGACGTATTCTTCGCGGTTCTTTGAGTCGTCTGGCTCGCAAAATCGCTTTTTCTCGTGTATTTCCGGAGTTCGCTGAATGTCTGCTGGTTGGCTGCGCGCCTGTGCGCTGGTGATGTTGGGGCTGTTCAGCGTTTCGGCGCTGGCCAAAGATAAAACGGCGATCGTGATCGGCGGCGGGCTTTCGGGCCTCACCGCGGCCTACGAGCTGCAAAACAAAGGCTGGCAGGTGACCCTGCTGGAAGCCAAGCCAAGCCTGGGCGGTCGCTCCGGCATGGCCACCAGCGAGTGGATCGGCAACGACAAGGCCCAGCCGGTACTGAACAAGTACGTATCGACGTTCAAGCTTGGCACCACGCCAGCGCCTGAATTCGTGCGTACGCCGGGCTACCTGATCGACGGCGTGTATTTCACTGCTGCTGACCTGGCTACCAAGGACCCGGTGACAGCCGAAGCGCTCAAGCGCTACGAAAAAACCGTGGATGACCTGGCAAGCTCGATCGAAGATCCACAAAACCCGGCAGCCAACAACACGCTGCATGCCCTGGATCAGATCAACGTCTCCAACTGGCTCGACCGTCTGGCATTGCCTGCCACGGCTCGCCAACTGGTCAACCAGGAGATTCGTACCCATTACGACGAACCTTCGCGCCTGTCGCTGCTGTATTTCGCACAGCAGAACCGGGTTTACCGGGGTGTTTCCGACCGAGACCTGCGCGCTTCGCGCCTGATCGGTGGTAGCCCGGTGTTGGCCCAGGCTTTCGTCAAGCAACTGAAAACCATCAAGACCAGCTCGCCGGTTTCGTCCATTACCCAGGACAAGGACAGCGTGACCGTCAAAGTCGGCAGCGTGGGCTACCAGGCTGACTACGTGGTGGTTGCGGTGCCGTTGCGCGCACTCAGCAAAATCGTCATGACCCCGTCGCTGGATGCCCAGCACATGGGCGCGATCAAGGGCACCAACTACGGCTGGCGCGACCAGATCATGCTGAAGTTCAAGACGCCAGTGTGGGAAAGCAAGGCGCGGATGTCCGGCGAGATCTACAGCAACGCCGGTCTGGGCATGTTGTGGGTAGAACCGGCGCTGAAGGGCGGCGCCAACGTGGTGATCAACCTGTCCGGCGACAACGCCCGGGTAATGCAGGCCTTCGGCGACAAGCAGATGGCCGATCAGGTGCTGATTCGTCTGCACGCGTTTTATCCACAGGCCCGTGGTTCGTTCACCGGCTATGAAATCCGCCGCTACAGCACCGACCCATCGATGGGTGGCGCTTACCTGGCCTTCGGCCCGGGCCAGATCAGCAAATACTGGCGCCTGTGGGAACGTCCGCTGCAACGTGTAGCGTTCGCCGGCGAACATACCGACACCCTGTACCCAGGCACCCTGGAAGGCGCATTGCGCACCGGTCAGCGTGCAGCCGGTCAGGTTGAAGACCTGGCGGCCGGCAAGTCGTTTGAGCCGGTGAAAGTTGTTCCAGCAGCCACCGCAGCAGCGGCCGGCGCAGTGGCAGCGAAGAAAGGTAACTTCTTCACCAACCTGTTCGGTGGCTCGTCGGATGACGACAAGAAACCAGAACCGGTCAAGGCACCAGAACCAGTAGCTCCGCCAGCACCGGCGCCTGCTCCAGTGCCAACCCCGGCCCCTGCGCCAGTGGAAGCACCGAAGCCTGCGGCCCCGGTCAAAGCCGAGCCAGCGAAAAAAGCGACCAAGCCTGCGGCGAAGAAACCTGCGGCGAAAACCGATGCCAAAAAGGCACCGGCCAAGAAAGCTGAACCGGCGAAGAAGCCAGCGGCCAAGAAACCCGCAGCAACGACACCGGCGGCAACCGATACCAAAGCGCAGTAAGGCTTTGAGTTGATAAAAAACGCGGCAGTGATGCCGCGCTTTTTTTATGCCCAAAGAAAGTCGTTATCAAGAATCGAATAAACCTTGTGGCGGAGGTGTTCTTTGATTGGACGTCTTTTCTTTTCACACATTGGGTCTTTAATCTTTCCTTAACTGATGCATTACAGACTCTTGATCGTATTTCTCGATATTTCAAAGCGAAATTTTCCGCTTTAAATCGATAGATAACTCGATAGTCTTGGTCGCAGTTCTCACGGGATATGGGCAATGCAGCTACGTAACTCTTCTTCTCGCTACGGTTGGGTCAGCGTTTTACTGCACTGGGGCGTGGCGTTGGTGGTCTTCGGGCTGTTCGCGTTGGGCCTGTGGATGGTTGGCCTGGATTACTACAGCACCTGGCGCAAAGACGCGCCGGACCTGCACAAAAGCATTGGCCTGACGCTGTTCGCCATCATGCTGCTGCGGGTGTTGTGGCGTTTCATCAGTCCGCCGCCGCCAGCATTGCAGAGCTATAGCCGCATGACGCGCCTTGGCGCCAAGTTCGGCCATGCGTTCCTGTACATCAGTCTGTTCGCTGTGATGATTGCCGGTTACCTGATTTCCACCGCAGACGGTGTCGGTATTCCGGTGTTTGGCCTGTTTGAGATTCCTGCGCTGGTGTCCGGACTACCGGATCAGGCAGATACCGCCGGTGTGATTCATCTGTATCTGGCGTGGCTACTGGTAATTTTTTCCGGTCTCCATGCGTTGGCAGCATTGAAGCACCACTTTATCGACCGTGATGCGACGCTGATGCGAATGCTCGGCCGCAAAGCTTGAAGTTCAACCTCGACTCCAAAGGAATAGAAAGCATGTTGAAAAAGACTCTCGCCGCTCTGGCAATCGGTTCTGCTCTGCTGTCGGCTAACGTGATGGCTGCTGACTACACCGTCGACAAAGAAGGCCAGCACGCCTTCGTCGACTTCAAGATCAGCCACTTGGGCTACAGCTTCATCACCGGTACTTTCAAGGATATCGACGGCAAGTTCAGCTTCGACGCTGCCAAGCCGGAAGACAGCAAGATCGAGTTCAATGTGAACACTTCCAGTGTGTTCACCAACAACGCTGAGCGTGACAAGCACATCGCCAGCGCTGACTTCCTGAACGCGAGCAAGTTTGCTAAAGCCACCTTCGTCTCCACCGCAGTCAAATCCACCGGCAAAAACGCCGCTGGCAAAGACACTGCTGACGTGACCGGCGACCTGACGATTGCTGGCGTGACCAAGCCAGTCGTGGTCAAGGCGACTTTCCTGGGTGAAGGCAAGGATCCATGGGGCGGCTACCGTGCAGGCTTCGAAGGTACTACCAACCTGAAGCGTTCCGATTTCGGCAAGCAGAAAGACCTGGGCCCATCGTCCGATGCGGTCGAGCTGTACATCTCGTTTGAAGGTGTGAAAGCGAAGTAACTTTCGCCGCTTCAACAAAACGCCCCCGATCTCGCGATCCGGGGCGTTTTTTATGGCCTGCCAAAATCCGCACCGCACCGCCAGTCCCCTGTGGGAGCGGGCTTGCTCGCGAAGGCGTCGTTCCAGACAACATCTCGGTTAACTGACAGACCGCATTCGCGAGCAAGCCCGCTCCCACATTTGGTCCCTGCCGTACACAAAACTTGTATTCACTGAAGAACCCTGTGGGAGCGAGCTTGCTCGCGATGAGGCCTTCACATTCAAAATACTTGCTGACTGATCCACCGCTATCGCGAGCAAGCTCGCTCCCACAGGGGATGGGGTTTATCTCTGGAAACAAAAATGCCCCGGATCTCGCGATCCGGGGCATTTTTTGTTTACTTCAAAAACTCAGCGATTGCGGGTCAGCAAGGCTGGTTTTTCGCCGCGCGGGCGACCTGGCAGTTGATCCAGTTGCTCAGGAGTCGGGAACCGATCGGTTTTCGACTCTTTATGGATGATCTTCGGTGCCGGGCCACGCGGGTTCTGCACGGCCGGTTCCGAACGAGGCTGGTCGTCACGGGCCGGGCGGCGGTTGCGGGACTCTTCGCGACGGGCCTGACCGTCACGTGGAGCGCCGTTGCGTGGGCCGCTGCGCTTGGCTGGCGGGGTGCCGGTGGTGGCGCCGTCACTGCTGCGTGGACCGCTTTGGCGACCCTGAGGCTTGCCGCCGGTACGTGGAGCACCTGCGCCAGCGCCAGCTGCCGCACCTTGTGCCGGAGCACCTGGACGACGACCACGACCCTGGGCCGGTTTGGCCTGAGGCACGTAGTCAACGCGGTTACCGAAGTTATCCACGTCGTCGTCCAGGAACTCGTCTGGAGCACGATCAGCAGCGGCAGCGCGTGGCGCCGGACGCTGTTGCTCGCGAGCCGGGGTGCCTTCGCGTGGTTTGTGTTCACGGGCCGGGCGATCGCCACGGCCAGTGGCAGCAGGTTTTTCCTTGCCGCCCTTGTCCTTGCCTTTGTCTTTACGACCGCCGCCACCGCCAGTGCCGGTCGGACCGTCGCCGCGCGGGCCACGTGGGTTGCGCGGGTTACGCACATCCGGACGCTCGCGGACTTCTGGTTTCTCGGCTTCTACAGCGCTGGAGTCGAAGCCCATCAGGTTGCCGTCGGCAATCTTCTGCTTGGTCATGCGCTCGATGCTTTTCAGCAGTTTTTCTTCGTCCGGGGCCACCAGCGAGATCGCCTCGCCCGAGCGACCGGCACGGCCAGTACGGCCGATACGGTGCACGTAGTCTTCATCGACGTTCGGCAGTTCGAAGTTGACCACGTGTGGCAACTGGTCGATGTCGAGGCCGCGAGCGGCGATGTCGGTGGCGACCAGGATACGCACTTCACCGGCCTTGAAGTCGGCCAGGGCTTTGGTGCGAGCGTTCTGGCTCTTGTTACCGTGGATGGCAACGGCGCTCAGGCCGTGTTTGTCCAGGTACTCGGCCAGGCGGTTGGCGCCGTGCTTGGTGCGGGTGAAGACCAGAACCTGTTCCCAGGCGCCGGCGGTAATCAGGTGCGCCAGCAGCGAACGCTTGTGGCTGGCGGCCAGGCGGAACACACGCTGTTCGATACGCTCGACCGTGGTGTTCGGCGGCGTGACTTCGATGCGTTCCGGATTGTGCAGCAGCTTGCCGGCGAGGTCGGTGATGTCTTTGGAGAACGTCGCCGAGAACAGCAGGTTCTGGCGTTTGTTCGGCAGACGGGCGAGGACCTTTTTCACGTCATGGACAAAGCCCATGTCGAGCATGCGGTCGGCTTCGTCCAGCACGAGGATTTCCACGTGGGACAAATCGACGCTGCCTTGGCCGGCGAGGTCGAGCAGGCGGCCAGGGCAGGCCACCAGCACGTCAACACCGCGGGACATGGCTTGAACTTGTGGGTTCATGCCGACGCCGCCGAAGATGCAGGCGCTGACGAACTTCAGGTCACGGGCATAGACCTTGAAGCTCTCGTGTACTTGAGCCGCGAGTTCGCGGGTAGGGGTCAGGACCAGTACGCGCGGTTGGCGCGGGCCGTGACGCTGGGATTTGTCCGGGTGACCGTTGGGGAACAACCGCTCCAGAATCGGAAGGGCGAAGCCGCCGGTTTTACCAGTACCTGTCTGAGCCGCGACCATCAGGTCGCGACCTTGCAACACGGCGGGAATGGCCCGCTGTTGCACCGGAGTAGGCTCGGTATAGCCCGCTGCCTCGATGGCGCGGACTAAAGCCTCGGAGAGACCGAGGGAAGCAAAGGACATGAGTAATCCTGTTTTAGTTAGGGCTTGGCCCAATGGGAGTCTTGCCTGGCGCGAATGGCGTTTAAGAGGAACGCAATCCCGTCCGGTCCTGCTGGGTTTCGAAGGCTCGTCTGGAGCGCTCGCGCGGGCTGAAAAGCTGCGCTGTAGCGGGGTCGAGATGCCTTGAACGATTCCGAGCGTCCGGGCGTGAGCCTGGCGGGAAGGCCGGAGTATAACAGAGCAATCACTGCGCGCCGCTTTCCTGCTGCTCAACGGTTTTCTCGCGGACGGCGGTGACGCTTGTGGCTTTGATATCGGGGCCCGGACTCGCGCCATAACGGGCGCTCAGCTCCGCATACGCGGGCTCGCGCTTGAAACGCTTGAGTTCGGCACCGAAACGTTGCACCAGCAAATCCATGCCGGCGTTGCGCCGAACCGCCAGAAATTGGCTCTGGTGGCTGATGATCGTGGGGTTTTCGGTGATTTGATCGCGGATCTTCAGCTCATCCAGCAAATGTTGGCCGACCCGGCGATCAGTGATCAGCAGGTCGATCCGTCCGCGCAGCAGTTTGCCGAAGTTGGCTTCGTGGGTCGGCGCGGGCTCGCGGGTAAACAGGGTCGAGCCGCTGAAGTCCTCGCTATAGAGGTAACCCGGCGAGGTGCCGATGGTCAGGCCTTTCAAATCATTGAGGGTGCTGAACGGATGCGGCCGCTCGTTGGCGTAGAACATCACGAACTCGACTTCGGAGAGCGGTTCGCTGGGGTAGAGCAGGGTGGCGTCACGCTCGTCGCTGTGGAAAATATCCAGCGCGCCGTCGGCCTGGCCGGTGTCGAGCATCGACAGGCAGCGCTTCCACGGCAGGAACTGCCAATCCACTTCGATCCCCAGGCGTTTGAAGACAATGGCCGTGGTTTCGTAGTCCAGGCCCAGGGATTTGCCGTTTTCCTCGTATACGTAGGGTGCCCACGGCTCCGTGACAATGCGCAATTTCTCGCCCCGAGCGGCAAAGCTCAGGCAAGTGAAAAGAAGCAAGGTCAGGAGCTGTGTGATCAAAGGCATGGCTTGAGATTACGACGAGAAACCGTAAAGAGCCAGAAACTGGCCGCAGAAGCTCTACCTCAGTGTGTTGCCGCACAATAAAAGGGCATTGAAAGCAAAAGATCGCAGGCTTCGCCAGCTCCTACAGGGATTACATAAACCCAATGTAGGAGTTGCCGAAGGCTGCGATCTTTTGATCTTGCTTGTACGACTTTTACCGCGGCAACTTCAGGTTATTCCACACCGCCAGACTCGGTTCAGCCTGGTTCAACGTGTAGAAGTGCAACCCTGGCGCACCACCTTGCAGCAGGCGTTCGCACATCTCGGTGATGACTTGCTCACCAAAGCCTTGAATGCTCTGGGTGTCGTCGCCGTAGGCTTCCAGTTGCTTGCGGATCCAGCGCGGGATTTCCGCACCGCAGGCATCGGAGAAACGCGCGAGTTTGCTGTAGTTGGTGATCGGCATGATCCCCGGCACGATCGGGATGTTCACGCCCATCGCCCGTACACGCTCGACGAAGTAGAAGTAGCTGTCGGCGTTGAAGAAGTACTGGGTGATTGCACTGTCGGCGCCAGCGTTGGCCTTGCGCACGAAGTTGTTCAGATCGTCTTCGAAATTGCGCGCTTGCGGATGCATTTCCGGGTAGGCGGCGACTTCGATGTGGAAATGATCGCCGGTTTCTTCACGAATGAATTCAACCAGGTCGTTGGCGTGGCGCAGTTCACCGCTGGCCATGCCCATGCCCGAAGGCAGGTCACCGCGCAGGGCAACGATGCGGGTAATGCCGGCGGCCTTGTATTGCGTCAGCAGGCCACGCAGGTCGTCCTTGCTGTCGCCCACGCAAGACAGATGCGGTGCGGCAGGGACTTTGACTTCGCTTTCGAGCTGCAACACGGTGTTGATGGTGCGATCACGGGTCGAACCGCCAGCGCCATAGGTGCAGGAAAAGAAATCGGGGTTGTAAGTTGCCAACTGACGAGCAGTGGCGAGTAGCTTTTCATGCCCAGCGTCGGTCTTCGTAGGGAAGAACTCGAAGCTGTAGCGACGGTCTTGGGACATGGTCATATCCTTGGAAACGCTTAAGCCAGAGGCTTGCTCATCCCAATGTGGGAGCGGGCTTGCTCGCGAATGCGGTGGGTCAGACGACATTAATGTTGAATGATGAACCGCCTTCGCGAGCAAGCCCGCTCCCACAAGGGAGAGCAGGCTGCAGGTCGATCAGTAGCGGTATGCGTGCGGCTTGAACGGACCTTCGACGGTCACGCCGATGTAGTCGGCCTGGGTCTTGGTCAGTTGAGTCACGACGCCGCCGAAACCGCGGACCATTTCCAGGGCCACTTCTTCGTCGAGTTTCTTCGGCAGTACTTCAACCGTCAGGCGCTCGGCTTTCTGGGATGGCGACAGGTCGGCGTACTTCTGGCCGAACAGGAAGATCTGAGCCAGAACCTGGTTGGCGAACGAGCCGTCCATGATGCGGCTTGGGTGACCGGTGGCGTTACCCAGGTTAACCAGACGGCCTTCGGCCAGCAGGATCAGGTAGTCGTCGTTCTGGGCATCGAATGCGCCAGGACCGGTACGGTGGATCTTGTGAACCTGTGGCTTCACTTCTTCCCATGCCCAGTTCTTGCGCATGAAAGCGGTGTCGATTTCATTGTCGAAGTGGCCGATGTTGCAGACAACAGCGCGCTTCTTCAGGGCTTTGAGCATGTTCGAGTCGCAAACATTGACGTTGCCGGTGGTGGTCACGATCAGGTCGATCTTGCCCAGCAGTGCTTTGTCGATGCTTTCTTCGGTGCCGGTGTTGATCCCGTCGATGAACGGCGAAACCAGTTCGAAACCGTCCATGCAGGCTTGCATGGCGCAGATCGGGTCGACTTCGGAGACTTTAACGATCATGCCTTCCTGACGCAGGGACTGGGCCGAGCCCTTGCCCACGTCACCGTAACCGATGACCAGCGCTTGCTTGCCGGACAGCAGGTGGTCGGTACCGCGCTTGATGGCATCGTTCAGGCTGTGACGGCAGCCGTACTTGTTGTCGTTCTTGCTCTTGGTGACCGAGTCGTTGACGTTGATGGCCGGGATTTTCAGCTCGCCCTTGGCCAGCATGTCCAGCAGGCGGTGAACGCCAGTGGTGGTTTCTTCGGTGACGCCGTGGACGCGGTCCAGGATCGCCGGGTATTTCTTGTGCAGCAGCTCGGTCAGGTCGCCGCCGTCGTCGAGGATCATGTTGGCATCCCATGGAGCGCCATCTTTCAGGATGGTTTGCTCAAGGCACCACTCGTACTCTTCTTCTGTTTCGCCTTTCCAGGCGTAAACAGCGATGCCGGCAGCGGCGATGGCAGCAGCGGCCTGGTCTTGAGTCGAGAAAATGTTGCAGGACGACCAGCGAACTTCGGCACCCAGGGCAACCAGGGTTTCGATCAGCACGGCAGTCTGAATGGTCATGTGGATGCAGCCGAGAATCTTGGCGCCTTTGAGCGGTTGCTCACCGGCGTACTTGCGGCGCAGACCCATCAGGGCTGGCATTTCGGATTCGGCGATGATGGTTTCGCGACGACCCCAGGCAGCCAGGGACATGTCGGCAACTTTGTAATCGGTAAAACCTGCAGGCGTGATAACAGCGCTCATGATGAGCCTCCATTCGTAATGTATGCGAATGGGCGCCGTTGTGCGTTTAGTGTCCGGTCGATGAGACCAGGCAACGCCCCATCCGAGCCTGACAGGTTTGACCTGCTGCAGCGCCCCTCGGACAGGTGGCGGGAAAACGGTATCAAAGGATCGTTACCGTTCTGAAACGGTGGCGATTATAGCGGGCTATTCTTATCTTCCAAAGCCTTTCTGCAGGTCAATGTCTGAACGGTAATCGAACCCATAGTCGATGCCTGATAGAGCTCTAGGTCGGGCTCTGCCATGATGGCGCCCATCATTCGGCAAGACGCTCAGGAGTGAATATGAATTTCCACACACGCAAATGGGTAAAACCCGAAGACCTCAACCCCAACGGCACGTTGTTCGGCGGCAGCCTGTTGCGCTGGATCGACGAAGAAGCGGCGATCTACGCCATCGTCCAGTTGGGCAACCAGCGCGTGGTCACCAAGTACATTTCCGAAATCAACTTCGTCAGCGCCTCGCGCCAGGGCGACATCATCGAGCTGGGCATCACCGCCACCGAGTTCGGCCGCACCTCGATCACCCTGACGTGCGAAGTGCGCAACAAGATCACGCGCAAAAGCATCCTCACGGTAGAGCGCATGGTCTTCGTCAACCTGGGCGAAGACGGTTTGCCGGCGCCGCACGGGCGGACCGAGATCCTGTACGTCAAAGACCAGTTCAAGGATGAAGTCGTCAGCGATTGATGCGAGCCCTGTAGGAGCGAAGCTTGCTCGCGAAGGCGTCCTTTGCGTCACCACCAAAACCGAGGTGGACCCTTCGCGGGCAAGCCTCGCTCCTACAGAGCAGGTTTCGTCGGCGGTCCAGTGAACAGCTCCGAACCCCGCGTGTCGTACGTACATGACACGCCACCGGTTCCGGAGCTCCATGGACACTCAAAAAGACGGCAAGACCCCGAACCTCTCGGCTGAAGAACAGCACGACGTCGAAAAGAACCAGCCGCCCCGTGCGGCGGTGCTGCATGAAATCATCCGCACCCAGGGTGATCAGGAACTCGAGCGCAGCGTCGCCGCCCTCTGGTGGTCGGCCCTCGCAGCGGGCCTGACCATGGGCCTGTCGCTGATGGCCATGGGGTTGCTCAACTCGCGTCTGCCGGACGGTGAAGGCTTCAAGGTCATCGCCAGTTTCGGCTACTGCGCGGGTTTCCTCGCGGTGATCCTGGCGCGCCAGCAACTGTTCACCGAAAACACCCTGACCGCCGTGCTGCCGGTCATGACCAAGCCCACGCTGAATAATTTCGGTCGGTTGATCCGCCTGTGGGGCGTCGTGCTGTTTGGCAACCTGTGCGGCACGTTGCTGGTGGCCTACGTGATGCTGCACCTGCCGATCTTCGATACCAAGACCGACCTGGCCTTCCTCGATATCGGGCGCAAGATCATGGAAAACAGCGCCAGCCAGATGTTCGCCAAAGGCATCATCTCCGGCTGGATGATCGCCACCATGGTCTGGATGATTCCGTCCATGGAGAGCGCCAAGATGTGGATCATCATCCTCATCACCTACCTGATGGCGCTGGGGGATTTCACCCACATCGTGGTCGGTTCGGCCGAGGTGTCATATCTGGTGTTTGCCGGCGAGCTGCCGTGGAAGGACTTCTGGCTGGTATTCGCCGGGCCGACGCTGGCGGGCAACATCATCGGCGGCAGCTGCATCTTTGCGCTGATCAGTCATGCGCAGATCCGCAGCGAAAGCGGGCCGCCGAAGCTGGGCACGGATCAGCAGGCCGATCCGCGCAAGCTCAAGAAGTAATCAGTGATGCTCGGCCTGTGCCGTTGGCGCAGGCTCATCCTTGGTCACGTGCTTGACCAGTTTGCCGATGCTTAAACCCTGCAACAGGATCGACGACAACACCACGATGTAGGTGATGCTCAAGATCAGATCGCGCTCCGGGCCCAGCGGCAACGCCAGGGCCAGCGCCACCGAAACTCCGCCGCGCAAACCACCCCACGTCAGAATCCGGATCGTCCCGCGCGGAACCGTGCGCCAGCGCCGTAGGAGCAGAATGGCCGGGGCCACTGTCAGCAGGCGCGACAGCAGAATGGCCAGCGCCAGCAAGCTTGCGGCCAGCACGTGCAGCCAGTTGAACGGCAGCAGCAACAGCTCCATGCCGATCAGCGCGAACAGCAGAGCATTGAGCATGTCATCGAGCAATTCCCAGAAACCGTCCAGGTACTTTCGGGTCATGTCGTTCATTGCCAGGTTGCGCCCCAGGTTGCCGATGATCAGGCCGGCAACCACCATCGCGATCGGTGCGGAAACGTGCAGCTCAGAGGCCATGGCCGAACCGCCGATCACCAACGCCAGGGTCAGCATCACCTCGATCTGATGCTGCTCGATGCTCTTGATCATCAGGTACACCAGGTAACCGATCAGCCCGCCAAACAGCACACCACCAATTGCCTCGTGGACGAACAGCATGGCCGTGGCGCCGACAGTCGGGGTTTCACCCAGTTGCGCGATGCCGAGCAACACGGTGAACACCACCACCGCCGTGCCGTCATTGAACAGCGACTCGCCGACGATCGTGGTTTTCAGCGGCTTGGACGCGTTGGCGGTCCGCAGCACGCCGAGTACCGCGATCGGGTCAGTAGGGGAAATCAGCGCGCCGAACAGCAGGCAATAGAGGAAGCTCACGTGCCAGCCGAACAGGGCAAAAATGTAATAGGCGAGGCTGCCGATCACTGCGGTGGCGATCAATACGCCGAACGTCGCCAGCAGACCGATGGGCCAGCGGTAACTGCGCAGGTCGTTCAAGTTGACGTGCAGCGCGCCGGCGAACAGCAGGAACGACAGCATCCAGTTCATCAGCAGATCACCGAAGTCGATCTGGCCGATCAGTTGCTGCACGCGTTCTTCGAGACCGGGATAGCCGATGAAGCTCAGTCCTTGCAGCAGCAGGGAAAACATCAGCGCGGTGACCATCACGCCGATGGTCGGGGGCAGGCCGATGAAACGGAAATTCACGTAGGTGAGGAGGGAGGTGAGGCAGATAAACGCAGCGACAAGCTCAAGCATCCGGGGTCCTTTGGATGAGGGGTGAGAAATGGGGGTTGAGGCAATTGGGCCGAGTTGGATTCTTCGCGGGCAAGCCTCGCTCCTACAGGGGATTGTGTAAATCCTGTAGGAGCGAGGCTTGCCCGAGAAAGCAATCTCAGAAGCAACTCAATGATTCAGCCGGACACATTGACCGCAGTTGCGCCACGACGTTGCAGGTAGATATAGAAAAGCGCCGTGAGCACCGTCAGGCCACTGACCAGCGCACCGGTCCAAGGCAAGTCGGCCAGATCCGCGCCGCTGGCAACCACCAGCCCGCCAATCCACGCGCCGGCGGCATTGCCGAGATTGAATGCACTCTGGTTCAACGTCGAACCCAGATTCGGCGCTTCATGCGCCTGATCGATGATCAGCAGTTGCAGGATCGGGCACAGGGCAAACGCAAAGATCCCCCACAACACCAGCGTAATCGCCGCCGGAATCACCGAATGGCTGGTCTGGCTGAACGCCGCCAGCACTACCATGACCGCCAGCGCCATGCCCACTAGCGAAGGCAGCAAGCGACTGTCTGCCAGCCGACCGCCAAGCATGCTGCCTGCCGTAAGGCCGACGCCGAACAACAGCAACATGATGGTCACGCCATGCGGACTAACACCGGTGATGTCTTGCAGGATCGGCGCGATATACGTGAACACGCTGAACAGACTGGTGGACGCCAGCACGCTCATCCCCAGGGCCAACAACACATTGACCTTGCCCAGCACCTTGAACTCACTGGCCAGGTTGGCCTTGTCCATGGCGATGTCCTTCGGCAGCCAGACCCACTGGGCAATGGCCGCGATCACACCAATCACCGAAACGGCCCAGAACGTTGAGCGCCAACCGGCGTACTGCCCAAGCGCGGTGCCCAGTGGCACGCCGAGCACATTCGCCAGGGTCAGGCCGGTGAACATCATGGCAATCGCCTGGGCGCGTTTGTTTGGAGCGACCAAACCTGCCGCGACCACCGAGCCGATGCCGAAGAACGCGCCGTGGCACAGCGCGGTGACCACCCGGGCGGCCATCAGCGTCGCGTAATTCGGCGCCAGTGCACACAGTATGTTGCCGAGGATAAACATCAACGTCATCCCCAATAGCGTGGCTTTGCGTGGCATGTTGGCGGTGCCGATCGCCAGGATCGGCGCGCCGAACACTACGCCCAGGGCGTAGCCGGTGATCAGCAGGCCGGCGTGGGGAATGCTCACGGCGAGGTCGCGGGCGACATCGGGCAGTAAGCCCATGATGACGAATTCAGTGGTGCCGATGCCGAACGCGGCAACAGCGAGGGCAAGCAAGGCGAGTGGCATGCGCAAGGTCTCTGTCGGTAGTCTTGACGCTCTGATCAGGCATACGCAGGCCAACGACCGTTCTCGAGGAGGACGGGCGGGGGCAGAAATTATTGGAATTAGTCTGTGCGCAACTGAGTGCGGCGTGCTCGCTTGCAGTATAAACAGCTGCGGACATATGGCGAATCAATTATCTGCCCCGCTTCTGGTGGGAGCACGGCTTGCCGGCGAAGGCGTTCTTGAGATTGCTTTCGCGGGCAAGCCTCGCTCCTACAGGGCGGAGGGGACAAAATAAGGAGTGGGCCGTGCTTGCAACAGCACTGGTGTTGGTAGCTGCGCTGTTGCATGCGGCGTGGAATACCCTGATCAAATTCAGCGCCGAGCGGTTGCTGGTGGTGGCTTGCATGGACAGCGTGGCGATGTTGTTTGTCGCGGTGATGCTGCCGTTCGTGAACCTGCCGCCCATGGATATATGGCCATGGATTCTGGCGTCGGCGGCGTTCGAGTTGCTGTATCGCTACCTGTTGATCCAGGCCTATCGGGTCGGTGACTTGGGGCTGGTCTATCCGTTGATGCGTGGGTTGTCGCCACTGGTGGTGCTGGCGCTGACGCTGATCTTCGCCGGGGAAGTGCTGACGCATCAGCAGATCTTCGGCATTTTGCTGATCCCGTTCGGCATGCTGTGCCTGCTGTGGCAGGGCGGTGGCGGTGCACGTTTGCCGTGGTCGATGCTGCCGGTGGTGGCGCTGATCGGCCTGTGCATCGGCTGCTACACCTTCATCGATGGCCAGGCCTTGCGGCGCTGGTCTCATCCGCTGGATTACCTGGTCTGGGTCACGTTGCTCAGTGCCTGGCCGTTCCCGTTGCTGGCGCTGGTGCGCAAACGACCGGCGTTCATGCTGTTCTGGCGTGAGCAGTGGCGACTGGGGCTGGCGGTCGGGTTTTGCGTGTTGTTCAGCTACGCTCTGGTGCTATGGGCCATGCAGCTGGGCTCGATTGCCGAAGCGGCGGCGCTGCGCGAGATCAGCGTGATCCTGGTGGTGTTGTTCGGCATGCGCTACTTGAAAGAACCTTTCGGCCGGCCACGGCTCTTAGCCTGTGGGCTGGTGCTGATCGGCATGCTGGTGATGAAGTTTTGACTGGCCCCCGAATTTTTTAAATTGAAGAAGGGACTGCTTTATGACGGTTGCTCTGTGGTGCGTTTTGATCGCGATTTTCCTGCCGTATATCTGCACGGCCGTTGCCAAGGCAAGTGGCGGATACCGGTTGCAAGACAACCATGATCCCCGTGATTTTCTTGAGTCGCTAAATGGTTTCGCCAGACGGGCGCATGCGGCGCAGTTGAACAGTTTTGAGGTGATGCCGGCGTTTGCGATCGCGGTGATCGTGGCGCATCTGGTGGGCACGGCGCAGTTGGTGACGGTCAACGTGCTGGCGGTGCTGTTTATCACCAGTCGGTTGCTGTACATCATTTGTTATCTGGCGGACTGGGCGATCTTGCGGTCGCTAGTGTGGTTTGTGGGGATGGGGTTGATTGCGAGTTTCTTTTTTGTGTCGGTCTGAGGCTGGTCATTGAGTTTTTCGGCGTTATTGAGGGCCTCTTCGCGAGCAAGCCCGCTCCCACATTGGAACGCATTCCAATTGTGGGAGCGGGCTTGCTCGCGAAGGCTACCTAACAGCCAATAGATGACTCAAGGCTTCACCGCATCAGCCACCTGAGGAACTGTCGGCAACGCCGCACCCTTAGGCCACAACATCCAGATTTGCCCCTGCTGTTTCATGTCCCCGGCCAGTTGCCCGGCCGCTTCGCCGGTGCCCCAGAACAGGTCCGCACGCACTTCGCCGGCAATCGCGCCGCCCGTGTCCTGAGCGGCTACCGGGCGAACCAGTGCGCTACCGTCCGGTTTGGTGGTCGACAACCACAACAGACTGCCCAACGGAATCACTTTGCGATCCACCGCCGCGCTGTAGCCAGCCGTGAGCGGAACGTTCAGCGAGCCGCGCGGCCCTTCGTTGCTGTCCGGGTTTTGGGTGAAAAACACGTAGCTTGGGTTGCTGCCGAGCAGTTGCGGAATACGCGACGGATTCGCCTTGGCCCAGGCGCTGATCGCGCCCATGGTCACGTCTTCCTTCTTCAGCTCACCCTGATCCACCAGCCAGCGGCCGATGGGGCGGTACGGATGGCCGTTCTGATCGGCATAAGCGATGCGCAGTTGCCGGCCACTGTCGAGTTGGATGCGCCCGGAACCCTGGATTTGCAAGAACTGCAGGTTCATCGGATCGGTCAGCCAGGCAACCACCGGTGCCTTGACCCCTTTGCTCTCAATGGTGGCGGCGTCGTCATACGGCTTGAGCACGCGACCTTCAAGTCGACCGCGCAGGCGCTTGCCCTTGAGTTCCGGGTAAATACTGTCCAGGGACACGATGATCATGTCTTCGGGCACGCCGTAAACCGGAATGTTCGCCACCTCAGTTTGGGTCAGGCTGCCGGGGTACACCGGCTCGTAGTAACCGGTGATCAGGCCGTTGGGATTGTCGTTGGCGGCGCGCAGGCCGTAGACGTCGAGGTTCTTTTTGAGGAAGCCGCGAATCTCACCGGCGGTTTGCGGCACATTCGCAGACGCCGCGCAGGTCGAACCCCAGACCGGGTCGGCCTTGAGTCGGGTGCAAGCGCTGCGCCAGGAACCGAAGCCCGCCACCAGGTCGCTATCGGACACGGCCGGCAATGCTTCCCAGGTTGCGCTGGAATATGTGGCCAGGGCGTGGGTTTTCGGGGTGTTGTTTTCGCCACCGGTGCAGCCCGCGAGCACGGCTACCATCGGAAGGGTCCAGGCGAGGCGGGGGCGCCATGCCTTGAAACGGCTGTTCATGGAGAATTTCCTTTGACGGTTGCCTGAGTGCTCCATGCGCTCAAACAACCCTTATTGATAATAGGGCTATTGGTCTTTAACGATGACGCGAGGATACTGGCCGCCGTTCCCCGTGACCTGAAGCCACCATGACTCTTAAAAGACTTTCTGTTGTATTGCTGGCCTGCCTGACCTTGTCTGCCTGCGGCGGTGTTGACCCGAACTCTCCGCTGGGTCAGCGCAAGGCGATTTTCAAGCAAATGCTCAAGACCGGCGAAGACCTGGGTGGCATGTTGCGTGGTCGTATTCCGTTTGATGGTCCGAAGTTCGCTGAAGGCGCGACGAAACTCGATGCCTTGTCTCATGAGCCATGGAAACATTTCCCGCAGGTGCGCGAAGAAGATCACACCAGCGCGAAGGACAACGTGTGGCAGCAACAGGCACGCTTCCAGGAAATGGCCCGCACCCTTGAAAGCGCCACCGGTGAATTGGTGATCGCCAGCCAGGTCCAGCCGTACAAGGCCAGTAACCTTGGGCCGGCGGTGCAGAAAGTCGAAGATGCCTGCAGTGCGTGCCATAAACAGTTTCGGGATCATTGATTTGCGGTGTTCTGGCTGACGTCTTCGCGAGCAAGCCCGCTCCCACAGTTGATCGCATTCCCCTGTGGGAGCGGGCTTGCTCGCGAAGGCTGCCTTGAGATCAACACAAAACTCTTATTCTTGCCTCTTCTTACTTATCCAACTCATCCAGCGCTTCCTGCAATTCCTTGCGGGATTCGGCGAGTTTGTCTTTGCGTTTGTTGATCTTCTCGGCATCGCCCTTGCTCATGGCCTTGTCGAGGTCGGCCTGACGTTTGCTGACTTCATGCTTGGCGTCGAGCACCTTGTTCTCGCGTTCCTTTTTCAAGGAGGCGTCGGTGCAGTGGGCGGTGACTTCGTCGAGGGCGGTCTGGAGACCTGCCTGCTGATCGGCATTGCCGTGGCTCTTGGCCAACTCGATCTGGTTGACGATGCCTTGTTTCTTGGCGGCGCAGCCGGTCAGTTCCGGAATTTCTTCGGCGGCCATCAGTGGGGTGGCCAGCACGCCACAAATGGCCAGCAGGGCGAGCGGTGAAAGAAGTTTCATAAAAGCTCCATGCGCAAAGGCAATCGGGTCGATGTGGCAATGGGCTGTTTGAGCGCAGCGCCACCATTGGGTTCCCAGGCTGACAGGCATTGTTGGTGACTAAAAACCGTCGATGCCTGCAACACGTAATGTTTCACTCAAGGCCAGGACCTGCGGGTCGCGGAAAAACGCGCTCAATTGCGCTGCGCGTCCCGGGCCGATGCCTGCTTCGGCTTGCCATTGTTCGTTGCTGCGTTGAGCCAGGACCTGCCACGAATCGGCGAGCTGCGCCTGACCCGTCGGTGGCAAGCCCAACGCTTTTAGCCAGCGAGCGAAAGGACGTCGCCGGGCACTTTCAAAACTGTTTAAAAGACGAGCGCTGCTGCGCTCGCCGAAGCCATCAATGTTAGCAAGCTCTCGGGCATCGAGGGTCAACCAATCCAGCAGGCTGTTCAGGCGGCCTGTTTCGAAAAGTTTCTCCCAGGTGCCAGGGCCGACGTGGGGCAGGGCTAGTCCCTGTTTGCCGCTGAGCCAGGTCAGGCGCGCGAGAAACTGACTTTCACACCCCTCTGTCGGCTGCCAGCAACTCAAGTGGTGAAAGTCCGCCGCCAGCGGCGCGTTCACTTCAGGGCGTTCGGTGCTGCGCAGCACCACATCATCGAGCCTTGGAATGGTCAGGCCCGCGAGGCTGATGGCGACCTGATCGCCGGGGCGAATATCCAACTGCTCCCAGCGTTGCAGGGAGCTGACGCTCACACGCTTGATCTGGCGGTCATCGAGTTTTACCGGCGCAAGCTCCAGCACCGGCGTGATCCGCCCGGTCCGACCAATCTTGAAATTGACTTTGCGCACCTCGGCCAGCGCCTGGGCAAAAGGGTATTTCCAGGCGACGCTCCAATAGGGCGGCCGAGCTTGCCAGCGCTCGGCGGACGGGCGCTGATCCTGGCGCAGGACGATACCGTCGCTGGCGAAGGGCTGCGGGGAGCGATACCAGTGATCACGCCAACGTTCAGCGTCGGCGAAGGTACTGATCGGCTGACTGAAGGCCTCGGTGGTGGGGAAGCCCAACTCACTCAGCACCGCTACCCTGGCAGGCAAACTGGCCGGGCCTTGCGGCCAATCCCAGACAAACAGATCGATTCCGGCAGCCTGCTCGGCACTCAGCGTTTTGCGCGCCATCAATCCCGCAACGGTTGCACGGGCGTTGAGGCTGCCGGCCTGGGCTTGCACGTGATCGCTCAGGCGCCAATAGAGTTCGCCCTGCACCAACAAGTCCAGCGGTCGGGCCAGTTGCCGAGGAATGGCGGCGATCTGGTGGGCAGAAACCGTCCAGTCCTGGCCGTTGATTCCATCGCCCCGACTGATCGCCTGATGCAGCAAGCCGTTGCGATAAATCAGTGACACGGCCACGCCATCGACCTTGGGTTGAATCCAGACGTCCTTGCGCTCACGCAGCCATTTTTCGACGCCGCGCCCATCGTGGAGTTTTTCCTGGCCAGTGTGGGCTATCGGATGAGGCACCTTGCCGCCCGCCGTTCGTAGCGGCTCGGCAGTGGCGCCGAGATTGAAGCAGGTGCGCCATTGCGTCAGACGGGCGCGGGACTGGTCGTAGAGTTCGTCGGCAATCAGTGATCGACCGTTGCGGTGGTAGCTCTCGTCCCACGAGTCGATTTGTTGTTGGGCAGAGTCGATCTCGGCCAGGGCACGGGCGGGTGGCCAGTTGGGGCAGTCGGTGGCGCTGGCGGTCAGCGATGTCAGCAGGAGGGCGAAAAACAGGCGCAGGTTGGGGAGCATCGAGAGCGTCCTTGCTCGTTGGGATGCTTGAAGGCTAGGTCAGTATTGGGTGGTGCGCAGGGTGGGTGTTTTACTGGATGTGGCAGGGTGACTCGACCGGCCTCTTCGCGAGCAAGCTCGCTCCCACAGGGGAATGCGGCAGCCAATAAAAAGCCCCGCACGGCGCGAACCGTGCGGGGCTTTTGGTACCGCCGGGGAAGTCTTACAGGCCGGCAGCAGCGCGCAAGGAATCGGCACGGTCGGTCTTTTCCCAAGTGAAGGTGGTGAAAGTATCGTCACCCAGAGTCTTGGTTTGCGGGGTGCGACCGAAGTGGCCGTACGCAGCGGTTTCCTGGTACATCGGGTGCAGCAGGTCGAGCATGGTGGTGATGGCGTATGGACGCAGGTCGAACACTTCACGAACCAGTTTGACGATTTTGTCGTCGCTGATTTTGCCGGTGCCGAAGGTGTTCAACGAGATCGACGTAGGCTGGGCCACACCGATCGCGTAGGAAACCTGAATCTCGCAACGCTCGGCCAGGCCGGCCGCGACGATGTTCTTCGCGACATAACGACCAGCGTAGGCAGCCGAACGGTCAACCTTCGATGGATCCTTGCCGGAGAATGCGCCGCCGCCGTGACGGGCCATGCCGCCGTAGCTGTCGACGATGATCTTGCGACCGGTCAGGCCGCAGTCGCCAACCGGGCCACCGATGATGAACTGGCCAGTCGGGTTGATGTGGAACTGGGTGTCTTTGGTCAGCAGTTCGGCAGGCAGCACGTGCTTGACGATCAGCTCCATCACGCCTTCGCGCAGGTCGTTGTAGGACACGTCCGGGTTGTGTTGGGTCGACAGCACAACGGCGTCGATACCGACAACCTTGCCGCCTTCGTAACGGCAAGTCACTTGCGACTTGGCGTCCGGGCGCAGCCAAGGCAGCAGGCCGGATTTACGGGCTTCGGCTTGCCTTTGCACAAGCTGGTGCGAGAACGTGATCGGTGCTGGCATCAGCACGTCGGTTTCGTTGCTGGCGTAGCCGAACATCAGGCCTTGGTCGCCGGCGCCCTGATCTTCAGGCTTGGCACGGTCAACACCCTGGTTGATGTCAGGGGACTGCTTGCCGATGATGTTCATCACGCCGCAAGTGGCGCCGTCGAAGCCGACATCGGAGCTGTTGTAGCCGATGTCCAGGATGACGTTACGCACGATTTCTTCCAGATCGACCCAAGCCGACGTGGTGACTTCACCTGCGATGATTGCCACGCCGGTTTTGACCAGAGTCTCGCACGCCACACGGGCGAACTTGTCTTCAGCAATGATGGCGTCCAGCACCGCATCGGAAATCTGGTCGGCGATTTTGTCCGGATGCCCTTCAGACACGGACTCGGAGGTGAAGAGGGAGTATTCGCTCATCTCGATGTTTTCCTGAATTTACCGATGGTGAGTGTCGCCAGTCGGCCGCTGAAAATGGCGGACCTGGATCTGGAAACCATTGCGTAAGCCTACATAGAGGCTTTCCCCGGGAACGAGTCCCGCAGCGGTGGCCCAACGGGCCAAATCGTCCTGTTCAAACCCCAACCACAGATCACCGCAGGCCTCCCTGGCCCAACTCTGGTTGTGGCTACATAACTCTGTCACGAGCAGGCTACCGCCCGGTTGCAGCAAACCGGCCATGTGCTTGAGCGCTTCGGCCGGCGCGGCAAAATGGTGCAGCACCATGTTCAGTACAACGCAATCGGCGGTAAGGCTCACACCGTTCAGTGCATCGGCCAATTGCAGGCTGACATTAGTCAACGTTTCACGTTCGCAGACCTGGCGCGCCAGTTCGAGCATCGCCGGGCTGTTGTCCAGCGCCGTGACCTGGGTGAAGCGGCGCGCCAGTTCCGGCAGGAAACCGCCGTCGCCGGGGCCGACTTCAATCGCCGTGGCGCCTGCGCTGAAACTCAGCTTGTCGAGCAGCGCCACCACGCTTTCGCGGTACTGCGGCAGGCCGGCGATCAAGTCTTGCTGGGCGCGAAACTTCTCCGCCACCCGTGAGAAAAAGTCCTGGCTTGCCGCTGCCCGTTGCCCATGGACCTGACCGATCCGCGACTGCACATCCGCCGGCAGGGTCAGGTTATCTACTTCTTCGAGCAAGGCCGCGTGCAGCTTGCCGCCCAGCAGATCGGTGTGGGGCAGGGCGCGACGGTAGAAGATCGCATTGCCTTCACGCCGGGTCGCCACCAGGTCGGCCTGGGCCAGGACCTTGAGGTGATGACTCATTCCCGACTGGCCGATGCCGAAGATCTGCGCCAGTTCCAGCACGCCGAACGAATCGTTGGCCAGCGCGCGCAATACATTCAGCCGCAGAGGATCACCGCCGGCCTTGCACAGGGCCGCCAGCTCATCGCAATCGTCATGTTGAATGGAAGGCACGCGTAAATTCATAAGGCCAGCAGTCTAGTGATGGTCAGAAAACCCCGCAAGAGCAATATCAAAAAGTTTTGATATTGCTCGATAGATGGCACTTCTCGACGTTAGGTTCAGTCAACAAACGAACTGCGGAAAGGTTTCATCAGTCGAAACCTCCGTTATCCAATGGAAAAACGTCTCCAGATGCTTATCTGTCATTGCCCCGAGGCGGGTCGGTGAGGGAAAATGCTCGCCTTTTTTCCGATTCGTTTTATTCACTCTCGATACAGAACCCGTAGGAGAACAGCGATGCCAAGCCGTCGTGAGCGTGCCAACGCCATTCGTGCCCTCAGCATGGATGCCGTGCAAAAGGCCAACAGCGGCCATCCCGGTGCCCCCATGGGTATGGCGGATATCGCCGAAGTACTGTGGCGTGACTACATGAAGCACAACCCGAGCAATCCATCGTTCGCCGACCGTGACCGCTTCGTGCTGTCCAACGGCCACGGCTCGATGCTGATCTACTCGCTGCTGCACCTGACCGGCTACGACCTGTCGATCGAAGACCTGAAAAACTTCCGCCAGCTGCACAGCCGCACTCCGGGTCATCCGGAATTCGGCTACACCCCGGGCGTTGAAACCACCACCGGTCCACTCGGCCAAGGCCTGGCCAACGCCGTCGGTTTTGCCCTGGCAGAAAAAGTCCTGGCGGCGCAGTTCAACCGTCCGGGTCACAATATCGTTGACCACCACACCTACGTGTTCCTGGGTGATGGCTGCATGATGGAAGGCATTTCCCACGAAGTCGGCTCCCTGGCCGGCACCTTGGGCCTGGGCAAACTGATCGCCTTCTACGATGACAACGGCATCTCCATCGATGGCGAAGTCGAAGGCTGGTTCACCGACGACACGCCGAAGCGTTTCGAAGCCTACAACTGGCAGGTGATCCGCAATGTTGACGGTCACGACCCGGAAGAAATCAAGACTGCGATCGAGACTGCACGCAAAAGCGAGCTACCGACTCTGATCTGCTGCAAGACCACCATCGGTTTCGGTTCGCCGAACAAGCAAGGCAAGGAAGATTGCCACGGTGCCCCGTTGGGTGACGCGGAAATCGCCCTGACCCGCAAGGCGCTGAACTGGAATCACGGTCCGTTTGAAATCCCGGCCGACATCTATGCCGAGTGGGATGCCAAGGAAAAAGGTCGCGCTGCTGAAGCCGAGTGGGATCAGCGTTTCGCTGCTTACTCCGCGGCGTTCCCGACCGAAGCCAACGAACTGGTGCGTCGCCTGAGCGGTGAATTGCCAGCCGACTTCGCGGAAAAAGCCTCGGCTTATATCGCTGAAGTTGCGGCCAAGGGCGAAACCATCGCCAGCCGTAAAGCCAGCCAGAACGCATTGAATGCCTACGGCCCGCTGTTGCCGGAACTGCTGGGCGGCTCCGCTGACCTGGCCGGTTCCAACCTGACCCTGTGGAAAGGTTGCAAAGGTGTCTCGGCTGAAGACGCCAGCGGTAACTACATGTACTACGGCGTTCGCGAGTTCGGCATGAGCGCGATCATGAACGGCGTGTCCCTGCACGGCGGCTTGGTGCCTTACGGCGCGACTTTCCTGATGTTCATGGAATACGCACGCAACGCAGTACGCATGGCTTCGCTGATGAAGAAACGCGTAGTGTTCGTCTACACCCACGACTCCATCGGTCTGGGCGAAGACGGCCCGACGCACCAGCCGGTCGAGCAACTGACCAGCCTGCGCAGCACGCCAAACCTCAACACCTGGCGTCCAGCCGATGCGGTTGAATCGGCGGTGTGCTGGAAACTGGCGATCGAGCGTAAGGACGGCCCTTCGGCGCTGATCTTCTCGCGTCAGAACCTGCAACATCAGGAGCGTGATGCCGGCCAGATCGCCGACATCGCCCGTGGCGGTTATGTGTTGAAGGATTGCGCAGGCGAGCCTGAGCTGATCCTGATCTCCACCGGTTCGGAAGTTGGCCTGGCGGTTCAGGCTTACGACAAGCTGACCGAGCAAGGTCGCAAGGTTCGCGTCGTTTCGATGCCGTGCACCAGCGTGTTCGACGCGCAAGACGCAGGCTACAAGCAAGACGTCCTGCCACTGCAAGTCGGCGCGCGTATCGCGATCGAAGCTGCTCACGCGGACTACTGGTACAAATACGTGGGCCTGGAAGGCCGCGTGATCGGCATGACCACCTACGGCGAGTCGGCGCCTGCGCCAGCCTTGTTCGAAGAGTTCGGCTTCACCCTGGAAAACATCCTGGGTCAGGCTGAAGAGCTGCTGGAAGACTAAAACACAACGCGGTGGCCCTGGCTGCCGCGGTCCCTGTAGGAGCTGTCGAGAGAAACGAGGCTGCGATCTTTTGATCTTGTTTTTAAGATCAGGATCAAAAGATCGCAGCCTCGTTTCACTCGACAGCTCCTACACAGCTCCTACGCGGGCTGTGTTGTTAACGAGAATTCGTCTGCCTGCGTCCATCGAGAACCCCATGCCTCAACCGCGTCCCTACAAAGTTGCACTCAACGGCTACGGCCGGATTGGTCGTTGCGTCTTGCGTGCGTTGTTTGAGCGAGGCGAGAAGGCCGGGTTTGAAATTGTCGCGATCAACGATCTGGCAGACATGGCCAGCATCGAATACCTGACACGCTTCGACTCCACTCACGGGCGTTTTCCCGGCGAAGTGCGGGTTGAGGACGATTGTCTGCATATTAATGGCGACTGCGTGAAGGTCCTGCGCAGTGCCACCCCCGAAGGCATCGATTGGGCGTCCCTGGGCGTCGATCTGGTGCTGGAGTGCTCCGGCGCTTATCACACTCGTGCAGATGGCCAGCGCTTCCTCGATGCTGGCGCGCCGCGTGTGCTGTTTTCCCAGCCGATGGCCAGCGAGGCGGATGTCGACGCCACCATCGTCTACGGCGTGAACCAGGATTGCCTGACCGGCGACGAGCTGCTGGTGTCCAACGCGTCCTGCACCACCAACTGCGGCGTGCCGCTTTTGCGCCTGCTGGATCAGGCCATTGGTCTGGAATACGTGTCGATCACCACCATCCACTCGGCGATGAACGATCAGCCGGTGATCGACGCCTATCACCACGAAGACCTGCGCCGCACCCGTTCGGCGTTCCAGTCGGTGATCCCGGTGTCCACTGGTCTGGCGCGCGGCATCGAACGCCTGCTGCCGGAACTTGCCGGGCGAATTCAGGCCAAAGCCGTACGTGTACCGACGGTGAACGTGTCGTGCCTCGACATTACGATGCAAACCGTCAGCGATACCGACGCCACCGAGGTCAACCGGATCCTGCGCGAGGCCGCCACCAGCGGTCCGCTCAAAGGCCTGCTGGCCTACACTGAATTGCCTCACGCCAGTTGTGATTTCAACCACGACCCACATTCGGCCATCGTCGATGCCAGTCAGACCCGCGTTTCCGGCCCTCGGCTGGTGAACATCCTGGCCTGGTTCGACAACGAATGGGGGTTTGCCAACCGAATGCTGGACGTTGCAGAGCACTACCTGCAAATAGCCGCTCCACTTTCTGTCTCTAAAAAACCGTAACTCAGGAATTGCGACCCATGACCGTGTTGAAGATGACCGACCTCGATCTGCAAGGTAAGCGCGTACTGATCCGCGAAGACCTCAACGTCCCAGTCAAGGACGGTGTTGTCACCAGCGATGCGCGTATCCTGGCTTCGCTGCCGACCATCAAGCTGGCCCTGGAAAAAGGCGCGGCCGTGATGGTCTGCTCGCACCTTGGCCGTCCGACCGAAGGCGAGTTCTCGGCCGAGAACAGCCTCAAGCCAGTCGCTGACTACCTGAGCAAGGCCCTGGGCCGTGAAGTGCCGCTGGTGGCCGATTACCTGGGCGGCGTTGACGTCAAGGCCGGCGACATCGTGCTGTTCGAAAACGTACGCTTCAACAAAGGCGAGAAAAAGAACGCTGACGAATTGGCCCAGCAGTACGCCGCCCTGTGCGACGTGTTTGTGATGGACGCCTTCGGCACCGCTCACCGTGCCGAGGGTTCGACCCACGGCGTGGCCAAGTTCGCCAAAGTCGCTGCTGCTGGCCCGTTGCTGGCCGCCGAACTGGACGCACTGGGCAAAGCCCTCGGCGCTCCGGCCCAGCCAATGGCTGCAATCGTTGCCGGCTCCAAGGTGTCGACCAAACTCGACGTACTCAACAGCCTGAGCCAGATCTGCAACCAGTTGATCGTCGGTGGCGGTATTGCCAACACCTTCCTGGCCGCTGCCGGTCACCCGGTTGGCAAGTCGCTGTACGAGCCAGACCTGCTGGACACCGCCCGCGCCATCGCCGCTAAAGTCAGCGTGCCGCTGCCGGTCGACGTGGTGGTTGCCAAGGAATTCGCTGAAAGCGCTACCGCTACCGTCAAACTGATCGCCGACGTGGCTGCAGACGACATGATCCTGGACATCGGCCCACAGACTGCGGCGAATTTCGCCGAGCTGCTGAAGTCGTCCAAGACCATCCTGTGGAACGGTCCGGTGGGCGTGTTCGAATTCGACCAGTTCGGCAACGGCACCAAAGTCCTGGCCCAGGCTATCGCGGAAAGCTCGGCATTCTCGATTGCTGGTGGTGGCGACACCCTGGCGGCCATCGATAAATATGGCGTTGCTGATCAGATCTCCTACATTTCCACCGGTGGTGGCGCGTTCCTTGAGTTCGTCGAAGGCAAGGTGCTGCCGGCCGTCGAGGTCCTGGAAAGCCGGGCCAAGGCCTGAGGCGACCCATTTGACCAGGCAAAGGAGTGTTCACATGGTCAAGACGATAGCGCTGTTGATCGTCGCGGCTTCGCTGGCGGCTTGCGGGAGTAACCCGAAAGCCAAACCGGAGCCCGCGCCGTCTGCGCCGGCTGATAAAGGCTGTTACCAGGCCGACTGGCAGGCCGAAACCAACCCGGTGCTCAACAAGCGTTCCGGGCCGGATGGCCTGGACAAATACGAGACACAGACCCCGGCCAAGGAACATGGCTGCCCTTGACGGGTCTGACTCTTTACTCAAGGCCGGCAGCGTGCGCCGTCGGTCGAGGAACACGGATGAAAGGTTTTATCGCCGTCATGGCGCTGGCACTGCTGGCAGGTTGTTCGAATTTCAACCTGTTCGACTCGTCGGCACCGGCGGACAACTGGACCACCTGGACCTGCGACAGCCAGGCGAAAGTGCTCTGGCGCTACACCGACGACAGCCGCAAGGAAGTCGACGTGCGCCTCGGCGGGGCCGATCAGGTCTACCGCTTGAAGCTTGAGCCGGGCGCCGAAGGTTCGCTGTACAGCAACGACATGCTGGCGTTTCACGTAAAAGGTGAGGAAGGCCTGGTGTACTGGGTCGCCACCAATGATTTGATTGGCCGCGGTTGTAAAGCGCAGTAATCGATACGCCACGGACCTAATGTGGAAGCAGGCCCAAATGTGGGAGCGGGCTTGCTCGCGAAAGCGGTAGGTCAGCTTGCATCATCGTTGAATGTTAATCCGCATTCGCGAGCAAGCCCGCTCCCACAGTGGATCTGTGTAGTTCTCAAGATTTAGGCAATACCGAATGAGCGGACCGGACCAACCCCCGATCTGCAATAACTTGAATAGCCGCCGCCGCTACGGCAGGCTGGCACGATTAACGACCCAAACCGGGAGAGACACACACAATGGCACTTATCAGCATGCGCCAGATGTTGGACCACGCAGCCGAATTCGGCTACGGCGTTCCAGCCTTCAACGTCAACAACCTTGAGCAGATGCGCGCCATCATGGAAGCCGCTGACAAGACTGACTCCCCGGTGATCGTCCAGGCTTCGGCCGGTGCTCGCAAATACGCAGGCGCCCCGTTCCTGCGTCACCTGATCCTCGCGGCAATCGAAGAATTCCCGCACATTCCGGTGTGCATGCACCAGGACCACGGCACCAGCCCTGACGTCTGCCAGCGCTCCATCCAACTGGGCTTCAGCTCGGTAATGATGGACGGTTCCCTGGGCGAAGACGGCAAGACCCCGACCGACTACGACTACAACATCCGCGTTACCCAACAAACCGTGGCCATGGCTCACGCCTGCGGCGTTTCGGTAGAAGGCGAGCTGGGCTGCCTGGGTTCGCTGGAAACCGGCATGGCCGGTGAAGAAGACGGCATCGGCGCCGAAGGCGTTCTGGATCACAGCCAAATGCTGACCGACCCGGAAGAAGCCGCTGACTTCGTCAAACGTACCCAGGTTGATGCCTTGGCCATCGCCATCGGCACCAGCCACGGCGCGTACAAGTTCACCAAGCCGCCTACCGGCGACGTGTTGGCCATCGACCGCATCAAAGAAATCCACAAACGCATCCCGAACACCCACCTGGTGATGCACGGTTCTTCTTCGGTGCCACAAGACTGGTTGGCGATCATCAACCAGTACGGCGGCGACATCAAAGAAACCTACGGCGTCCCGGTTGAAGAAATCGTCGAAGGCATCAAGCACGGCGTACGCAAGGTCAACATCGACACTGACCTGCGCCTGGCATCCACCGGCGCAATGCGTCGCCTGATGGCCACCAACCCGAGCGAGTTCGACCCGCGCAAGTTCTTCGGCGCGACCGTAACCGCCATGCGCGACGTGTGTATCGCTCGCTACGAAGCGTTCGGCACTGCCGGCAATGCTTCGAAGATCAAGCCGATCTCGTTGGAAGCGATGTATCAGCGTTACCTGAAAGGTGAGTTGAACGCCAAGGTCAACTAAGCCTGAGCGTTACACAGCGTTGATGAAAAACCCGCCGAGAGGCGGGTTTTTTTGTGAGCGTCATTTGCATTATCAAGCCGGGGCGACGTAGTGAAGACAATCAGGATTAAAGCCTTAAAACTTCTATGTAAGTGACATTTATGCTGTTGAATAATCCAAAATTACTTCTTTCATGACAATTCAATAATTGCTTAAGTCAGTTGTTTTTTTTGTTGCTGGATAGCGATTGTTAATTGCGAAAAGATATAAATACCTGTCAGATATTACAGGTGTGCTAGTGCTGGCAGAAGCCTACTCTTTGAACTCACTTACTTGCCGGATGAAAAAAATGAAAATTGAAAATAGCGTCAGTAGCCAAGTTTCAGGTGAGCTGCAAGTTGTATTCAAACATCAAGACTATGGTGATCACACATTGAAGCTTGAGGGGCAGGGCCATATGTTTAGTGAGCACGGGGTCTTTCATATTACTCCAAAGTATAGGGAGCTAGACGGGCACCGTTATTATATGGCTATTAAGTTTAGAACGGATATTGAGGTTGGAAAGACTTACACATTAGATCGAAATGATGAGCCCGTTAGAGCGCATTTGGAGATTGATGGTATTAATGGTGATAAATATGCCAGTGGTACGTTTCGTCTGTCAAAGGGTGGGCAATATCCCGAGGGCGAATTCAAACTCTTTGAGGAAGGGGTCTTTTCAGCAGAGGGAACATTCGCAACATTCGCGTTAAAGGCGTGAGTTGGCTGCAATAACCCTTGTGGCGAGGGGGCTTGCCCCCGTTCGGTGGCGCAGCCGCCGCAAAACCGAGCGCTACGATGTGGCTGCAGGAACACGGTGGCAGGGTTTAGGGCTGCTGCGCAGCCCAACGGGGGCAAGCCCCCCTCGCCACAAAGGTTAGCGTCAGCCAACGATTTATTTATCGTGATCAATATCCAGCTTGCTGAACGTCACTTTCCCGCCTTCGCTCGTATACCCGGTGTGATCCTGCACATATACGCCTGCCTTGAAATACAGCGGCTTGTCGCGCCACGTGGCGCTGATGTTCGAGTCCCACTGATAACCCGCCGCGCTGATACCCAACTGTCCGCCAGGGCTCAGGTGAAGGAGGTAGGAAAACTCCTGATCCAGCTTCACGCCCGTGGCGATGGTGATCACCCGGCCTTCGCCGTCATCGGGGTGCATGCGCACTTTGGCGACGATGTTGCCTGTCTGGGTGCCGGTCTTGAATTGGTATTCAAGCTTGATCAGGGGCTTCTGGCTTTCATAGGCGTGGATCTGGCCGATGACGATCTTGCCCGAGCTCGGCACCTGATTGACTGCCAGGGTCGCGCGCAGGGAATTGTCGGCGTCCGGGTAGAGCCAGTTGCGCAGGGTGCCGTTGCTGTAGGTTTCGCGAAGTTCGGTGCGGGGGTATTTGGCGTTTGCGGTTTTGGAGCCGGTGACCGGGGACCAGAAGAACAGGGTTCCGGTGTCAGAGTGGAAGTATTGGTCCTTGAAACCGTTCACCAGTTTGGCTGTTTCGACGGTGTACGGCGGATTGCCGACAGGAACACTCAGGTTCCATGTTGCGAGATCGATCATAGACAAAGCTTCCACAAATTCATGCTGCACGCCCGTGCCAGAAGCTCTAACACGGGCCTTGGAGGGCGGTCTTTATAAGCGTAGCGGGCATCTTTGTTAATGCCCGCTTGGCAGATGATTGACGTCAACATCCTGTCAAAAAGCCATCTTTCCCGGTTTCAGGGGGCTGTAGAGCTGACCGTTAGTCGGCTTATGGACGCTTTGGTTAAATGATGGCGTGATGACACCTACTGCTTTTGCGGATCCGGGTCTAGAGTGAAGGCGTAGAATTTGTCCGGTTTTCACGAGAAACCGGCCTGTCGCCCCGAACAAGAGAAGCAGCATGGAATGCGCGCAACCCACGCCAGGTGAAGGCAACTCTGTCCTATTAGTCGTTGATGATTACCCTGAAAACCTGATCAGCATGCGCGCCTTGTTACAGCGCCAGGACTGGCAGGTCATGACCGCCGCCTCGGGCTTCGAGGCCCTCAGTTTGCTCCTGGAACATGAAATCGACCTGGTGCTGCTGGATGTGCAGATGCCCGGCATGGACGGCTTCGAAGTCGCGCGGTTGATGCGCGGCAGTCAACGCACCCGCCTGACCCCAATCATATTCCTCACCGCCAACGAACAATCCCAGGACGCCGTGATCAAGGGCTACGCCAGTGGCGCGGTGGATTACCTGTTCAAACCCTTCGATCCGCAGATTCTCAAGCCCAAAGTCCAGGCGTTGCTTGAGCATCAACGCAATCGTCGGGCCTTGCAGCGCCTGAGCCACGATCTGGAGGTTGCCAGGGCTTTCAATGCGTCGGTGCTCGACAACGCCGCCGAAGGCATCCTGGTGGTGGGAGAGGACGGCCTGATTCGATTTGCCAACCCGGCGATGTCGCGGCTGCTCAATGCCACGGTCAAGGATTTGCAGGGCAAGGAGTTCTTGGATTTCCTGCAAAAACCGCACATTCCGGTCTGGGCCGATTCCGATCTTTATAACGGCTACAAGCGCGGCGAGACCTCGCGTCTGCACGATGCGCTGTTGCGTACAGCGCCGGGCCAGCAAGTGCCGGTAGCGTTGTCCTGCGCGCCATTGCCGTCCGAGCAACACGCGATGGTGGTGACGGTGCTGGACATGTCGGTGGTGCGCCATCTGCATCAGCAGCTGGAGTTCCAGGCTGTCACCGATCCGCTGACCGGATTGCTCAACCGGCGCGGCTTTCACCAGACCGTGGAAAACCTGCTGCTGCGCGGCGAACGTTCCGACAGCGCCTGGGTGCTGATGTATCTCGATCTGGACGGCTTCAAACGGGTCAATGATTCCCTCGGTCACGATGCCGGCGACCGAGTGCTGCGCTGGGTCTCCGAGCAGTTGAAGGCTTGCCTGCGGCCCTTCGACATTCTGGCGCGGATGGGCGGCGATGAATTCACGGCGCTGCTGGACCTGGAGTTCCCCGAGCAGGCGGCGAAGATTGCCGAGAAACTGATTGAGCGGGTGTCGATCTGTCAGCAGATCGAAGGCCTGGACATCGCCCTGGGCGCCAGCATCGGCATTGCCACTTACCCGGATTGCGGCTCCAACCTCGACGGTTTACTGCGCGCGTCCGACATCGCGATGTACGAAGCCAAGCGCGCCGGGCGTCAGCAATATCGCTTTTACGATCACGAAATGAACGGCCGGGCGCGCTCGCGGCTGATGCTCGAAGAGAGCGTGCGCACGGCCATCGAGAACCGCGATTTCAATCTGGTCTATCAACCGCAAGTCGCAATCGATGGCGGGCAGATTCGCGGTTTCGAAGCGTTGCTGCGCTGGCAGCACCCGAGTGTCGGCGATGTGCCGCCGGGGCTGTTTTTACCGTTGCTGGAGGAGGCTCGGTTGATCAGTCGCCTGGGCAGCTGGATTTACCATCGCAGCGCCAAGCAGCGTAAAGCCTGGGAAACCTTGTTTGCCGAGGATCTGGTATTGGGAGTGAGTCTGAGCAGCACCCAGTTCGGCATGCCCAACCTGGTCACCGAATTACGCCAGGTGCTGGAACGCCATGAATTGAAGCCGTGCCAGATCGAAGTCGAGGTCACCGAAGAAGCGCTGATGATTAACCCCGAGGAAACCCGCAAGCAGCTGCGCTTGCTGCACAACCTGGGAGTGAGGGTGGCGCTGGATGACTTCGGCTCCGGCTCGTGTTCGCTGGCGCATCTGCGGGATCTGGAACTGGACACCCTGAAACTCGACCGGCATCTGATCGCGCGGCTGCCCGAGTCGTCGCGGGACGCGGCGTTGGTGCGCACGGTGATCGATCTGTGCAAGCAATACGGTTTGCTGGTGATTGCCGAAGGGGTGGAAACCCCGGCGCAGTATGAGTGGCTACAGGCCAACGGCTGCGAGTATGTGCAGGGCTTCCTGGTCGCGCGGCCGATGATGGCCGAGGATGCCGGCGCCTTCGTGCAGCCCTTCGACTGGAGCGCGCTGCCCCGCTGAATTCGCTACACTGGCGACCTTTTCATGCTGCATGTTGCCCGCCCAATGACCGCGTTGAAATACCTCCAGGCTTATCCCGCTGCATTGCAGGATCAGGTGCGCCAGCTGATCGCCGACGGTCGGCTGGGCGACTACCTGAGCCAGCGTTACCCGCAAAAGCACGACGTGCAAAGTGACAAGGCGTTGTACACCTACGCCCTGGACCTGAAGCAGGAATACCTGCGCAACGCTCCGGCCATCGACAAAGTGTTGTTCGACAACCGCCTGGACCTGACCCACCGCGCCCTCGGCCTGCACACCACGATTTCCCGGGTGCAGGGCGGCAAGCTCAAGGCCAAGAAAGAAATCCGCGTCGCCTCACTGTTCAAGGAAGCGCCGTCGGAATTTCTGAAAATGATCGTGGTGCATGAGTTGGCGCACTTCAAAGAGTCGGATCACAACAAGGCGTTCTACAAGTTGTGCGAACACATGTTGCCGGGGTATCACCAGGTGGAGTTTGATCTGCGGGTGTATCTGACTTGGCGGGATATGCAATAAAGGAGCGTTTGATGGACGTCAGCAAGACCAAAAGCAGCTTCTACCGCCGGTTGTACGTGGCGTACCTGATCGACAGCGGGCTGGCCAGCAGCGTCCCGACCCTGACCGAAGTCACCGGCATGCCTCGGCGCACAGCCCAAGACACCATCGCGGCGTTGGCGGATCTGGATATCGTGTGTGAATTCGAGCAGGAAGACGGCGCGCGTAATCATGCCGGGCACTATCGGATTCGGGATTGGGGTGCGATTGACCGGGGGTGGATCGAGCGCAATTTGCGGCAGATTAAAGCGGTGCTTGAGTACCCTTGAAGTTTGTGGCGCCTGTACTGGCGCCTTCGCGGGCAAGCCTCGCTCCTACAGGATTTGGGTTGTCCGCATCATTTGTGGACACCGCGAATAATTGTAGGAGCGAGGCTTGCCCGCGAAGAGGCCCTTAAGACCGACGCATCCCGATATGCGGAATGCCATCCTCGACATACTCCTCACCCGCCACCACAAAGCCGTATCGCCCGTAATACCCCTGCAAATGCGCCTGGGCCGACAGATAAATCGGCATGTCAGGCCAGCGTTTCTCAGCCTGTCTCAACGCCTGTTCCATCATTGCATGCCCCAGCCCCTGGCCACGACCTTCAGGCGCGGTCACGACCCGGCCGATCACCACATCGCCGCCCTGCAGTTCCGGGTCGAGCAAACGCAGGTACGCGACCAGACGCTCGCCATCCCAGCCCATCAAATGGCTGGTGTCACCTTCCAGATCCTGGCCATCGATATCCTGGTAGACACATTGCTGCTCGACGACAAACACCTCGGCGCGCAATTTCAAAATGGCATACAGCTGCTCTTTACCCAGATCGCTGTGATGTTTGCAGACCCACTCGATTGTCATCTTCACATTCCTTGAACAACGTCCTCCCGATACTAAGCGTCCCGGCGAAAGATGTCTTGATGGCTGAGAAATCTGTGACAAAGGCCAAAATGCCATCATTCATTTCTCGCGGCGTTGTCTTCTTTGTGTAATCTGCAATCAAGCGCTGTGCAGTGGCTTCAATGAGCTAAGGTTTAGTACCGGCAGGCCGGTACTCGAGTCTTGGAGTTTTGGCTGAAAAACACGCCGGGCAGCCCGCCCGCTAAGGATTTTCTAGCATGCCGCGATTGCATCGAGCTCTTGCTTTGATTGGATTGCTGTTGCTGACACAGAACGCGGTGGCGGAAAAGCTGCGCCTGGTGGCCGATGCCTGGCCGCCCTTTACTGATGCCACGCTGGTCAACGGTGGCTTGGCCACCGACATCGTCAGCACCGCGCTGGCCCGGGCCGGCTATGCCAGTGATTTCGAGCAGGTGCCTTGGGCGCGCGCCTTGCTCGGCGTAGGCGAAGGCCGCTACGACGTGTTGGTCAACGCCTGGTACAACGACGAGCGCACCAAGCTCGGGCAATTCTCCAGCGAATACCTGCTCAACCGCGTGCGCTTCATCAAGCGCAAAGACGCGCCCATCGAATACAACAACCTGCAGCAACTGCACACCTACCCGATCGCCGTGGTGCGCGGGTACGCCTACTCTCCGGAATTCGATGAAGATGCGGCGCTACAGAAAATCCCGGTGCATAACTTCGCGATGGCCGTACGCATGCTGGCGGCTGATCGGGTCCAACTGACCCTGGAAGATGAGTTTGTCGCTCGTTACTACCTGGCCCGGGAATCGTCCAAAGTGCGCAACTCAGTCGAATTCCTGCCCAAGCCGCTGAGTGAAAACAGCCTGCACATTCTGGTCAGCCTGAAGAACCCGCAGCATGAGCAGATTGTGGCGGGGTTTGATCGGGAGATTGCGGCGATGAAGGCGGATGGGAGTTATGAGCGGTTGATGAAGCAGCATGGGATGTAGAAGGGCAGCGGTAAGTTTCAAGCTTCAAGCGGCAAGTTGATCGGCGGTGTTGCTGCTGACGTCTTCGCGAGCAAGCCCGCTCCCACAGGGGGTTTGTGTGGTGTCCAGAATTGCAGACACACCCTCAATCCAATGTGGGAGCGAGCCTGCTCGCGAAGGGGCCCGCCCGTCCACCACAACACTCAATCCTCGCTCGTATCCTTGATCAAATGCGCCGCCAACGTCCGCAACGGCCCCAACTGCCGGCAGATCAACGCCAACTGCGTCTGCACCAGCCGCTGACCCTCATCGATCTCATCCGGCATCTGCTCCAGCTCATTGGCCAGCGCCTCTTCCGCATCACTCTGAATCGCAATCGGCAGTTTGCTCGCCAAACCCTGGGCGATCTCATCGATGCTCGCCGCCAGGCTCACCCCGGCGCCGTCGATCAAATGCTCGCGCACATCTTGCGGCAACTGCGTTTCACGGTGCGCGCCGAGGCCTGACAAGTAGCTCAGCAACGTGTGGGACAACACCAGGAAACGGAAACCGACGTCCGCTTCCTTCCTGAAATGCCCCGGCTCCATCAGCATGTTCGCCAGCGTGGTCGACAGCGCCGCATCGGCGTTGTGCGCGTTGCGTCGGGCCAGGCGATAAGCCAGGTCGTCGCTTTTGCCAGCGGCGTATTGCTGCATGATCTGGCGCAGGTAAATGCTGTTGCAGGTCAGTGTATTGGCCAGCACTTTGTTCAGGCGCCGACCCTGCCAGTCCGGCAGAAAGAGGAATACCGCCAGTCCGGCGATCAGGCTGCCGAGCAAGGTATCGAACAGGCGCGGCAGGAACAGCCCGTAACCGTCGCCCACCTGGTTGAAGCAGAACAACACCATCAAGGTAATCGCCGCTGTCGCCAGGGTGTAGCGGGTGGTGCGGTTGATAAAGAACACCACCCCGGCAGCAATGGCGAAACCCGACTGGACCAACGGGTTCGGGAACAGGTCGAACAGCGCCCAGGCCAGGGTCAGGCCGATGGCGGTGCCGATGATCCGCTGCCCGAGTTTGCGCCGGGTTGCGCCGTAGTTCGGTTGGCAGACAAACAGCGTGGTGAGGATGATCCAGTAACCCTGGGACGGGTGGATCATATGCACCATGCCGTAGCCGATGCTCAGCGCCAGAGGCAAACGCAGGGCGTGGCGGAACAGCAGCGAGGTCGGCGTCAGCTGCGTGCGCAAGCGCAGCCACACATCCTTGAGGTTGCGCGGCGAGCGGTCGAGCAGGCTGCTGTCGGTGGCGTCGGCGAGGGCATCTGGGTTGCTCGCGTCGCTGAGCAAGCGGTCGAGGGTGCCAAGGTTGGCCGCCAGTGCGCGCAAGGAACGCAGCAGTCCGCGCCAGGCCGGGTTGCTCTGGATGCGCAGGTGTTCGAGGGAGGCGTGCAGGTCGCCCAGGGCTTCGGCGAAGCTGGCGTCATACACGAAGGGCTGGCGCATCTGGATCGATTCCGCCAGCGCCCGACAGGCTTTGCCTTGCTGGCGCAGCAGGCGCTGGCAGCGGAACATTACGTCGCTGTGGAAGAACGCGTCGGCCAGGGCGTTGTAAGGGTAGTGCGAGGAACTGGCGCGCTCGTGGATGTCCTGGGCGAGGAAGTACAGCTTGAGGTAACGACTGACTTTCGAGCCCGGCCGACCATTACCAACCCGGTGCAGAATGATTTCCTTGGCGACGTTCAGCGCCGCCACCACCCGGCCGTTTTGCTGGGCCAGTTCCAGGCGCCGCGCTTCCACGTCCATCTGCCGGATCGGTTCGAACAGCGACGATTTGAGTTTCAGGTACAAACCCAGTTCACGGAACAATCGCGCCAGGCTCTGCTGCACCGGCTGGTTGGAAAACATCGCCTGCCACAGCACCGAAAGCAATCCGTACCAGGCCGCACCGGCCACCAGCAGCACCGGTTCGTGCCAGAAATCGGTTACCGCGCCACCGCGCTGGTCCACGCCGATCATGGTGTAGACCGACAGGATCAGCGTCGCCGAGGCAATCGCGCCATAGCGTTCGCCAAGGGCGCCGAGCATGGTCAGGCCGAAGGCGGCCAACGCCAGGGCGACGATAAAGATGATGGGGTAGGGGAAGAGCAATTCGACCGAGAACGCGGCAACGCTGAAACACACCAGCGTCACGGCCAGCGCGTTGAGGCGGCCCTGCCAACTGTCGTCGGTCTCGGCCAGGGCGCTGGCGATGATGCCCAGGAACAACGGGATCAACAGGCCCATTTCATCCTGATACCAACAAACGGCCATGCTGCCGGTCAGGGCGATGAACACCCGCACGCTGTAGCTGAATTTATCCAGCGCCCAGAGGCGACGCAGAGACTGACTAAAAGGGGTCGATGACATGAAGTGCGAGGGCCTTCCGAGGCGATGACGCTAAATTGAGCCAGTAATGACGCCGACGCAATGGCGCCGATCACATCTGACAGCAAAATCTGTTCCTTGAGTGGTGAACATGGGGTTATCACCTTGAAATGAAATCCCCTGTAGGAGCTGTCGAGTGAAACGAGGCTGCGATCTTTTGATTTTGATTTTTTAAAGATCAGGATCAAAAGATCGCAGCCTCGTTTCACTCGACAGCTCCTACACAGCTCCTGCACCGAGTGGTGGGGTCAGGCGTATTGTGCGGCGGCGTAGCCCGAGGCCCAGGCCCACTGGAAGTTGAAGCCGCCCAAGTGCCCGGTGACGTCGAGCACTTCGCCGATGAAGTACAGGCCGGGGCTTTTCAGGGATTCCATGGTTTTGGACGACACTTCATGGGTGTCGACGCCGCCCAGGGTCACTTCGGCGGTGCGGTAGCCTTCGGTGCCGGCGGGGACGACTTTCCAGCTCGCGAGTTTTTCGGCGATGTCGGCGATTTCCGCGTGGGTGTATTGCTTCATCGGTTTGGAGACGAACCAGTTGTCCGCCAGCAGGTTGGCCATCTTCTTGGTGAAGATTTCCCCCAGTAAGGTTTTCAATTCGCTGTTCGGGCGTTCGGCTTGCTGCTGTTGCAGCCAGGTCGGTACGTCGTGGTCCGGCATCAGGTTGATTTCCACCGTGTCGCCGGATTCCCAGAACGACGAGATCTGCAAAATCGCCGGGCCGCTGAGACCGCGGTGAGTGAACAGGATGTTCTCGCGGAAGCTCTGCTCGTTGCAGCTCACCAGGCAATCCACCGACGTACCGGACAGCTCGGTGCAGAGTTCTTTGAGCTGATCGGTGATGGTGAACGGCACCAGGCCGGCGCGGGTTGGCAACAAATCGTGGCCGAATTGCTTGGCCACTTGGTAACCGAAGCCGGTGGCGCCCAGGGTCGGGATCGACAAACCGCCGGTGGCGATCACCAGCGATTCGCAGGTCAACTGACCGAGGGTGGTGTCCAGCAGGTAACCGCTTTCGAGTTTCTCGATGGTCTGGATCGAAGTGTCCAGGTGCAGGCTGACGCCGACCTGATCGCACTCGTTGAGCAGCATTTCGAGGATGTCGCTTGATTTGTTATCGCAGAACAACTGGCCGAGTTTCTTCTCGTGGTACGGCACACCGTGTTTGGCGACCATGCCGATGAAATCCCACTGGGTGTAGCGCGCCAGCGCGGATTTGCAGAAGTGTTCGTTCTGCGAGAGGAAATTGCCCGGTTCGGTGTACATGTTGGTGAAATTGCAGCGGCCACCGCCCGACATCAGGATTTTCTTGCCGGCCTTGTTGGCGTGGTCGAGCAACATCACCTTGCGCCCGCGCCCGGCGGCGGTCAGCGCACACATCAACCCTGCGGCGCCAGCGCCAATGATCACGACTTCGGTAGAGCGCAAAACGGTGTCCTCACACAAAATTCAGATTCACCGACAAACCAATGTGGGAGCGGGCTTGCTCGCGAAGAGGCCAGCACATTCAACACAGATGTTGTTTGTCAGTCCGTCTTCGCGAGCAAGCCCGCTCCCACATTTGATCTCTGTCAGCCAGAAGATCTCTTACAGAATACGCACGCGCAACGAACGGCCTTTGATCTTGCCGTCGTTCAGGCGCTGCAGCGCCTGCTTGGCAATCCCGCGTTCCACAGCCACATACGCCTGGAAGTCGAAGATCGCGATCTTGCCGACCTGGGCGCCCGGAATACCGGCGTCGCCAGTCAGTGCACCCAGAATGTCGCCCGGGCGAACCTTGTCTTTACGACCCGCGCCGATGCACAGCGTGCTCATCACCGGTAGCAGCGGTGCGCCGCCCTGGGAGGTGAGGTTGTCGATTTGATCCCAGCTCAACGGCGATTGCTGCAGCTTCTCGATGGCCTGGGCGCGGTGCGCTTCGGACGGGGCGACGAGGCTGATCGCAATACCCTTCTCACCAGCGCGACCGGTACGGCCAACACGGTGAATGTGGATTTCCGAGTCACGGGCCAGTTCGACGTTGATCACCATGTCCAGCGCATCGATATCGAGACCGCGCGCGGCGACGTCGGTGGCAACCAGTACCGACGTACTGCGGTTGGAGAACATCGCCAGCACCTGGTCGCGGTCACGCTGTTCCAGATCGCCGTGCAGGCCGACGGCGGAGATGCCTTTGGAGGTCAGGTGATCAACGGTTTCCTGGACTTGCTGCTTGGTGAAGCAGAACGCCACGGTGGACGCCGGACGGAAGTGGCCGAGGACCTTGGTCACCGCGCTCATGCGTTCTTCCGGGGAAATTTCGTAGAAGCGCTGCTCGATCTGCGTGTCGTCGTGGAACGCCTCGGCCTTGACGATCTGCGGGTTGCGCATGAACTTCGCGGCCAGTTGCTTGATGCCCGTCGGGTAAGTGGCGGAGAACAACAGGGTCTGGCGGCGTTCCGGGGTCTGGGCAATGATTTCTTCGATGGAATCGTAGAAACCCATGTCGAGCATGCGGTCGGCTTCGTCGAGGATCAGCGTGTTCAGGCCATGCAGCACCAGCGAACCTTTGCGCAAATGCTGCTGAATGCGACCCGGGGTGCCGACGATGATGTGCGCGCCGTGCTCCAGCGAGCCGATTTGCGGGCCGAAGGACACGCCGCCACACAGGGTCAGGACCTTGATGTTGTCTTCGGCACGGGCCAGACGACGGATTTCCTTGGCGACCTGATCCGCGAGCTCACGCGTCGGGCAGATGACCAGCGCCTGGCAACCGAAGAAGCGCGGATTGATCGGGTTCAGCAGGCCGATGCCGAAGGCAGCCGTCTTGCCGCTGCCGGTCTTGGCTTGCGCGATCAGGTCCATCCCCTTGAGGATCACCGGCAAGCTTTGCGCCTGGATCGGCGTCATCTGGGCATAACCGAGGGAGTCGAGGTTAGCCAGCATGGCGGCGGACAGCGGCAAAGTATTAAAAGCGGTGGCGATGGTGGTCACGGGACTGGCCTGCAAAACAAAATGTCGCGCAGTGTATCAGGCCTGCGTGTTGCACCTGCAAATTCTGGACGAGAAGCATGTAGCAGCCCCCGAGGGCGGTCCCGCAGACGCGCAACTCCGCCTCGTATTTGTAGCAGCTGCCGAGGCACGAGGCCGCGTCGGGCTGCGAAGCAGCCCCAAGTGCGGTCCCGCAAGCGCGCAACGCAGCCTCGTTTTTGTAGCAGCTGCCGAGGTACGAGGCTGCGTTGGGCTGCGAAGCGGCCCCCGAGGGCGGTCCTTCGGACGCGCAACGCAGCCTCGTATTTGTAGCAGCTGCCGAGGCACGAGGCTGCGTCGGGCTGCGAAGCGGCCCCCGAGGGCGGTCCTTCGGACGCGCAACGCAGCCTCGTGCCTCGACAGCTGCTACATCAGTGTTCTATGTCGTGTTCGCGACTGACCACCCGTCGACCATCATTTGGTGAAAGCTGGGAGAAGATCGTCGCGGCCAGCATCGCCATGATTCCGACCGTTACGAACGTCAGTTGGAACGCGCCCAGCACCGTTTCCACACCATCGTTGCCGATTTCCGCCGTAAACCCGCCGAGCAGCGCACCGGCGCACGCTACGCCGAGGCTCAAGGACAATTGCGCCACCACCGACAGCAAACTGTTGCCGCTGCTGGCACTGGCGTCGTCGAGGTCGATCAGGGTCACGGTGTTCATCGCGGTGAATTGCAAGGAGTTGATCGCGCCGGCAATCGCCAGCATCACCAGCAGCAGCCAGTACGGCGTCTGCTCGCTGACCAGGCCCATGGCCGCCAGCATGACGCCCAGCGCCAGGGTGTTGCCGGTCAGCACGATGCGGTAACCCAGGCGTTCGATCAGCGGCCGCGCCACGGACTTGGCGAACATCGCCGCTGCAGCCAGCGGCAACATGCTCATCCCGGCCTGGGACGGCGAATAACCCAATGCCACTTGCAGCAACAACGGCACAAGGAACGGTAGGGCGCCGCTGCCCAGGCGGGCGAACAGATTGCCGAGGATACCGACGGCGAACGTCCGGGTCTTGAACAACGACGGCGCGAACAGCGGATTGTCGATCCTCCCGGCCCGCAGCCAATACGCCGCCAGGCACGCCAAACCGCCGAACAGCAGCAACATGACGCGAAGGTGCGGCAGGTGCAGTTCGCCGAGGCCTTCCATGGCGATGGTGATCAGCACCATCGCCGCGCCGAACAGCAAGAAGCCCCAGCTATCGAACCGCGTACGCTCGCTGCCGCGCAGGTCGGGGATGAATTTCCACACGGCGTAGCAACCGATCACGCCGACCGGCAGGTTGATCAAAAAGATCCAGTGCCACGACAGGTACTGAACCATCCAGCCGCCGGTGGTCGGACCCAGCAACGGGCCGAGCAATCCGGGAATGGTGATGAAACCCATGATCCGCACCAGCTCCGAACGCGGGTAGGCGCGCAGCACCACCAGCCTGCCGACCGGCAACATCAAGGCACCGCCCAAGCCTTGAATGATTCGGGCACCGATCAGCATGGTCAGGGTGCTCGACAGCGCGCAGAGCAGTGAGCCGATGCTGAACAGCAGGATCGCGCCGAAGAAGATCTTCTTGGTGCCGAAGCGGTCGGCGATCCAGCCCGAAGCGGGGATCAGTAGGGCGACGGTGAGCATGTAGGCAATGATCACGCCTTGCATGCGCAGCGGGTTTTCCGCCAGGTCCTGGGCCATGGCGGGCAGGGCGGTGTTGAGGATCGTCCCGTCGAGGGATTGCATGAAGAAAGCAATGGCAACGACCCACGGCAACCAGCGGGCGGTGACAGGGTCGAGAGGTGGGCGGTTGGGCATGGGACCTCTTGCGGGAAAAAGGTGAATGCAATGTGATGGTAGGTCGCAATCCCTGTGGGAGCGGGCTTGCTCGCGAAAGCGGTGGACCAGTCAACATCGATGTTGAATTTGACGGCCTCTTCGCGAGCAAGCCCGCTCCCACAGGGTTTTTGTGTTTACAGGGTCAAGGTCAATCGGCTGACGAGCGCCCCCGGCAACAACGCCGACGCCGTCGCCCGCTGGCTATAGGTACTCGCCGACAGCAGCAACTCGCGCTCCTCGGTCAACGCTTCCAGTTGCGAACCGAGCAGGCTGTAGGCGCTGTCATCAAACCGCATGGTGCTCACCGGCGCCTGAATCTCGCCATTCTCGACCCAGAACGTCGCAAACCGCGTCATGCCGGTCAGGCGCGCCGCCGGTTGGTCCGAGTAGTTCAGGTACCAGAGGTTGCTGATGTACAGCCCCGTGCCCAGTTGCTTGAGAATCTCGGCTTGCGGCAACTCGCCGGCCGCCATGTTCAGCGCGCTCGGCATTTCACCGCCGCCCGCGCCATTCGCCGTCAGACCATACTCGGCGGCACTGCGTGAACTGACCATTTGCGCGCCGGCCTTGCCTTCGACAATCAAGCCCAAATCGCTGCGCGGATACCCTTCGCCGGAAAACGCCGGGCTCAGGGAGCCGCTGACTTTCTCATCGACAGACACCAACGGGCTGAACGACTGATCCCCGGCGTAGAGCTTCTGCAACGGGCTGTTCTTGCTGGCAATCGACTGCGCCGAGAAACCGCCCCAGCCCAGCATGTCCATGATTTCTTCCATGGCGGCCGGCGCGAGGTAAGCGCGGTACTGACCCGGCGCCAGGGTGCGCAACGGCCGACCGAGAAACGCCAGTTGCTCGCGCGCCAAGGCAAAGCGTTTTGCAAAACCTTCGCTGTTCCAGTCGTGCCCGGCGTAACTGGCCTTCACGGCTTGGCCGTTGTCATGGAACAAACTGAAATCGAAGTTGAAGCTGTTGGCCTGATGCCAGCCGAACGCACCCGAGGAACTGGCAAAGCCGCGACTGATCGGCCCGGCGGCGTAGAACCCCACCAGGTCCAGCCCTTCGGCAGCCTGGGTGATTTCGGCGACGACCTGCTCGGTGTCCGGCAGCGGGTGATCCTGCAGGTTCTTGCTCTGCCAGCCATTGTGATTGAGCAGCAGGTACGGGTCCGCTGGCAGCAGTGGCAGGGTTTCGCGCAGTTGTTGCAGACCTTCGGCCAGGCGTTGGATATCGGTTTCCGCATCGCCGGAGAGGGTGATGTTCAGGTCGGCGTGGCGACCCTCGTCGATCAGTTTGAAACCGACGCTCGCCTGCTGCACCTGCCCGGCCTGACGGACCTTGGCGTGGTTGAAGCGCACGAAGGCCGAGGATTCTGCGGCGTAGCTGAGGGTGAATTGTTCTGGCTCGCGAATCGCTTCGCTCAGCCATTGGACCAAAGCTTTGAAAGCGTCGGCCTGATTTTTCGACGTAGTCATCAGGCGTCTCCCCCAAACACATCAACGTTGCTGAACACGCAGGCCGGCGACGCATGGCCGACGCGGATCACCTGGTTCGGTTCGCCCTTGCCGCAGTTCGGCGTGCCCAGAACCTTGAAAGTATTGGCATCGCCGACTGCGCTGAGGCTTTTCCAGAAATGTGCGGAAATCGCCCGGTAGTTCGGGTTTTTCACCACGCCTTTGAGTTCGCCGTTTTCAATCAACTGGCCCCATTCGCAGCCGAACTGGAACTTGTTGCGCGCATCGTCGATGGACCAGGAACGGTTGGTGCTCATCAAGATGCCGTTCTCGATTCCGCCGATCAGTTTTTCCAGCGGCTGATCGCCGGGCTCGATGTTCAGGTTGGCCATGCGGTCGATCGGCGGACGGTTCCAGCCGCACGCGCGGCTGTTGGCCACGCCGTCCATGCCGGCGCGGAATTGCGACAGCGCGCCGCCCAATGGACGCAGCAGCACACCTTCTTTGATCAGGAATTGCTTGCTCGCGGCGGTGCCGTCGTCGTCATGCCCATAGCTGGCGAGTTGTTCGGGAATGTCCGGGTCGAAGGTCACGTTGAGCAGTTTGGAGCCGTATTGCAGGCTGCCGAAGTCTTCAGCCTTGACGAAACTGGTGCCGGCGTAATTGCGCTCATCGCCGAGGATGCGGTCGAGTTCCAGTGGGTGACCGATGGATTCGTGGATCTGCAGCATCATCTGGTCCGGCATCAACAGCAGGTCGCGCGGGCCTTGCGGGGTGTTCGGTGCCAGCAGCAATTGCAGCGCCTGATCGGCGATTTTCGGGCCGGCGCCGACCAGGCCGCAGCGGCTGATCACATCGAAGCCGCCCTGTTGGCCGAAGTTCTCGCGGCCCAGGGTGCGGGTCTGGCTGTCGTTGCCGTCGTAGGCGGTGACTTCCAGGCTTGGGTAGACGAAACGCTGGGCCTGGCGCAGTTCGGCGCCAGCGCTGCTGAGGTAAATCTGTTCGACGTTGGTGATGCCGATGCTCACCTGCCAGTTCACCAGGCGCTCGTCCTTGGGCACGGCGGCGGATTCGGCACCGAGCAGTTGGTAGCAGTCGCTCAGGGACGGGAAGGGCTGGTCGAAGTTCGGTGACAGGTAGTCGGCGCGGTCGCTGGAAACACGTTGCGCGCTCAGGTCGAGCAAGGCGTGGGGCTTTAGGCGGCGGGCTTGTTGCTCGGCTTTTTCCAGCGCGGCTTGCAGGCCTTGTTGCGACAGGTCGTTGGTCGCGGCATAGGCTTCGACACCGTTGACCCGAACGGTCAGCATCGCGCCCTCGTCACGGCTCAGGCTCGGCGGTTCGGCGACGTTCTTGCGTACAGACAGGTATTGGCCGGACTCGCGTACATATCGCAGCGAAAAGAATTCAGCGCCCGTGCGCAAGGCAGCAAAGCGCTGCTTGAGCTGGGGGTGGAAATCGAACATTCGAAAACCTCCTTGGAATGGAGAAGCGGCGTATCGGTACGGCGAGGGGGGTGAAACGTTTGCGTGGCGCTAGATTAGGCCTGCGCGGGGGGTAGGATCAAGGGCGAAGCGGTGTAGGAAGGGATTACTGAGGGGTGTCAGAGGGTTGTGTGTTGTTTGTGAGGGCCCCTTCGCGGGCAAGCCTCGCTCCTACAGGAGAATGCGATTCCTTGTAGGAGCGAGGCTTGCCCGCGAAGGCCGCGCCTCGGTATTACGCCTTACTGAGCAGTAGGGCTCACATCCCGCATCGGCTTGCCACGCACCGGTGCATCACCGGCGACGAAGTAAGCAGCCTTGCTGCGCGGCAATGGCTGACGACCACGGATCTTGTCGGCGATTTTCTCGGCGATCATGATCGTTGGCGCGTTCAGGTTGCCGGTAGTGATGATCGGCATGATCGAAGCATCGACCACTCGCAGGCTCTGCATGCCATGCACACGGCCTTCAGCGTCAACTACGGCCATCTCGTCGGTGCCCATTTTGCAGGAGCAGGACGGGTGGAACGCGGTTTCAGCGTGTTCGCGGATGAACTGATCGAGCTGCTCATCGGTTTGCACGTCGATGCCCGGGCTGATTTCGCGGCCACGGAAGGCGTCCAGTGCAGGCTGTTGCATGATTTCACGGGTCAGGCGGATGCCGTCACGGAATTCCTGCCAGTCCTGCTCGGTGGCCATGTAATTGAACAGGATGCTCGGGTACTCGCGAGGATCCTTCGACTTGGCCTGGATGCGACCACGACTTGGCGAACGCATGGAACCCATGTGTGCCTGGAAACCGTGTTCTTTCACGCCGTTGCTGCCGTTGTAGTTAATCGCGACCGGCAGGAAGTGGTACTGGATGTTCGGCCAATCGAATTCTTCGCGGGTGCGGATGAAACCGCCGGCTTCGAACTGATTGCTGGCGCCGATGCCGGTGCCGTTGAACAGCCACTCGGCGCCGATGGCCGGTTGGTTGTACCAGAGCAGCGACGGGTACAGCGACACCGGTTGGGTGCAGGCGTATTGCAGGTACAACTCAAGGTGATCCTGCAGGTTTTCGCCGACGCCTGGCAGGTCGTGGACCACCGGGATATCGAGTTTATTCAGCAGTTCGGCCGGGCCGACGCCGGAGCGTTGCAGGATCTGCGGCGAAGCGATGGCGCCGGAGCACAGCAGCACTTCCTTGCGAGCCTTGGCTTCAACGCGCTCTTCAGCGGCGCCGATCAAATAACGCACGCCGACCGCACGCTTGCCTTCGAACAGGATCTTGTCGGTCAGGGCGTGGGTGACGATGGTTAGGGTCGAGCGCTTCTTGGCGATGTCCAGATAACCGCGAGCGGTGCTGGCGCGACGGCCGTTCGGCGTCACGGTACGGTCCATCGGGCCGAAACCTTCCTGCTGGTAACCGTTCAGGTCTTCGGTGCGCGGGTAACCGGCTTGCACGCCTGCTTCAACCATCGCGTGGAACAGCGGGTTGTTGCCGGCTTTTGGCGTGGTCACGCTGACCGGACCGTCGCCACCGTGATAGTCGTTCGGGCCGATGTCGCGGGTTTCAGCCTTGCGGAAATACGGCAGGCAGTCGAGGTAGGTCCAGTTTTCCAGACCTGGCAGTTTCGACCAGTTGTCATAATCCATCGCGTTGCCACGGATGTAGCACATGCCGTTGATCAGCGAAGAGCCGCCGAGGCCCTTGCCGCGACCGCATTCCATCCGGCGACCGTCCATGTGTGGCTCTGGATCGGTTTCGTAGGCCCAGTTGTAGCGACGACCTTGCAGCGGGAACGCCAGTGCGGCCGGCATTTGCGTGCGGAAGTCGAGACGGTAATCCGGGCCGCCGGCTTCAAGCAGCAGGACGGTGACGCCTTCGTCTTCAGTCAGACGGGTCGCCAGGGTGTTACCGGCCGAGCCGGCACCGATGATGATGTAATCGTATTCTTGGGACATTAAATGCACCCTCTTTGAAGTTGGTCAGGTCGCCTGTAGCAGCTGCCGAGGTACGAGGCTGCGTTGGGTCGCGCAGCGGCCCTCTGAGGGCGGTCCTGCGGACGCGCAACGCAGCCTCGTGCCTCGACAGCTGCTACAGGTTTTGCGGGTGTGCCTTAGAACACCGAGGCGTAATCGCCCAGTTCGACCTGTACCGATTTGATGCGTGTGAAGTTGTTCAGCGAAGTGATGCCGTTCTCACGGCCCACGCCCGACTGCTTGTAGCCGCCAACCGGCATTTTCGCGTCGGACTCGCCCCAGGCGTTGATCCAGCAGATACCGGCTTCCAGTTGATGAATCACACGGTGAGCGCGGTTCAGGTCCTTGGTGACGATACCGGCGGCCAGGCCGAACTCGGTGTCGTTGGCGCGACGGATCACTTCTTCTTCGGTGTCGTAGGTCAGGATCGCCATGACCGGGCCGAAGATTTCTTCGCGAACGATGGTCATTTCGTCGGTGCAGTCGGTGAACACGGTCGGTGCCACGAATGCGCCTTTGGCCAGGTCGCCTTCGGTCAGACGGGAGCCGCCGCACAGTACGCGAGCGCCTTCTTCCTTACCTTTGGCGATGTAGCCGAGCACGCTTTCCATGTGGGCGAAGCTGACCAGCGGGCCGAAGTTGGTGTTCTCGTCTTCCGGGTTGCCGATGCGGATGCGCGCAACGCGCTCAGCGATCTTGGCTTCGAAAGCGGCTTTCAGGTGCGTCGGTACGAACACGCGAGTGCCGTTGGTGCAGACCTGACCGGAGCTGTAGAAGTTGGCCATCATCGCGGTGTCGGCGGCGCGATCGAGGTCGGCGTCGTCGAAAATGATCAGCGGGGATTTGCCGCCCAGTTCCATGGTGACTTCTTTGAGCGAAGAGCTCGAAGCGCTGGCCATGACCTTCTTGCCGGTGTCGGTGCCGCCGGTGAAGGAGATTTTTTCGATGCGTGGGTGCTCGGTCAGCCAGGTGCCGACTTCACGGCCGCTGCCGGTCAGCACGTTGAACACGCCTGCCGGAACGCCGGCTTCGGTGTAGATCTCGGCCAGTTTCAGGGTGGTCAGCGAAGTGACTTCGCTTGGCTTGAAGATCATCGCGTTGCCGGCCGCCAGGGCTGGTGCGGATTTCCACAGGGCGATCTGGATCGGGTAGTTCCACGCGCCGATACCGGCCACGACGCCCAGCGGCTCGCGACGGGTGTAGACGAAGGAAGTGGTGCGCAGCGGGATTTGCTCGCCTTCGATGGCAGGCACCAGGCCGGCGTAGTACTCCAGCACGTCAGCACCGGTCACGATGTCGACGTATTTGGTTTCGGAGAACGACTTGCCGGTGTCCAGGGTTTCCAGGGCGGCCAGTTCATCGTTGCGCTCGCGCAGGATGTCCACGGCGCGACGCAGGATGCGCGAACGCTCCATGGCGGTCATGGCGGCCCAGATTTTCTGGCCCTTTTCGGCGCTGACCACAGCGCGTTCGACGTCTTCTTTCGTCGCACGCTGTACTTTTGCGAGGACTTCACCGTTAGCCGGGTTGATGGCTTCGAAGGTGGCGTCGCTGCTGGCGTCGGAGTAGCCGCCATCGATGTAGAGTTTTTGCAGTTCGAAACGGGCCATAGTGTCCTCGCAAGTGCATAAGTGGTTGGCGTTGGTCACTGGGCGTGCCGTGTCGCATTGGCGACGCTGATCAGTGACGGTTCAGGGGCTGAGCGATTTATGTGTGCTCTAGCTCACCTGCTTGGCCAATTGGAAATCCATGTATTCGTAAGCGATCTGTTGCGCCTGCCCGGTGTCGAAAGCATCTCCCGACAGCGCGCCGCGCAACCACAAGCCATCAATGAGGGCTGCCAGGCCTCGAGCGGCGCTGCGCGCTTCAACGAGCGGCAACACACGGCGGAACTGGCAGCACAGGTTGGAATACAGACGGTGATCGTTGATCCGCTGCAACCTGTGCAAAGACGGCTGGTGCATGCTGGTGGCCCAGAAGGCCAGCCAGGTTTTCATTGCCGGGCCATTGACCTGGCTGGCGTCGAAGTTGCCTTCGATAATCACCTGCAAATGAGCCCGTGGGCTGTCATCTGCCAGCGCCTGGCGGCGCGCGGTGACGCTCTCGCTGAGGACGCTCATCAGATACCGCATCGTGGCGGCGATCAGGCCATTCTTGTCCTGAAAATAGTGACTGATGATGCCATTCGAGACACCGGCCAAACGGGCGATCAGCGCAATGCTGGCGTCCCCCATTCCGACCTGATCGACAGCCTGCAATGTGGCTTCGATCAATTGCTGGCGGCGGATGGGTTGCATACCGACCTTGGGCATCGTGCACATCTCCTTAGGCCTTCCGACGGACGAAAAACGTCTATCGGATTGAGAGCCAGTCTATTTTGTTTTGATTGAGCGTTCAATCAACAAAGAATAAGATCTGCGACAATTCGTCGCTGCCTACAGGTTTTTCCTACGTGTAGTCGGCGGAAAAACGACATCTGAAACCGCTCGAAACCCCCGCGCACTGGCGCTCAAAGGCTTCGGGCTTTTTTCGGGCTGTCTTTATATCACCCGCCGGTCGGCTGCCAACTAACCGATTGGTCGGGTAACGCGTTGCCTTGTGTTCTTCTCCCGCACTGCCCGGAGCATCTGTGCCATGAGTTCTGCCTCTCTTATAAAGACCCCACCCGAGAAGGTGACGGTCAACGGTTGGGTGTTCTACACCTCTACCGCGTTGATCCTGTTGTTGACCGCCATTCTGATCATCGCCCCGCAAGAGGCGGGCAGATTGCTCGGCATCGCTCAGGCCTGGTTGTCCCGCAGCTTCGGCTGGTACTACATGGTGGTGATCGCCGCCTATCTGGTATTCGTCGTCGGCCTGGCGTTTTCGTCGTACGGCAAACTCAAACTGGGCAGCAAGGACGACACCCCGGACTTCAGCTACGGCGCCTGGGCGGGGATGCTGTTCTCGTCGGGTATCGGCATCTCGCTGCTGTACTTCGGTGCTTCCGAGCCGCTGGACCACTATTTCAATCCGCCGGAAGGCGTGGCCGCCAGCAACATGGCCGCGCGTCAGGCTGTGCAATTGACGTTCCTGCACTGGGGCCTGCATGGCTGGGCGATCTACGCACTGGTCGGCCTGGCCGTGGCGTACTTTGCTTACCGTCATAACCAACCGCTGGCGCTGCGTTCGGCGCTGTATCCGCTGGTGGGCGAGCGTTGGGTCAAGGGCGCGGCAGGGCATGCGGTGGACGGCTTCGGCATGTTCGTGACCCTGCTGGGGCTGGTGACGAACCTGGGGATTGGTTCGCTGCAAGTGTCGTCGGGGCTGGAAAACCTGTTTGGCATGGAGCACAGCAACACCAACCTGCTGATCGTGATCATCGTGATGAGCACCGTGGCGACCATCGCGGCGGTGTCCGGCGTGGAAAACGGCATTCGCCGTCTGTCCAACCTGAACATCGTGCTGTTCAGCGGTCTGCTGATTTTCGTGCTGCTGTTCGGCCCGACGTTGCACCTGCTCAACGGCTTCGTGCAGAACATCGGTGACTACCTGAACGGCGTGGTGCTGAAGACTTTCGACCTGTACGTGTACGAAGGCGACAGTGAGAAGTCCGACCGCTGGTTGGGCCTGTGGACCCTGTTCTACTGGGCGTGGTGGATTTCCTGGGCCCCGTTCGTGGGCATGTTTATCGCGCGTATTTCCCGTGGTCGTACCGTGCGTGAACTGGTGGCCGGCGTGCTGCTGATCCCGCTGGGTTTCACCCTGGCGTGGCTGTCGATCTTCGGTAATTCGGCCCTGGACCTGGTGATGAACCATGGGGCGGTGGAACTCGGGAAGACGGCGTTGGAACAGCCGTCCATGGCGATCTATCAACTGCTTGAGCATTACCCGGCGTCGAAGATTGTGATCGGCGTGTCGATCTTCGTCGGTTTCGTGTTGTTCCTGACCCCGGCGGATTCCGGCGCGGTGATGATGGCCAACCTTTCCTGCAAGGGCGGCAACGTTGACGAAGATGCGCCGCACTGGCTGCGGATCTTCTGGTCGGCGGTGATTACCCTGGTGACGATCGGCCTGCTGTTCGCCGGTAACTTCGAAGCCATGCAAACCATGGTGGTGCTGGCCGGTCTGCCGTTCTCGGTGGTGCTGGTGTTCTTCATGTTCGGCTTGCACAAGGCGATGCGCCAGGACGTGCAGATCGAACAGGAGCAAGCGGAGCTGGCAGCGCGCGGTCGTCGTGGTTTCAGCGAGCGTCTGACCCAACTGGATCTGCAGCCGAACCAGTCGATCGTGCAGCGCTTCATGGACAAGCAAGTCAGCCCGGCGCTGGAAGATGCGGCGGTGCAATTGCGCGCTCAGGGCCTGGACGTGCAAACGTTGCTGGGCAAGTCCAAGCGTTGCATGGGCGTGCGCATCGAGATGGAAGAGGGCAACCCTTTTGTCTACGAAGTGAGCCTGGATGGCTACCTGGCGGCGGCGAGCGAGACGGTGTCGGCGGAAAGCGCTGATGAACCGCGTGCGCGCTACTACCGCGCCGAGGTGTACCTGCACAACGGCAGCCAGGACTATGACTTGATGGGCTTCACTCAGGATCAGATCACCCGTGACGTGCTCGATCAGTTTGAAAGCCATCGGCAGCTCCTTGGCCGTGTCTATAGCTAAATGCTGAGGGCGCGGTGCAGTCAATGCACCGCAGATCAATTGTGGCGAGGGAGCTTGCTCCCGCTGGGTTGCGAAGCGACCCCGAGAATTTGTGAGTGCTGCGCACTCAAGCGGGAGCAAGCTCCCTCGCCACAGTGGTCCGCGTTTACAGCCAAATATCTGCACTAACAAAAACGCCGCGATCCTCTCGCGGCGTTTTTGTGTGTGTTGCCTTAGCCCAGGTTCTTGCCGAGCAGCGCGTGATACAGCTCGCTGTCGCCGAGAATCCCGACCACTTTGTTGTTGTCGTGCAGCACCAGTTTGTTGCCGGTCTGGTAACGAATCTGCAGCGCATCGCGCATGCCGATGTTGGAGTCCACCAGCGTTGGCCGACGACCCAAACCTTCAACCGCTTGCCCAGGCACCCAGTTCTGCAGGTCGAGGGCCGCGCCGTTCTGGCGTGCACCCTTGATGGTGTTGCCTTCCGCCAGGTCCAGCCACGAATCGCCGCCCGGATCCAGGCACACCGAACCGTTGATGCGTTTGCAGTTGTCGAGGGTGCGCATCAGGCTGCGACCGCACAGCACGTTCAGCGGATTGGTGTGGGCCACGAAGGTCCGCACGTAATCGTCTGCAGGGTTCAGCACGATCTCTTCCGGCACGCTGTACTGCACGATGCGCCCGTCTTTCATGATCGCGATGCGGCTACCGAGTTTCAGCGCTTCATCAAGGTCGTGGCTCACGAAAACGATGGTTTTGTTGAGCTTGCTTTGCAGTTCCAGCAGTTCGTCTTGCAGGCCTTGGCGGATCAACGGGTCGAGGGCCGAGAACGGTTCATCCATCAGCAGAATGTCGGCGTCCATCGCCAGCGCGCGGGCCAGGCCCACACGTTGCTGCATACCGCCGGAGAGTTCGTCAGGCTTCTTGTTGCGCCACTGGGTCAGGCCCACCAGCTCAAGCTTGTCGTCCACCAGTTTGCGCCGTTCTTTCTCGGGGCGACCCTGCATTTCCAGACCGAAACTGATGTTCTCGCGCACCGTCAGCCAAGGCATCAGGGCGAACTTCTGGAACACCATCGCAATGCGCTTGGTGCGCATCATTTTCAGTTCTGCGGGGGTGCAGGACGCGATATCGATCTGCTTGCCTTCGTGCTCGACGAACAACTTGCCACGGCTGACGGTGTTGAGGCCGTTGATACAGCGCAGCAGGCTGGATTTGCCGGAGCCGGACAGGCCCATCAATACGCAGATTTCACCTTTCTCGATGTCCAGGCTGGCTTTTTCAACGCCGACGATCTGCCCGGTTTTTTTCAAAATCTGATCGCGGGTCATGCCTTGGTCGAGGAGTTTGAGCGCCTCGCGTGGATCTTTGGAGAAGATCACGTCGACGTCTTCGAAGCGAATAATGCTCATGCGTCACCCCCTACTTTAGCGTCGGGTTGTTTGCAGATACGGTCGAGCATGATCGCCAGCAGTACGATTGCCAACCCGGCTTCGAAGCCCAGGGCGATATCGGCGGTGTTCAGTGCGTTGACCACGGGTTTGCCCAGGCCGTCGGCGCCCACCAGTGCGGCAATCACTACCATCGACAATGACAGCATGATGCACTGGGTGATACCGGCCGCGATGCTTGGCATGGCGTGGGGCAGTTCAATACGCGAGAGCAGTTGACGGCGCGAGCAGCCGAAGGCTTTGCCGGCGTCCATCAGTTCTGCGGGAACATCACGGATGCCCAGGTAAGTCAGGCGGATCGGCGCGGCAATCGCGAACACCACCGTCGAGATCAGGCCCGGGACCACACCCAGCCCGAAGAGGGTCAGGGTAGGAATGAGGTACACGAAGGTCGGCACGGTCTGCATCAGATCGAGCACCGGACGCATCAGTGTGTAGAACATCGGTTTGTGCGCGGCGACGATGCCCAACGGCACGCCGATAATCACGCAGACGAAGGTGGCAAACAGCACCTGGGCAAGGGTTTCCATGGTTTCCTGCCAGTACCCCAGATTGAGGATCAGCAGGAAGGAGGCGATGACGAAAACGGTCAGCCCCCACTTTCGTTGAATGAAGTGTGCCAGTAGCGCGATGAGGCCGATCAATGCCAGCGGGTTGAACCAGGTCAGCGCGAACGTCACGCCGTGGATCATCGTTTCCAGTGTCACGGCGATTGCGTCGAAGGTGTTGGCGCCGTGTTGCGTCAACCATTCAACGAAGCCCGCGATGTACTGGCCTAGGGGGATTTTCTGATCAATCAGCATGGTAGTGAACGTCCGCATGCAAGGAAATAAACAGCCCGGACGGCCGAAGCCGTCCGGCGTAAGCGATTACTGTGCGAGCTTGGCTTTCACGGCCTCCAGGCCTGGTTTACCGTCAATGGTGGTCACGCCAGCGAGCCAGGTATCGAGCACCTGTGGATTCTTTTTCAGCCAGGCCTTGGCTGCTGCGTCAGGCTTCATCTTGTCGTCCAGGATGTTGCCCATCAGCGCGCTTTCCATGTCTACGGTGAATTCCAGGTTTTTCAGCAGAGTGCCGACGTTGCTGCATTCCTGGACGTAGCCCTTACGGGTGTTGGTGGCTACCGTGGCGGCACCGAAGTCCGCGCCGAAGAAGTCATCACCACCGGTCAGGTATTGAATCTTGAAGCGTTTGTTCATCGGGTGCGGTGCCCAGCCGAGGAAGACCACGGCGGTATCGCGTTTCTGCGCGCGGTCGACCTGGGACAGCATCCCCGCTTCGCTGGACTCGACGACTTTGAAGCCAGCGTCTTTGAGACCGAAGGCGTTCTTCTCGATCATGCTCTGGATCAGGCGGTTGCCGTCGTTGCCTGGCTCGATGCCGTAGATCTTGCCGTCGAGTTCTTTCTTGAATTTGGCGATGTCGGCGAAGTCATGCAGCCCTTTGTCGTACAGCGCTTGCGGCACGGCGAGGGTGTACTTGGCGCCGGTGAGGTTGGTGCGCACGACGTCAACGGTGCCCGCATCGCGGTAGGCCTTGATGTCGTTTTCCATGGTCGGCATCCAGTTACCGAGGAACACGTCCATGTTCTTGCCGTCGGCCAGGGACTTGTAGGTCACGGGCACGGAAATCATGGTGGTCTTGGTTTTGTAGCCGAGAGCGTCGAGGACAACGCTGGTGGTCGCGGTAGTCGCGGTGATGTCGGTCCAGCCGACATCAGAGAAGTTTACGGTGCTGCACTGAGCGGGTTCTGCGGCTTGAGCCAGTAACGGCAGACTCAGCATGGCGGCCAACAACAACGACGGGGAACCTTTCATGGATGGACTCCTTGGTGTTTTTTTTGGCAGTGTTCCGACTGGACCACCGCACTTATAGGTTGCGGTTGGATGGCGTTTTGGAGACAGCTCTACCACGGCGCCTTGCAATCGAGTCGATACGATCATGTACCAGTGAAAATCTGACGCCTACAGGGTGCGTCGTAACCAGTACAGGGATGGTCGCATCCAGTGTCGGTGACGTCGTTTACAGATTTTTTCAGCCCCTTTTGTCCCTCTGATCCGCTAAAAAACGGCGAAAACGCAGCGTCAAAGACCCGCGGCGTTGGTGGACATGAGTGCGTCGGTGTGAGACGTCGAACGACACCACAAAAGCCTGATGATGCAGCCAATCTGGCGGATTGCAGCTTGAGCGTAGCAGCTCCGTCACTGGGCGCTTTTGCGTCTGGAGTAGGCACATCCAGGAGTTCGGCAGTAATGGCTATCAGCGTTTTCGACCTGTTCAAAATCGGCATTGGCCCTTCCAGTTCGCACACGGTCGGCCCTATGCGGGCCGCGGCGCTGTTCGTGCAAGGTTTGCGTGAGCAGGGTCTTTTGGAACAAGTAAGGCGGGTCGAAGTTCAGCTCTACGGGTCGTTATCGGCCACCGGCATCGGTCACGGCAGCGATAACGCCGTGATCATGGGGCTGATGGGCGAGTGGCCGGATGCGATTGATCCGTCGCAAATCGGCCTGCATATCGCCACCCTGCGTGAAACCGACACCTTGTTGCTCGACGGTCGTTTATCGGTGCCATTCATCTGGGCTCGCGACATGCGCCTGATCGACGAGAACCTGCCATTCCACCCGAATGCCATGACATTAATTGTAGAAGGCGATCACGGTGAGTTGCACCGCGACACCTACTATTCGATTGGCGGCGGTTTTGTGGTGGATGAGGCGCAAGCGTCCAGCGGCGTGGTAGATCTGGATCGCACCGTGTTGCCCTATGACTTCTCCAGTGCGGTGGAACTGCTTGAGCTGTGCCAGAAGCACAACCTGCGCGTGGCCGAGCTGATGATGGCCAACGAAAAGGTCTGGCGCAGCGAGGACGATATTCGTGCGGGCCTGATGAAACTCTGGCGCGCCATGCAGGATTGCGTCGATCAGGGCCTCAAGCACGAAGGCATTCTGCCCGGCGGACTTAACGTGCGCCGGCGTGCAGCCAAGTTGCATCGCAGCCTGCAAGAGCTGGGCAAGCCCAACGTGATTGGCTCGACGTTGAGTGCCATGGAATGGGTCAATCTGTTCGCCCTGGCGGTCAACGAAGAGAACGCGGCCGGTGGGCGCATGGTCACGGCACCGACCAACGGCGCGGCGGGGATCATCCCGGCGGTGCTGCATTACTTCATGAAGTTCAGCGAGGCGGTGACCGACGCCAACGTGGTGGACTATTTCCTCAGCGCTGCGGCGGTAGGGATCCTGTGCAAGAAGAACGCGTCGATCTCCGGTGCCGAAGTCGGCTGTCAGGGTGAAGTCGGTTCGGCCTGCGCCATGGCGGCGGCGGGGTTGGCGGAGATTCTCGGCGCGACGCCGGAGCAACTGTGCAACGCCGCGGAAATCGGCCTGGAACACAACCTGGGCCTGACCTGCGATCCGGTGGGCGGCCTGGTGCAAGTGCCGTGCATCGAGCGCAATGCGATTGCCGCAGTGAAAGCGATCAACGCGGCGCAGATGGCGTTGCGTGGCGATGGCCAGCACTTTATCTCGCTGGATCGGGTGATCCGCACCATGCGTGATACCGGCGCTGATATGCATGACAAATATAAAGAGACATCGCGCGGTGGGTTGGCGGTGAGCGCGGTGGAGTGCTGAGACCGAGTTGACCCTATTCGCGGGCGAGCCTCGCTCCTACATGGGCAATACAAAACCTGTAGGAGCGAGGCTTGCCCGCGAAGAGGCCAGACCAGTCAAAACTGCGCGCTAAGTGAACACCGCCACAAAATCACGCCACCTTTTAGCGCGTCGTAATCAGACAAGCGCACTTCCCGAGATCCGGGATCCAGTCTGGCCATTACCGCCTGTCACCTGTGCTTGTGGTGACACTCTTCTCCAGCAGCTCGCAGCCCCTGTTCCCACAAGTGCTACCGATTTGCTCACACCCTGCAACACAGAGCATTTGCTCGTCCTGATGGCACTTATAACCCCCACTCTGCGCACGGCTTATATAGACACGCCGCGACGTCGTTTTCAGGAGTTATTGAATGACCATTCAACTTTAGGCATGGCAATTGCTCTGTCATTACAAAGCCCGTCTCCCACGCGAGAACGATGGCAATAACAAGAGCCTCCGCCTGAGGCCATCACCCGCTTTGTGTGAGGAGATACCGCGATGACGACGTTCAACTCCGGGGCTCAACCCCAGAACCGTGCGCCTCAATCCATCGGCTTTCTGCTGCTGGACAATTTCACGCTTATTTCTCTGGCCTCCGCAGTAGAACCCCTGCGCATGGCCAACCAATTGTCCGGCCGCGAGCTGTATCGCTGGACCACCCTCACCGTTGACGGTGGCCAGGTCTGGGCCAGTGACGGTCTGCAAATCACCCCCGACGCCTCCATGCACAAAGCGCCGTCCATGGACACCATCATTGTCTGCGGCGGTATCGGCATTCAGCGCACTGTTACCCGTGAACACGTGTCATGGCTGCAGAGTCAGGCGCGTCAATCCAAGCGTCTGGGCGCGGTCTGCACGGGTAGCTGGGCCCTGGCCTGCGCCGGCCTGCTGGACGGTTTTGATTGCAGCGTGCACTGGGAATGCCTGGCTGCCATGCAGGAAGCGTTTCCGCGCGTGGCCATGAGCACCCGCTTGTTCACTCTCGACCGTAACCGCTTCACCAGCTCCGGCGGCACCGCGCCGCTGGACATGATGCTGCACCTGATCAGCCGCGATCATGGTCGTGAGCTGTCGGCTGCGATCTCGGAGATGTTTGTCTACGAGCGCATCCGCAACGAACAGGATCACCAGCGCGTGCCGCTCAAGCACATGCTTGGCACCAACCAGCCGAAGTTGCAGGAAATCGTCGCGCTGATGGAAGCCAATCTCGAAGAGCCGATCGACCTCGACGAACTGGCGGTGTACGTCGCCGTTTCGCGTCGTCAGCTGGAGCGGCTGTTCCAGAAATACCTGCACTGTTCGCCGTCGCGCTACTACCTCAAGCTGCGCCTGATCCGCGCGCGGCAGTTGCTCAAGCAAACGCCGATGTCGATCATCGAAGTGGCGTCGGTGTGCGGTTTCGTGTCCACGCCGCACTTCTCCAAGTGCTACCGCGAATACTTCGGCATTCCGCCGCGTGACGAGCGCGTAGGTTCCAACACCACGCAACAGGTCGCGATGATGCCGTTGCCGCAAGCGTTGGTGCTGTCGCCGCTGTCCGGGCCGTTGTCGGCGTTGAGTCAGGCGCGGAATGAGTCGACGTTTGCTAGCGTAAGGCTCTAGGCCGAGGGGCTTTCATTCGCGGGCAAGCCTCGCTCCTACATTGGATTTGTGAACTCCGCAGATCCAGTGTGGGAGCGGGCTTGCTCGCGAAGGCGTCCTCTTAGGCGCTACGACTCTGCTGATACTCCGCCAGCGCCGGCAACAATTGCCTGTCGATCGCTTGGCGCACCGCCGGCAGGATGGTCGCGCTGCTGGTGTACATCTGCTTGACCATCGTGCGCAGCACTATCGCCCGCTCATCGTTCAAACCCCGCACGGCACACTCGCACGCCTGCTCGGCCGTGGCGCCGGTCGGAATTGGAAAGCCCAATGATTTCAGCTGGCCCAACAGGTCTTCCTGGTCAATCAAATCGGCGTACATCATGACGCAATCCTTCTTCAGGGAACGGTGTCGTGGCTCGATTCTCGTAGGGGTACGGGATGGCGGCAAGGACGATTTGTCGCAATGGCCGCAATACCTATGAACAGGTCGTTTTCGGCTAACTTGCCAAGGAGGGGAGTGGGCACACTGGATTCAGCTGGCTACACGATGGTTTGGTCACCCTCGCGCAACGGCTCCTCAACAGTACCTTGTGCCTCGATCCTGTCACGGCTTGATCGGGGCTTTTTTTTGTCTGTGGGTCAGGTGGTTTTGTGTTGATTGATAGACCGCATTCGCGAGCAAGCCCGCTCCCACATGGGCTCACCGTGAACCCTGTGGGAGCGGGCTTGCTCGCGAATGAACGATGACGCGGTTTACCGTTGCAACACCAAAATCCGCGACAACAACTCATCCCGATCCACATAACATCCCTGGAAATGCCGGGCACCCGTGGCCGGATCAAACGCATTGCGCGCATGCAAGGTGCGGCGGTTATCGAAGCACCACAACTCCCCCGGATTAAGCCGCGTCATCACCCGGAACCGCGCTTCGCGGGTCATGGCAATAAACCGCCGATACGCCCGATAGAGCTTGGGCATGTCGTCGATCGAAGCATCAAACGGCCCGCGCAGAAAGTTCGCCATGCGAATTTCCGACACCTGCCCCAGCGCATCCAGTGCGATGATCGGCGCCAGGCAGCGGTAGTCGCTGTGGCGGTCCTTGTTGCGGAATTCCACGGGGATTTCACACAAGGCCTGGAACGACTCCGGACTTTCCACCCGTAACGCCTCGGCGATGGCAAAACCGTCGACGAAAATACTCTCGCCACCCTCGGCGTCATTGACCAGGCAATGCAGGAATTGCAGCCCCGGTTGCAACTCTCGGGTCGGCAAATCGCTGTGCAGCGGCAAGTTGAATGCGGTATAGGCGTTGCTGTCGGCGTCGGCCTTGGATTGCACGTTGAACAGCACGCCAAAGTTGCTCTCGCGGATAAAGGAAATCCGTTGCGCGATCAGCTTCAGCGAGCCGGGTTCGGTGGGTACGCCGCGAACCTGGGTCAGGCCGATATCCCGCACTGCCAGCAACCATTGCAGCAAGGCGTGGTTGTCGTTCATCAGGGCCTGATAGTCGAACACCGGCAACTGCAAATCGCTTTTCCACAGCAGGGATTTCGGTTTGGCCGCACGCCGTTCGGCGCGGGATTCGTCGTCGTAGGCATGCGCTCGCAACCAGCCGGGATCGAAGCGGCTGAGGTGACCGTCCTGCCAGTCAACGTGCAGGCAACCGTCGGCTTCGAGATGCGCGGCGCTGGGTGTCAGGTCTTCAGCGACATCGACGATTTCCAGCACTTGTTCGCGGGTCACGCTGTAGACACACAACGGGCACGGGCAGTTGTCCCGCAGCCATTGGTGATGAAAGGGACTGACGCGACCATCGGCCCACGTCACTTGAACTTGATCGGCCAAGGTTTGCACGGCGGTTAACGCGCTGATCAACGGATAGGTGCGGAAGTCGGCAAATGCGGCGGCGGTGTTCATGGCGATCTCCTTATTATTTTTTTGGGGGCAGTGCGATCACTCGGCCAACGTAGTCGGGGGTAGGCAGGTCGGTTTGTTCGGCGACGATGGCTTGCAGCTTGCTCAAGGTGTCTTCGCTGAACGGCGCTGAGCGCGGCCCGGCGAGGTCGACGTGCAGCAGCATTTGCTCGTTGCCGGCTAACTCTTTGTCACCGCCCACCAGGTGCAGGCTGTGGTAGAGGTGCAGGCGTTTGCTGTCGTGGGCGATGATTTGCGTGTGTACCTCGACGTCGGCGTCGAGCTTCACTTCGTGCAGGTAGTTGAGGTGCAGTTCGAGGGTGAACAGCGAGTTGCCGCTGGCTTCGCGGTTGTTGCTGTCCATGCCCAGGCGATCCATCAGGGCGTCGGTGGCGTAGCTGAAAATCAGCAGGTAGAAGGCATCGCGCAGGTGTCCGTTGTAATCGACCCAGTCGGGGATGATTTTGGTTTGGTAGGTGGTGAGGGTGGGCATGGTTCTGGTTCCGATGATGGTGGTGACTGGGCTGCCGCTTTCGCGAGCAAGCCCGCTCCCACAGGTGACCGTATTCCAATGTGGGAGCGGGCTTGCTCGCGAAGGGGCCAGACCGGCTGACGCGTTACTCGCTGAACGCCATCCCATGCTTCTCTTTGGTGGTTTTCACCGCTTCCAGCACCGCCAGCAGGCAATCATCACGATAGCGTTCCAGCGCTGAAATGCTATGCGTCCCCAACTGATCGCTGGTGCCATCCACCACATCATCAATCAATTTGTCAGTCAGTTCCGGGGCTGGCAAATAGGTCCAAGGTAACTGCAACGCCGGGCCGAATTGCGCCATGAAGTGCCGCATACCCGCATCACCACCGGCCAGGGTGTAGGTCAGGAAAGTGCCCATGAACGACCAGCGCAGACCCGCGCCAAAGCGAATCGCATCGTCGATTTCGCCAGTAGTTGCCACGCCGTCGTTGACCAGGTGCAGCGCCTCACGCCACAGCGCTTCGAGCAAACGGTCGGCGATAAATCCTGGCACTTCCTTGCGCACGTGCAACGGACGCATCCCTAGGGATTCATAGACTTTGATCGCCGCTTGAATGGCCTCCGGCGCGGTGTTCTTGCCACCGACCACTTCCACCAATGGCAGCAAGTAAACCGGGTTGAACGGGTGCCCGACCACGCAGCGTTCCGGGTGGGTCGACCCTTCGTAGAACTCGCTCGGCAACAGCCCCGAGGTGCTGGAGCCGATCAGCGCATTGGGCTTAGCCGCCGCGCTGATTTTTGCGTGCAGTTCGAGTTTGAGTTCGAGGCGTTCCGGGGCGCTTTCCTGGATGAAATCCGCATCGCGCACGCATTCTTCGATGGTCGCGACAAAGCGCAGGCGATCTTGTGAAGCGCCGGGCGCCAGGCCTTGTTTCTCCAGCGCACCCCAGGCATTCGCAACCCGCTTGCGCAGCGCCGCTTCGGCGCCGGGCGCCGGGTCCCAAGCCACCACATCGAGGCCATGGGCGAGGGCGCGGGAGACCCAACCGCTGCCGATGACACCGCTGCCCAGCGCGGCGAAGGTTTTGATTTCGGTGATAAAGCTCATGGCGACTTCCTGAATGAATTTGGTGAACCCTTGTGGGAGCGGGCTTGCTCGCGAAAGCGGAGTGTCAGTCGACAACGGTGTCGGATGTGACGGCCCCTTCGCGAGCAAGCCCGCTCCCACAGGTGAAGTGTGTGGTGTGGGTCAGCCGCGCTTGGTCAGGCCCATTTTTGCCCGGCCTTCGGCTGGGGTCAGGACGCGGGCACCGAGTCGGCTGAGGATTTCGCTGGCGCGTTCGACCAGTTGGCCGTTGGTCGCCAGTACGCCTTTATCCAGCCACAGGTTGTCTTCCAGACCGACCCGTACGTTGCCGCCCAGCAGCACCGCTTGCGCGGCCATCGGCATTTGCATGCGGCCGATGCCGAACCCGGCCCAGACCGCGTCGGCTGGCAGGTTGTCGACCATGGCTTTCATGGTGGTGGTGTCGGCCGGCGCGCCCCACGGGATGCCCAGGCACAGTTGGAACAGCGGGTTGTCGAGCAGGCCTTCCTTGATCATCTGCTTGGCGAACCACAGGTGACCGGTGTCGAAGATTTCCAGCTCGGCTTTCACGCCCAGCTCTTGAATGCGTTTGGCGCCAGCGCGCAGTTGCGCCGGGGTGGACACGTAAATCGTGTCGCCATCGCCGAAGTTCAGGGTGCCGCAATCCAGGGTACAGATCTCCGGCAGCAATTCTTCAACGTGGGCCAGACGGGTCAGTGGGCCGACCAGGTCAGTGTTCGGTCCGAACTCCATCGGGTTCTCGCCCGCGCCGATTTCCAGGTCGCCGCCCATGCCGGCGGTGAGGTTGACGATGATGTCTACGTCCGCCTCGCGGATGCGCTCCATCACTTCGCGGTACAGCGCGACGTCACGGCTGAACTTGCCGGTTTCGGGATCACGAACGTGGCAGTGGACCACGGTGGCGCCAGCCTTGGCGGCTTCCACGGCGGCCGCGGCGATTTGTTTCGGGGTGACCGGCACATGTGGGCTTCTGGCGGTCGTGTCGCCAGCACCGGTGAGTGCGCAGGTGATGATGACGTCGTGGTTCATTAGGCGGGTTCCTTACAGGCTTGATTTTGGGCGTGGGAATTCCGTTCGCAGCCCTCGTGGGCTGCGATTCGGTGGTTCAATCGGGTTTATTTACTGGTCAATTGCAGGTTTTCAGCCGCTGGCTTGCCATCGAACGTGGTCACACCTTCGAGCCAGCGTTGCTTGTCTTGCGGGTGATCCTTGAGCCATTGCTTGGCGGATTCGAAGGCGTCCTTGTGATCCAGCAGCGGCTGCATCATCCGGCTCTCATCTTCGGCGGTGTAGGTCAGGTTGCTGAGCAAGCGGCTGACGTTCGGGCATTGCTGTGCGTAGTTCGGCGCGGTGACGGTCCAGACCGTGGCCATGCCTTCGTTCGGGCCCAGGGCGTCTTCGCTGCCGGTGAGGTAGGTCATCTTCACGTTGACGTTCATCGGGTGCGGCGCCCAGCCGAAGAACACGATCGCCTCGTTGCGCTTGGTGGCGCGGGTCACGGCCGAGAGCATCCCTGCTTCGCTGGACTCGACCAACTGGAACTTGCCGAGGCCAAACTGGTTCTTGGCGATCATGTCTTTGATTTGGGTGTTGGCGCCCGAGCCAGGCTCGATGCCGTAGATCTTGCCGCCCAGTTCTTTTTCGAACTTGGCGATGTCGGCGAAGGTTTTCAGGCCCTTGTCGGCGAGGTAAGTCGGCACGGCGAGGGTGGCGCGGGCGTCTTTCAGGCTTGGCGCTTCAAGCACTTTGACTTGCTTGCCATCGACGAACGGGGTGATGGTCTGCGTCATCAGCGGGTTCCAGTAGCCGAGGAACATGTCCAGGCGCTGGTCGCGGATCCCGGCGAAGATGATTTGCTGGGACGCGCTGGTTTGTTTGGTGTTGTAGCCGAGGCCATCGAGCAATACCTGAGTCATGGCGCTGGTGGCGATCACATCGGTCCAGTTCACTACGCCCATGCGCACGTTCTGGCACGCGGCGGGGTCGGCGGCCATGACATTGGCGCTCAACAAAGCGGTACCGCTGAGTGCAAGAACACAGCTGCTGATCAGTCGTTTCATGGTGGGTTCCTCGGCAGGTCGTTATTGTGGGTCCCGACATCTTCGTGCGCCGGTGATGACCAAGTTACGCACCAATGCCCCCGCTAAAGCGCACTGCGGCGACCAGCTCTTGCACTGCAGCGACCTGCCCCCTTGAATGCCATCGACAAGTGGCGTATCAACGTCCACACGCTACCCGCCCTCACGTTCCCCGCCAGTCGAGTGCGCTCCATGTCCCAGGATTTCTACTTCATGTTGATGCCGGGTTTCTCGGCCATCGGTTTTATCTCGGCCATCGAGCCGCTGCGGGTCGCCAATCGCTTTCGCGGCGAGTTGTATCGCTGGCACGTGTTGAGTGCCGATGGCGGGGCGGTTTTGGCCAGTAACGGCATGTCTGTCAACGCCGATGCGGCACTGGAACCGCTGAAGAAAGGTGCGACGCTATTGGTCGTGGCCGGTTTCGAACCGCTGAAATTCGCCACGCCCGCGCTGGAGCACTGGCTGCGCCGCCTCGACAACGAAGGCGTGACCCTCGGCGCCATCGACACCGGCAGCTTCGTCCTCGCCGAAGCCGGCCTGCTCGACGGCCATCGCCTGACCCTGCACTGGGAAGCCATCGACGCGTTCAAGGAGTCTTATCCACAGCTCAGCGTCACCCAGGAACTGTTCGAAATCGACCGCCGCCGCATCACCTCGGCCGGCGGCACTGCTTCCATCGACCTGATGCTCGACCTGATCGGCCAGGCCCACGGCCCGGAACTGGCGATCCAGGTCAGCGAACAATTCGTACTCGGGCGCATCCGCCCACGCAAAGACCACCAGCGCATGGAAGTCGCCACGCGCTATGGCATCAGCAACAAGAAGCTGGTGCATGTAATTGGTGAGATGGAACAGCACAGCGAACCGCCGCTGAGTACGCTGGAATTGGCGGAATCGATCAAGGTGACACGGCGGCAGTTGGAGCGGTTGTTTCGGTTGCACCTGAACGACACACCGAGCAATTTCTACCTGCGCTTAAGGCTGGAGAAGGCCCGGCAGTTGTTGCGTCAGACCGACATGAGCGTGCTGGAAGTGAGCATTGCGTGCGGGTTTGAATCACCGTCGTATTTCACCCGCAGCTATCGAGCGCGGTTTGAGCGGTGTCCGCGAGAGGATCGGCGTACCGCCAAGGTCTGAGTCAGACACAAAACCAATGTGGGAGCGGGCTTGCTCGCGAAGGCGGTGTATCAGTCGATATCATTATTGACTGACCCTGCGCTTTCGCGAGCAAGCCCGCTCCCACAGGTGGGATCTGTTTGCGCTGTTATTTCTTCACCAGGGCAGAACAGGCCGCTTTATAAGCCTCATGCTGATACTTGTTCAGCGTCCCCGGCAGTTCGAAGTTGTGCTTTTTAGCCTGGGCATTGATCGTCTGCGGCGACAACAGCGTCACCTCGCAATTCTCCAGCAACTGAAAAACACCCTCTATCTTGAACGTCGTCGGCCCGCCAGCAAACTCACCCTTCTTGCTGCGCTTCTTGATCGCAATCCGGTCAATGGAATTCTCCCGCACAAACGAAGCGACCTGCGCGGCGAACACCTTGACGTTGGCAGCCTCGTCGTCATCGTCCAGGGCGATTTTCTTGGTGGCCAGGGCGACGTGGCTCAAGGCCTGACCGTCAAGAGCGGCCACGGCGATGATCGCTTCGCTGCCTTTGATTTCGATGCCGCAGATGTTCATTGGATATTCCTTAACGAGCTGATGGTGTGCAGCTTACAGCTCAAAACGACTGGTGTTCGCCTTCACTCCTGCGAAATCGACTCCAAAAACTCCGACCGCTCATCACTCATCCGCGCCACGCAGTCATTCTGCGCAATGGTGAACGCCTTGCTACCGCTCGTCGCCGGAAAGGCTTCCACTGCGCAATCCGCATCGCGGGTCTTCAACCATTGCTGCTGGGCAACCTTGAGCTTTTCCGTGATGTCGCTCAATTGCGCCTTGTTCTTGCCGTACACCGACTGCAAGCGTTCATTCAGGCCCTGGTAGTTCTCTTTGAGCAGTTGTTCGGCAGTGGTTCTGCTGTAGGCCGAGCATTCCAGGGTCTGGACGTCGTTTTCGACGGCATCGCAGGGGTTGTTGTCGGACTCTTCAGCCGCCTGTACGCCGGTCGCTATCAGTGCCAAAGCCAGGAAGATCGATTTCATTGCGTCGCCCTAAATCCAGTAAGCATCCATTGATGCGCCGAATTCTGGCCCATGCGCAGGCCCTTGAACAGGTGCGTGATCGGTCGCGGCGACGACCCTTTGTCGCGGATTGACGCTTTCGGCAAACCCCCTGTCGTTTTTGCACCCGGCTGCCCCGGTCCTCAGGCATATGCTGGCCCCAAAGCGCCGGCACACGATTCGGCGCATGAATCGCTAATAGGGGACAGCCTGATGAGCCCAGCCGAATTGCACGCCGACAGCATCGTTATCGACGGGCTGATTATCGCCAAGTGGAACCGCGAGCTGTTTGAAGACATGCGCAAGGGCGGTCTGACCGCGGCCAACTGCACCGTGTCGGTGTGGGAGGGCTTCCAGGCCACCGTCAACAACATCGCTGCCAGCCAGAAGCTGATCCGCGAGAACAGCGACCTGGTGATTCCAGTGCGCACCACCGCCGATATCCGCAAGGCGAAGGAGCAGGGCAAGACCGGCATCCTCTTCGGCTTCCAGAATGCCCACGCCTTTGAAGACCAGATCGGCTATGTCGAGGTGTTCAAGCAGCTCGGCGTCGGTATCGTGCAGATGTGCTACAACACCCAGAATCTGGTCGGCACCGGTTGCTACGAGCGCGACGGCGGCCTGTCGGGCTTCGGTCGTGAAATCGTCGCCGAGATGAACCGCGTCGGCGTCATGTGCGACCTGTCCCACGTGGGTTCGAAAACTTCCGAGGAAGTCATCCTCGAATCCAAGAAACCAGTGTGCTACTCCCACTGCCTGCCGTCGGGCCTGAAAATTCACCCGCGCAACAAATCCGATGAAGAACTGAAGTTCATCGCCGATCACGGCGGTTTCGTCGGCGTGACCATGTTTGCGCCGTTCCTGGCCAAGGGCATCGATTCGACCATCGACGACTACGCCGAAGCCATCGAATACACCATGAACATCGTCGGCGAAGACGCCATCGGCATCGGCACCGACTTTACCCAGGGCCATGGCCAGGATTTCTTCGAATACCTGACCCATGACAAGGGCTACGCCCGCCGCCTGACCAGCTTCGGCAAGATCATCAACCCGCTGGGCATCCGCACCGTCGGCGAGTTCCCGAACCTGACCGAAACCCTGCTCAAGCGCGGCCACTCCGAGCGCGTGGTCCGCAAGATCATGGGCGAGAACTGGGTCAACGTCCTCAAGGACGTCTGGGGCGAATAAATAACGATCCCTTGTAGCAGCTGCCGAGGCACGAGGCTGCGTTGCGGTCCGCAGGACCGCCCTCGGGGCCGCTTCGCAGCCCAACGCAGCCTCGCAGGCTCGGCAGCTGCTACGGATGCTACGGCACACCAACATAACGAATTTTCTGGAGTTAAGTTTCCATGGCCAAGATCGCCCCGCAATTGCCAATCGAAGTCGACAGCGAAACCGGTGTCTGGACCTCCGACGCCCTGCCGATGCTGTATGTACCGCGTCACTTCTTTGTCAACAACCACATGGGCATCGAGGAAGTGCTGGGCGCCGAAGCCTACGCCGAGATCCTCTACAAGGCTGGCTACAAATCCGCCTGGCACTGGTGTGAGAAAGAAGCTGAATGCCACGGTCTGGAAGGCGTCGCGGTGTTCGAGCACTACATGAAGCGCCTGTCGCAACGCGGCTGGGGACTGTTCAAGATCCAGGACATCGACCTCGACAAAGGCACCGCCAGCGTCAAGCTCGAACACTCGGCGTTCGTCTACGTGTACGGCAAGGTCGGGCGCAAGGTCGACTACATGTTCACCGGTTGGTTTGCCGGCGCCATGGACCAGATTCTTGAGGCTCGCGGCAGCAAGATTCGCACGGTTGCCGAGCAAGTCTACGGTGGCTCCGAAGAAGGCCACGACGACGGCCTGTTCACCGTCAAGCCGTTGTAAGTCGAGGAACCCGCCATGGCTTTCGAAGCAATGTTCCAGCCGATCCAAATCGGCAAACTGACCATCCGCAACCGCGTGCTCAGCACCGCGCACGCCGAGGTGTATGCCACCGACGGCGGCATGACCACCGACCGGTACGTCAAGTATTACGAAGAGAAAGCCAAGGGCGGGATCGGCTTGGCGATTTGCGGCGGTTCCTCCAGCGTGGCCATCGACAGCCCGCAAGGCTGGTGGAAGTCGGTCAACCTGGCCGATGACCGGATCATCCCGCACTTCCAGAACCTGGCCGATGCCATGCACAAGCATGGCGCCAAGATCATGATCCAGATTACCCACATGGGCCGACGCTCGCGTTGGGACGGCGAGCATTGGCCAACCCTGTTGTCGCCATCGGGCATCCGTGAACCGGTGCACCGCGCGACCTGCAAAACCATCGAGCCGGAAGAAATCTGGCGGGTGATCGGTAACTACGCCAGCGCAGCAGCGCGGGCCAAGGCCGGTGGCCTGGACGGCGTTGAACTGTCGGCCGTGCACCAGCACATGATCGACCAGTTCTGGAGCCCGCGAGTCAACAAACGTACCGACGAATGGGGCGGCAGCTTCGAGAACCGCATGCGCTTCGGCCTGGAAGTGCTGAAGGCTGTGCGGGCGGAAGTCGGCCCGGATTTCTGCGTCGGCATCCGTCTGTGCGGTGATGAGTTCCACCCGGACGGCTTGTCCCACGAAGACATGAAACAGATCGCCAAGTATTACGACGACACCGGCATGATCGACTTCATCGGCGTGGTTGGTTCGGGTTGCGACACCCACAACACCCTGGCCAACGTTATCCCGAACATGAGTTATCCACCGGAGCCGTTCCTGCATTTGGCCGCCGGTATCAAGGAAGTGGTGAAGGCCCCGGTGCTGCACGCGCAGAACATCAAGGACCCGAACCAGGCGACCCGCATTCTGGAAGGCGGCTACGTGGACATGGTCGGCATGACCCGCGCCCACATCGCCGACCCGCACCTGATCGCCAAGATCAAAATGGGCCAGGTGGACCAGATCAAACAATGCGTCGGCGCCAACTACTGCATCGACCGTCAGTACCAAGGCCTGGACGTGCTGTGCATCCAGAACGCCGCGACTTCCCGTGAATACATGGGCGTGCCGCACATCATCGAGAAATCGACCGGTGTGAAACGCAAAGTCGTGGTGGTCGGTGCCGGTCCTGCGGGGATGGAAGCTGCTCGCGTGTCCGCCGAACGTGGCCACGACGTGACCCTGTTCGAGAAGAAAGAATTCATTGGCGGGCAGATCACCACAGCCTCGAAAGCCCCGCAACGGGACCAGATTGCCGGTATCACTCGCTGGTTCCAGCTTGAGCTGGCGCGTCTGAAAGTCGACCTGCGCCTAGGCGTGGCGGCCGACGCGGCGACCATTCTCGACCTGCGTCCCGATGTTGTGGTGCTCGCGGTTGGCGGTCATCCATTCCTGGAGCAGAACGAACACTGGGGCGCAGCAGAAGGCCTGGTGGTCAGCAGTTGGGACATCCTTGACGGCAAGGTTGCGCCGGGCAAGAACGTGCTGGTCTACGACACCATTTGCGAATTCACCGGGATGTCCACCGCGGACTTCCTCGCCGACAAGGGCAGCCAGGTCGAGATCGTCACCGACGACATCAAGCCGGGCGTGGCGATTGGCGGTACCTCGTTCCCGACCTACTACCGCAGCATGTACCCGAAAGAAGTGATCATGACCGGCGACATGATGCTGGAGAAGGTCTACCGCGAAGGCGACAAGTTGGTGGCGGTGCTGGAAAACGAATACACCGGCGCCAAAGAGGAGCGGGTGGTGGACCAGGTCGTCGTTGAAAACGGCGTGCGTCCGGACGAAGAAATCTATTACGCGCTGAAGGACGCGTCGCGCAACAAGGGCCAGATGGACATCGAAGCCCTGTTCGCGATCAAGCCGCAGCCATCGCTGAGCCAGGCGGGTGACGGCTACTTGCTGTTCCGCATCGGCGACTGTGTGGCCCAGCGCAACACCCACGCGGCGATCTATGACGCGTTGCGGTTGTGCAAGGATTTCTAACGGCTTGTGGATAACCCTGTGGGAGCGGGCTTGCTCGCGAAAGCGGCGGGTCAGTCGACATCGATGTTGAATGTCAGCCCGCCTTCGCGAGCAAGCCCGCTCCCACAGGAATCGAGCAAGGCATCTAGACCTGCAAGACCCCAGGTCTTTGGGAGCAACACCTATGTTGAACACCCTTCTTCCAATCCTGTTGTTCGCAGCCCTGGGCCTCGCTGTCCTCGGCGCGTTGCGGCGGGTGGCTATGTGGCGCCGGGGCCGTGCCTCGAAGGTCGACCTGATCGGCGGCCTGTTCGCCATGCCCAAGCGCTACATGGTCGATTTGCACCACGTCGTCGCGCGGGACAAATACATCGCCAACACCCACGTGGCCACGGCCGGTGGTGCGGTGGCGTCGATTGTGCTGGCGATCCTGGTTCACGGTTTCGGCCTGCACAATCGCATTCTCGGCTTCGCCCTGTTGATCGCCTCGGCGGTGATGTTCGTCGGTGCGATTTTCATGTTCTTGCGTCGTCGCAATCCCCCGGCTCGCCTTTCCAAAGGGCCGTGGATGCGTTTACCGAAAAGCCTTTTGGCGTTCTCTGCGAGCTTCTTCCTCTTGACCCTGCCGGTCGCCGGCATCCTCCCGGAAAACTTCGGTGGCTGGGTGGTGGCGGCGATTTTGGGCGTCGGTGTGTTGTGGGGCGTTAGCGAGTTGTTCTTCGGCATGACCTGGGGCGGGCCGATGAAGCACGCCTTCGCCGGTGCTTTGCACTTGGCCTGGCACCGTCGCGCCGAACGTTTTGGCGGTGGTCGTTCCACCGGTTTGAAACCTCTCGACCTCAACGATCCAACCGCGCCATTGGGTGTGGAAAAACCCAAGGATTTCACCTGGAACCAACTGCTCGGCTTCGACGCCTGCGTGCAGTGCGGTAAATGCGAAGCCGCCTGCCCGGCCTTCGCCGCCGGCCAGCCGCTGAACCCGAAAAAACTGATTCAAGACATGGTGGTCGGCCTCGCTGGCGGCACCGACGCCAAGTTCGCTGGCAGTCCGTACCCCGGAAAGGCGATTGGCGAACACGCCGGCAATCCGCATCAACCGATCGTCAACGGTCTGGTGGATGCGGAAACCCTGTGGTCCTGCACCACTTGCCGCGCCTGCGTCGAGGAATGCCCGATGATGATCGAGCACGTCGATGCCATCGTCGACATGCGCCGTCACCTGACCCTGGAAAAAGGCGCCACGCCGAACAAGGGCGCCGAAGTCCTGGAAAACCTGATCGCCACCGACAACCCGGGCGGCTTTGCGCCGGGCGGGCGGATGAACTGGGCGGCGGATTTGAACCTGAATCTGATGAGCGAGAAGAAGTCCGTCGACGTGCTGTTCTGGGTCGGCGACGGTGCCTTCGACATGCGCAACCAGCGCACCCTGCGCGCCTTCGTCAAAGTGCTGAAAGCGGCCAAGGTCGACTTCGCGGTGCTCGGTCTTGAAGAACGCGACAGCGGTGACGTGGCCCGACGCCTGGGCGATGAAGCAACCTTCCAGCTGTTGGCCAAACGCAACATCCAGACCCTGGCCAAGTACAGCTTCAACCGCATCGTCACCTGCGACCCGCACAGTTTCCATGTGCTGAAAAACGAGTACGGCGCCTTCGACGGCAACTACCTCGTGCAGCACCACAGCACCTACATGGCCGAGATCATCGGCGCTGGCGCCCTCAACCTTGGCCAGCACAAAGGCAGCAGCGTGACTTATCACGATCCGTGCTACCTCGGTCGCTACAACGGCGAATACGAGGCGCCGCGTGAAGTGTTGCGTGCACTCGGGATTGAAGTGAAGGAAATGCAACGCTCCGGTTTCCGCTCGCGCTGCTGCGGCGGTGGCGGCGGCGCGCCGATCACCGACATTCCGGGCAAGCAACGGATCCCCGACATGCGCATGGACGACATCCGTGAAACCGGCGCCGAACTGGTGGCCGTGGGTTGCCCACAATGCACCGCGATGCTCGAAGGCGTGGTCGAACCGCGTCCGCTGATCAAGGACATCGCCGAACTGGTGGCCGACGCGTTGCTCGAAGACGCTGCACCGAGCAAGCCAAACACCCCGGCCAAACGTGAACCTGCGGAGGCCCACTGATGAGCGACATTATCCGCCGCGACCCCCGCGCCGAATGGATTGCCCGTAACCGCTTGCACCCGCTGCACGCGGCCATGCAACCGGCGCAGCACAGCTGGATGGGGCCGAACGGCGTCATCCGCAAAAACCTGCATGGCATCGGTTTTATCGGCCCTAACGGCATCAAACGCATCGACCGCAGTGGCGCACAGCAGGGCGGGGCGACCAAACGCTCGGCCGCTGTTGAAGTGCAATTGCCGCTGCATCAAGTGGCCGCACCGGCCTTCTACATCAGCGTCGTACCGGACATGGTCGGCGGCCGCTTGAGCAGCCACGACCGCGACTTGCTCGGCCTGGCGCATCAACTGGCCGGCAAGGACGGCGCCGTGCTGGCCGTGGTCTTCGGCGAACACAAGGAAAACGCCTTCGCTACTGCGGGCGTCGATCGCTTGCTGGTACTTGAGGGCGATCAATTCAACGGTTATGCACCGGAGCAACGGGTCCAGGGCCTGCGGGCTGTGGATAACCAGTTCAACCCGCGTCACTGGTTGCTGCCGGACAGCCGCAGCGGCGGCGGTGAACTCGGTCGGCGCTTCGCCGCTGCACTGGGCGAACGCCCGGCCACACGGGTCTGGCAGGTCAAGGATCAGGAATGCATCGGCCGCGCCGGTGCTGGGCTGCAAGACCTTGCCCGTCCGGTTGCACGTTTGATCCTGGCTGCCGTCGAGTGCGCCGAGCCGGTCAGCGAAACCCGTCACGAAGCCTTGCCGGTTGAGTTATCCACAGCCGTGGTGCGCAGTCTGTCGCGCATCGAGGATTTGGGCGCGGTGGCAGTGGACCCGGCGGCGATTCCGATGGCCGAAGCGGAGTTCATTTTCTCCGGCGGCAACGGGGTCAAGGACTGGGGACTTTTCCACAGGACCGCCGAAGCCTTGGGCGCCACCGAAGGTGCGTCTCGGGTGGCGGTGGATGATGGGTTCATGGCGCGGGACCGTCAGGTCGGCGCGTCCGGCACCTGGGTTACCGCGCGGGTCTACGTGGCCGTGGGGATTTCCGGGGCGATCCAGCACCTGCAAGGCATCGGCGCCTGCGACAAGGTGGTGGCGATCAACCTTGATCCGGGCTGCGACATGATCAAACGGGCCGACCTGTCGGTGATCGGCGAGAGTGCCGAGATTCTTCAAGCCTTGATCGATGCGATGGCGGCTTATCGCAACGACGCCAAGCGCGATGCGGCTTAAGGGAAGGAAAAGCTCATGAGTACGAACGTCATCAGCCTGGTGTCCATCGGCGCCCACCCGACCTCCGGCCGGCCACGCCGCGCCGAGCAGGATGCACGCGCTGTGGAACTGGGCCTGCAACTGGCTGGGGATAACCTGCAAGTGCTGCATGCCGGCGACGTTGCGGAACCGGCGCTGCGTGCCTATCTGGGCATGGGACTCGAACAACTGCATGTGCTCGAACAACCGGAAGGCGCCGACGCATTGCCGGCGTTGACCGCTTATTTGCGCGACGCCGGGGCTCAAGTGGTGCTCACTGGCAGCCAGGCGGAAACCGGTGAAGGCTCGGGGATGTTGCCGTTTCTGCTGGCGGAAAGCCTCGGTTGGCCGCTGGTGGTGGGGTTGGCTCAGGTCGAATCCATCGACGGCAATTCAGCCCTGGTGCTGCAAGCCTTGCCCCGTGGTCAGCGTCGTCGCTTGAAGGTCCGGTTGCCGTTTCTGGCGACTGTGGATAACGCGGCGCCGAAGCCTCGGCAAAGTGCTTATGGCCCGGCTCGACGCGGGGTGTTGCAGGCGGATGAAGTCGAAGTTATCGACGATGAATTGCTGGCGGTCGCGACCCTGCAACCGGCCAAGCCTCGGCCTAAACGCCTGAAAGTGATCAAGGCCAAGAGCGGCGCGGACCGCATGAAAGCCGCGACGGCCAAGGCCAGTGGCGGCGGTGGGCAAGTGCTCAAAGGCGTGACGGCGCAGGCGGGGGCTGAAGCGATTCTCAAGTTGCTGATTGAAGAAGGCGTGGTCCGCTAACCGAAAACCAGCACACATCTAAAAAATGTGGGAGCGGGCTTGCTCGCGAAAGCGGTCATTCATTCAACATTTTTGTCGACTGACACACCGCCTTCGCGAGCAAGTCGAATCGTCGCACCGCCGCTCCCACAGGGGGGAAACAATGGCAGTTGAATTTCGTTCGGCCCTGCGCTCGGATGCGCGGGAGATTGCTCGCTTGTTTCAGATTTCATCAGAAGGCGCGGCGGATTACATCTGGAGTCAACTGGCCCAGCCTGGCCAGGATCTGCTGGAGGTCGGCGCCAGTCGCTACGCCCGTGACGATGTAGATTTCTCTTACCAGAACTGCCTGATCGCCGAGGCCGAGGGCAACGTGGTCGGCATGCTGCACAGCTACGTGATGCGCCATGATCCCGAGGCCGCTCCCGTGACCGATCCGGTGCTGGCACCGTACGCCACGATGGAAATTCCCGACACCCTGTATATCTCGAGCCTCGCCCTGCACGAAGGCTGGCGCAATCAGGGCCTGGGCCAGCAATTCCTCGCCTACGCCTACGACCGCGCCAATCAACTGGGGCTCAATGGCCTGAGCCTGATCGACTACGCCGCCAACACCGGTGCGCGGCGGTTCTATGAGCGGCATGGGTTCCGGGTTGTGGATACCTGCCAGATCACGCCGCATCCGATGATTCGGGTGACGGGGGAGGCCTATCTGATGTACCGCCCGTAAAGCCGAACCAAACCCCTGTAGGAGCAAAGCTTGCTCGCGAAGAGGCCATCACGTTCAACATTGATGTCGCCCGATTTACCGCTATCGCGAGCAAGCTCGCTCCCACAATGGACAGGCGGTGTGCACACCATTTGTGATCGACATAGAACCCCTGTGGGAGCGAAGCTTGTTCGCGATGACGGACAGACATTCAACATCATTGTTGCCTGATATACCGCTTTCGCGAGCAAGCTTCGCTCCTACAGGGACTTTTACGATTTATGCACAATCCCTGTTATCACTTCTGTGGATAACATGTTCACCCCTCGCTACACCCCATACAAACCAAGCCCTGCAAGCCTTCGTACAAAAAACAACCAGCCTAACCCACGGTTTTTTCGAGCTTTTTCCCGAGGATAACTTTGCTCGTGAGCCAATACTTGCCCCCAATCTCTGTTGGCGCTTCTGTGGATAAGATGTTCGCTGTCCGCTACAGGCCATACAAACCGGGCTTATCAGGCGGCTGATCAAAAAACACTCAAATCACCGTTTTACTCCAACAAACCTCTCGAAAACCCCGATTTATCAAGCCTCCCCACGGTTTTCCACAGTTACACCAAAGTTGCCCCCAAAGTCTGTTGGCGCTTCTGTGGATAAACTGTTCGCCATCCTCTACAGACCATATAAACCGTGCCTCACAAGCATCTGATCAAAAAACACTCAATCACTCTTGCAAACCCTGCTTCTGGATAAGTCACGGTTTTTCTTGATTATTTATCATCAACTTTTCGTAAAAACCCATAGTTGTCCCCATTAGCTGTGGGTGGAGGTGTGGATAACTTGTTCGCTAAACGCTGCAGGCCACGCCGTTTATAGCGCCGAACGCAATAGATCAGATTTCATACAGTTCTAAGGCACTTCCTTGACTTCAAACTGCCGCGTGTCTTCACTAACCAGTTACCAAGGACAGCCGCAACTTATCCACATCTGGTTCAGGGAGAACGTGTGATGGATAGCCAGACACACCGCTCGAACCCCATTCCCTGCACGACCTGCGTCCCGACCGTCGCGACTTCGCTGCGCAAGCGAATCCATCGCCGCGCCGCCAATCAGCGTGCGCGTCTATAGCGCCTGACTCTTTTCAATAAAACCGCTGGCTGCCGCCGAATCCGTTCGGTGGCCAGGTACTCGTTCGTCCGTTGAAAGCAGGCAACCGCAGAGTTGCCCCATCTGCCTGATAGAGGGAAAGACCCATGACCCGGATAGCTACGCCCATCAGCGACATCAAGGAACATTACGACGTGATCGTCATCGGCTCCGGCTATGGCGGCGGGATCGCGGCTTCGCGCCTGTCCCGGGCCGGCAAGCGCGTTTGCCTGCTGGAGCGTGGCCGGGAGATGCAGCCCGGCGAGTACCCGAACACCATGATCGCGGCCACCGAGGAATTGCAGGTGCATGACCCGGACGGCCACATCGGTTCGCGCACCGGGTTGTTCGACCTGCACGTCAATGCCCAGCAAAACGTGGTGGTCGGCTGTGGGCTCGGCGGTACGTCGCTGATCAACGCCAACGTCGCCCTGGAACCTGAACCCGGTGTGTTCGACGACCCGCGCTGGCCGCTGGCGGTGCGGGAACACCGTGACACTTTGCTCAAGGACGGTTACGCCCGGGCCCGGGAGATGCTCAAGCCCAATCCGTACCCGAACACGTCGCCGGTGCTGCCGAAACTCGAAGCCAACAAGAAGTCGGCGGAATACCTCAAGCAAGGCGCGCATTTCTACCGGCCGCCGATCAACGTGACCTTCGACAAACTGCCGAACAACCTCAACCACGTCGGCGTCGAGCAACTGCCGTGCAACCAGTGTGGCGACTGCGTCTCTGGCTGTAACAACAAGGCCAAGAACACCACGCTGATGAACTACCTGCCGGACGCCTGGAACCACGGCGCGGAGATTTTCTGCCAGGCCGAAGTGCGGCATCTGGAGCGCGACGGCGATGGCTGGATCGTGCACTTCCAATACCTGGACAGCGGCCGCGAGAAGTTCTCGGCGCCGACGCTGTTTGTGAAAGCCGACATTGTGGTGGTGTCCGCCGGCACCTTGGGCTCCACCGAAATCCTCCTGCGCTCGCGGGACAAAGGCTTGTCCACGTCCAACCAGCTCGGCGAGAACATGAGCGGCAACGGTGACATCCTCGGCTTCGGTCATAACTGCGAACAGCCCATCAACGGCATCGGTTTCGGCGCGCATCCGGCCAAGGAATTGCAGCCAGTCGGCCCGTGCATCACCTCGATCATCGACATGCGCACCGAAGGCGACTGGCGCAGCCGTATGGTCATCGAAGAAGGCTCGATCCCCGGCGCCCTTGGCCGGCCGATGGTGCCGAGCATGGCCGGGTTCGCTGAACTGATCGGCAAAGCCACCGACGACAGCTTCACCGGCCAGTTGAAGTACAAGGAACGCGAAGCTGAAAGCTTCCTGCGCGGCCCGTATTACGGCGCGCTGCACAACATGCAGACGTACCTGATCATGAGCCACGACGACGGCAAGGGCCGCATGGTGCTCGACAGCAAGGATCAGCTGCGCATCGATTGGCCGGGCGTCGGCGAGCAGGAAAACGTCAAGCTTGGCAATGAGCGTCTGCATCTCAGCACCAAGGCGTTGGGTGGGGTCTGGGTCGAGAATCCGATCTGGACCAAACTGCTCAAGCACAGCATCGTTTCCGTCCACCCGTTGGGCGGTTGCGTGATGGGCGAGGACGCGGGGCAGGGCGTGGTCAACCACAAGGGCCAGGTGTTCAGTGGTGCCAGCGGCACTGACGTGTACGCCGGTTTGTACGTGACTGACGGCGCGGTGATCCCGACGTCCCTGGCGGTCAATCCGCTGCTGACTATCTCGGCGGTGAGCGAGCGCAACATGGGGTTACTGGCGGCTGATCGCGGTTGGACGATTGATTACACGCTGCCATCGGCACCGCGCAAACAAGTGGCGCCGCCGACCCTTGGCGTGCAGTTCACCGAAACCATGAAGGGTTTCTTTTCCAAGGATTTCACCCAGCCCCAAGGCACCGATCTCCCACTGTATGAAGCAGCGGCCACCCGTGGCGAATCGGAAAACTCGCCGATCGAATTCACCCTGACCATCACCGCCAACGACCTCAACCGCATGATCAAGGAACCGGCCCACGCTGCGACCCTGGTCGGCACACTGAACGCGCCGGGCCTGTCGCCGCAGCCGCTGACCGCCAGCAACGGTGTGTTCAACCTGTTCGAGCAGTACGAAGAACAGGTCGGCGTGCGCCACATGAAGTACGACATGAAACTGACCGCCGAGGACGGTCACGACTACTTCTTCAGCGCTTTCAAAACCGTGCCCGAAGACAACGGCGTGCTGAATATCTGGCACGACACCAGCACCCTCTACGTCACGTTGTATAACGGGCCGGACAAGACCGGCGCGGTGATCGGCTCCGGCGTGATGCATATCCACCCGACCGACTTCGCCAAGCAAATGACCACGATGAAGGTGCTCAATGCGCGTAACGAGCGCGAGCGCATCGAAGGGCTGGCGCGCTTCGGCAAGTTCTTCGCCGGCATTCTCTGGGAGAGCTACGGCGGGGTGTTCGCCGGCGATATCTACTTCAATCCGGATGCGCCGCCACGGCTGAAACGGCCGCTGGATGCGCCACCGCCAAGCGTGCATTTCTTCCAGACCGAGGACAACGTCGAACTGCGCCTGACCCGTTATCAGGGTGGCACTAAAGGCCCGGTGATGCTGGTGCACGGCCTGGGCGTGGGCTCGAACATTTTCTCCACCGACACCATTCAGACCAACCTGCTGGAATTCCTGTGCAAGCATGAGTACGACGTGTGGCTGCTGGATTTGCGGGTGAGCATCCTGCTGCCGGCGAGCAAGAAGGAATGGAACGGCGACCAGATCGCCCAGTACGATTTCAAGGCCGCCATCGCGCAGATCCAGCAAGCGACCCAGGCAAAAGACGTGCAATGCGTGGTGCATTGCTACGGCGCGACGACGTTCTTCATGTCGCTGCTGGCTGGGTTGCAAGGTGTGCGCTCGGTGGTCTGTTCGCAGATTGCGGCGGATACCGTCGTGGCCACTGCGACAGGCCTGAAGGCCGGTTTGCATTTGCCGGGGATGCTCGATGCGATCGGGGTGAAATCCCTCACGGCTTACGCCGACAACAAGGAAAACTGGTTCAACAAACTCTACGACAAAGCCCTCAACGGCTATGCGCGGATCGAGGCGCAGGGCTACTGCACCAACCCGGTGTGCCACCGCATCACCTTCATGTATGCGTCGCTGTATCGCCACGACACCCTCAACGAAACCCTGCACGACAACCTGCATGAATTGTTCGGCGAATCGAACATGCAGACCTTCGAGCACCTGGCGCTGATCGTGCGCAAAGGGCATCTGGTGAACTTCAAGGGCGAGGACGTCTACATGTCGCATTTCGATCGGCTGAGCATGCCGATCTGCTTTATCAGCGGTGCGGACAACCAGTGCTACCTGCCGGAAAGCACGCTCAAGACCTATGAGCGGGTGTGCAAGGTCCACGGGCCGGAAAACTACAGCCGGCAAGTGGTGCCGGGCTACGGCCACATCGACTGCATGTTCGGCAAGGATGCAGTGGTCGATGTGTACCCGATCATCCTGCAACACCTGGAGAAAACCGCTATCGGCTAACACAAGTCCCCTGTGGGAGCGGGCTTGCTCGCGAAAGCGGTGGGTCAGTCAACAGTGATGTTGAAGCTGACGGCCCCTTCGCGAGCAAGCCCGCTCCCACAAGGATTGTGTGCACTCCACTGCTTGCGGTGTTCCGGAATAAAAAGGAAATGGATGATATGGACAGTTACATCCGCTGGTTTCAACGCTTCATCTGGCTCGGCATCGTGATGAATATGTTCTTCGCGCTGCCAGCCCTGTTCGCCCCGGCGTTGCTGACGTCGATGCTCGGCCTGCCGCCGCAACTCTCCGATCCGTGGCTGGAAAACGCCGGCATGTTGCTGGTCGGCATCAGTGTTTTCTACATGCCGTCGGGCTTTAACGCGCCTCGCTTCGTGGTGCATTCGTGGTTATGCGTATTGTCGCGGCTGATCGCCGTGGCGTTCTGGATCTACCTGATCAACACCAGCAACCAGGCCACGGTGTTTGTGCCGATGTTCCTCGGTGATTTGAGCATGTTCCTGATCCTCGGGATCCTGCTGTACCTCGGCACCACGCCGGCCACGCGGCCCTTGGCGTTGCTCTGCGACGGCTGGCGGGAATGGCGCGCGGGCTGGGCGCTGCGCTGGCAAAGCCACGGCTTCAAGGTCGGCACGCTGATCGTGGTGCTGCTGGTCGGATTCATCGGTTACGAAACCTGGTACCAGATGCTGCGGGTGGTGCCGGCGGAGAAGTACGCATCCGACGAAGACCACTACAAATACGCCGCCATCGGCCTCGGTATCGAAGCGCGGATCCCGTATTACCTGTTCGCTGTGCTGCCGCAGATGTGCCCGGAAAAACTGCCGAAACCCGGCGGCTACGAGGTCTTCGGCTTCCTCTTCGAAAACGGCAAGGACCTGCCGATCGGCATGGCCAAGCGGCAGATCGGCTACCCTACCGTGGAGCCGAATTGCGCCCTGTGCCACACCGGTTCCTACCGCGCGAATGCCGGCGAAGTCGCCACGCCGGTGGCCACCGCGCCGGCCAATACCCTGCAACTGCAAGCCTTCCAGTGGTTCGCCTACGATTGCGCCAGCGACCCGAAATTCACCACCGACGCGGTGATGACGGCGATCAACGGCAAGTTCCAGCTCGGGTTTTTCGAGCGCTTGTACAACCGCTACCTGATCATCCCGATGGCCAAGAGCGCGCTGCTCGCGCAGAAACAGGCCTATGCCTGGCAGAAGCTGCGTCCACCTCAAGGACCGGGGCGAACCGACACGTTCAACCCGACGAAAATGGTGGTGTTCGGCTTCCCGGATGACTCGACCATCGGCACCGTGGACTTGCCGCAAGTCTGGAACCAGAAACCCCGGGAGTCGCTGTACCTGCACTGGGACGGCAACAACAACGACATCCACGAACGCAACTACGCAGCGGCCATGGCCGTGGGCGCGACGCCGGAATCGGTGCTGCCGGAAAGCTTCAACCGCGTGACCAACTGGCTGCTCGGCACCAAACCACCGGCTTGGCCGTGGGGACTGGATCAGACCAAGGTCGCCCAGGGTAAACCGATCTGGGACAAAAACTGCGCCGGTTGCCATGAGTTCGGCCGCACCGACACCGGCCAGGTCACCACCAACATCGAGGAACTGGGCACCGATCCCCATCGCCTGGACTCGTTCACCACCGGTCTGGTGACCGCGTTCCACGGCTTCAAGAAACCGCCGTTCGACTTCAACGCCTACCGCAAGACCCAGAGTTACAGCAACACCCCCACCGACGGCATCTGGATGCGCGCGCCGTACTTGCACAACGGTTCGGTGCCGACGCTGTGGGATTTGCTGCAACCACTGGAACAGCGGCCACAGGTGTTCTTCACCGGCTCCGACGTCTACGACCAGGACAAGGTCGGCTTCGTCACCAGCGGCGCCCAGGCCAAGGCTTCGGCGGACTTCAAATACGACACGCGATTGGAAGGCAACCACAACAGCGGCCATCTGTATGGCACGCAGCTGTCGGACATCGATAAACGGGCGCTCATCGAATTCATGAAAACCCTGTGATCCCACTACGGATGGAGGAATACCAACATGTCACTGGTCAGTCATTGGGAGCATGAGTACGACAAGGTCAAAGTGCGCCTGCACGGGCTGTACACGCGGCTGGAGATGTCATGGAAAAAACTCATCAGCGAGCTGGAACCCGAGGAGTTCCAGGCCATTGTCGCGCTGCTGCAACGCGGTCACGACCAGGCGCAATACGTGCTCAAGCACGGCGACCTGCCGGACGATGAACCGAGCGTGCCGTGGGAGTTGTCCCACGGCTTGTCGATCCTGCACATCGGCAACGCCACGCCGTTACCGCAATCCACCGACGACTTGCAAACCCGGGTGCTCAAGGACGGCAGTTTGCTCGGTTGTCGCAAATGGGAACTGCTGGATCTGCTGTGGAGCGAGGCGCTGCTCAAGTGGATTGAAAATCTTCGGCATCACGCGCCGTTTGCGACCACTCCGGCGCTGATGAAAATGGACAGCGATGTGATCCTGGCGATTGCCGGCGACTGGGGCACCGGACCCTTCGACAGCCATGCCCCGGCGGTGGCGGTGGCCAACCAGATGCAACTGGCCCAGGCGGATTTCACCGTTCACCTGGGGGACGTGTACTACGCCGGCACCCACTCCCAAGAAGACGTCGACATGGTCGGCTGGCCGATGGGCAAGCACGGCTCGTTCACGCTCAATTCCAACCACGAGATGTACAGCGGCGCCCACGGCTATTTCAAGGAACTCGCCAAGCGTTTCCCGACGCAGCAGGGCACCAGTTATTTCGCGTTGTACAACGATGATTGGGTTGTGATCGGGCTCGACAGCGCCTACGCCTCAGACGCGATCAACCTGTACATGGACGGCACGCTGAACCAGGAACAGATCGCCTGGATGAAAGAACTGCCCCAGCGCAAGAAGATCATGGTGCTCAGTCATCACCAGGGCTTTGATATCTCAGGGCACAACACCACGCCGTTGTTCAAAACGGTGTGTGATGCCTTGGGGCGTGAGCCGGATTATTGGTATTGGGGGCATTTGCACAACGGCATCTGCTACGCCGCTCAGGGGCGGTTGCATGCGCGGTGCGCCGGGCACGGGGCGATTCCGTATGGCAATGCCAGTGAGCTGGATGGGCATTCGCGGGTGTTGTGGTCGGAGACGCAGAATGCGGGGGATGAGGCGTATCCGCTGCGAGTGTTGAATGGTTATGTGAAGGTGAGGTTGGTGGGGGAGAACATCGAGGAGACGTTTATCGGGGAGGATGGGTCGGTGCGGTGGTCTTCATCAGCCCAATGATCTTGGGTGAATGAAAGATCGCTTTCGCGGGCAAGCCTCGCTCCTACAGGAGATCGTATTTCCCCTGTAGGAGCGAGGCTTGCCCGCGAAGCTTTTGCTGTTAGCCCTGAACCGGAACGCCTTTGAGGTACGGCGCAGGCTCAGCCCCCAAATTGCTCAGCAACCGCTCGCTGTACCAATCCACAAAGTTCACCACGCCAAACTCATAGGTCTTGGAGTAAGGCCCAGGCTGGTAAGCAGTGGAGTTGATCCCGCGCTGGTTCTCTTCGGCCAGGCGACGGTCCTGGTCGTTGGTCGCGTCCCAGACCTGACGCATGCGGTCCACGTCGTAGTCCACGCCTTCAACCGCGTCCTTGTGCACGATCCACTTGGTGGTGACCATGGTTTCCTGAGCGCTGATCGGCCACACCGTGAAGACGATGATGTGGTCGCCCATGCAGTGGTTCCACGAGTGCGGCAGGTGCAGGATGCGCATCGAACCGAGGTCCGGGTTCTTGATCCGGCCCATGAGTTTGGCGCAGCCCTGTTTGCCGTCGAGGGTCATCGACACGGTGCCCTTGAGCAGCGGCATGCGCACGATGCGGTTACGCAGGCCGAAACTGGCGTGGGCGTAAGGAATCTTCTCGGCTTCCCAGGCAGCAGCGGATGCGGCGACGTGGTCCTTGAACGCCTGGTCGGCGCGCGGGTCGGTGACGTCGTCCCATTCCAGCAGGGTTTTCAACAGTTCCGGGTGCGAGGCGTTGCAGTGGTAGCACTCGCGGTTATTTTCCAGCACCAGTTTCCAGTTGGCCTTTTCCATCAAGGTGGTGGTAATCGCCACCTTGGTGTTCTCCATGTCGTACGGTTCCATGTAATGGTTCAGCGTCGACAGGAAGTCATCAATGGCCGGCGGGTTCTCCGACAGGCTGATGAAGATGTAGCCGCCAGCGGTTTTCACGTTCACGGGTTTGAGGCCGTATTGCTTCATGTCGAAGTCGGCGCCCATTTCGGTGCCGGCGAACAGCAGGCGACCGTCCAGCTCATACGTCCACTGGTGGTAATGGCAGACCAGTTTGGCGACTTTGCCTTTTTCGCTGGTGCACAGACGCGAGCCACGGTGGCGGCAAACGTTGTGGAACGCATGGATCACGCCTTCGGCGCCGCGAATCACGATGATCGGGTTCTTGCCGACCTGCAGGGTCAAGTAGTTGCCCTTGGTCGGGATTTCACAGGCCATGCCGGCGATCAGCCACTCTTTCTGGAAGATCTCCTGCATATCGATATCAAACAGCCGCTCGTCAGAGTAAAACGGCTGCGGCAGCGAGTAAGTACGCTCGCGTTCTTGCAGCATCTGCGCGGTGGCCTTGCGTGCGGGTTCCAGCGGATCGCCCAGGCTGATTTTTGCGGTGACGTCCATCGATTTGATCCTCAAGGCCATTCTGTGTGGCCGGCGAAAAGTGGCTAATCAGGTTTGCTACGCAAGGTGTAAAGCCAGGTGTAAGGAATGTGTCTTGGTATGGGGCGAGTGTGGGGCCGCCGCATACCAGAACCTTATCCATGGGCGACATGGCCCAATCTGTTCCCGACGCGCAACCCCCGGTAGTTGGGGGCTGGTCGCGATAAGTATGTGAATGTCGCAGATAGGTAAATGGGTGGCTCGCGCTATACGCAGAATCTCCAACATAAGGCCGACCATCGGCGGTGGAGAACAGCATGTCCAACAGCTTCCTGAATCCGGTAACTACCCAGACCTGGGCCAATGGTCGACATATCGTCCGTTGCGTCAAAGTCATCCAGGAAACCTGGGACGTGCGCACCTTCTGCTTTATGGCCGATCAGCCGATCCTGTTCTTCTTCAAGCCCGGGCAATTCGTGACCCTGGAGCTGGAAATCGAAGGCGTGCCGATCATGCGCTCCTACACCATTTCCAGCTCGCCGTCGGTGCCGTACAGCTTTTCGGTGACGATCAAGCGCGTGCCGGGCGGCAAGGTTTCCAACTGGCTGCACGACACCCTGCATGAAGGCCAGGAGCTGGCGGTGCACGGGCCGGTCGGGCTGTTCAACGCCATGGACTTCACCGCGCCGAAAGTCTTGTACCTCAGCGGCGGCGTCGGCATCACGCCAGTCATGTCCATGGCGCGCTGGTTCTACGACACCAACGGCAACGTCGACATGGTGTTTATCCACAGCGCCCGCTCGCCGAAAGACATCATTTACCACCGTGAGCTGGAACACATGGCGTCGCGGATCGACAACTTCAGCCTGCACCTGATCTGCGAGAAGCACGGTCTGGGCGAACCGTGGGCCGGTTATCGCGGTTACCTGAACCACAAGATGCTCGAACTGATGTCCCCGGACTTCATGGAGCGCGAAGTGTTCTGCTGCGGCCCGACGCCGTACATGAACGCGGTCAAGCGCATGCTCGAAGCGGCCGGCTTCGACATGTCCCGCTATCACGAGGAATCCTTCGGCGCCACGCCACCGGAAGCCCGCGCCGATGCGGTGGAACAAGCGGAAATCGCGGCGGATGCGCCGGAAGTCGATCTGGCGGACCTGCATCAGGTCGAATTTATCTCGTCCGGTAAGAGCATTCGCGTGGCCCCGGGTGAAACCGTGCACGCGGCGGCGGCCAAGCTGGGTTTGCTGATTCCGAAGGCCTGCGGGATGGGGATTTGCGGGACGTGCAAGGTGTTGAAGCTGGGCGGCGAAGTCGAGATGGACCACAACGGCGGGATTACCGAGGAAGACGAAGCCGAGGGTTACATCCTGTCGTGCTGCAGCGTGCCGAAGGGCGATGTGCGGATCGAGTTCTGATAGCCGCCCAATAACCCCGTAGGAACTGTGTAGGAGCTGCGTAGGAGCTGTCGAGTGAAACGAGGCTGCGATCTTTTGACTTTGATTTTTTTAAAACAAGATCAAAAGATCGCAGCCTCGTTTCACTCGACAGCTCCTACACAGCTCCTACACAGCTCCTACAGGGCGGTTGTGAATACTCAGTCGACAAACAAGTCTGGCATCAGCTTGTCATCGGTGCCGGGCTCAAAGCGGTAGTGATCGAATTCGATCACCCCACGCTCCCGCAGAATCTCCTCATCAATCAACAACCGCCCGGTAATGCTGCGACCGCTGCTGTCCAGAATGATGTGCGCGGCATCCGCCATAATTGCCGGCGTTCGCGCATGTTTAAAGGATTCCCGCGAGCCAAGTTGAAACTCGATGGCAGCGGTGGCGATCATCGTCTGCGGCCATAGCGAATTAACGCTGATGCCGTAATTGGCAAACTCCTCGCTCATCCCCAGCGTGAGCATGCTCATGCCGTATTTGGTCACGGTGTAGGGACTGTATTGCGCGAACCATTTCGTCGCCAGATTCAGCGGCGGCGACAGGTTGAGAATATGACCCTGGGATTTTTTCAGATAAGGCAGGGCCGCCTGACTGCACAGCAACACCGCTCGGGTGTTGATCTGGTGCATCAGGTCGAAACGCTTGAGCTCGATGTGCTGAACCCCGGTCAACTTGATCGCCCCGGCGTTATTGATCAGCGCATCAATCCCGCCGAAGTGCTCATTGGCCTGGGCCAGCGCTTCCCGCACCGCGACTTCATCGCGCACATCCACCTGCAACGCCAGCGCCTTGCCACCCGCGTCTTCGACTTCTTTCGCCACACTGAAAATCGTGCCCGGCAGCTTGGGATGCGCCTCGGCACTCTTGGCCGCAATCACAATATTGGCCCCGTCCCGCGCGGCCCGCAGCGCAATCTCACGCCCAATGCCACGGCTGGCACCAGTGATGAACAGGGTTTTGCCTTGTAAAGACATGCGTGCGCTCCTGATTATTGTTATGTGAGCGGGAGGCTCGACAAACAATGTAGACCCGTAGGAGCTGTCGAGTGAAACGAGGCTGCGATCTTTTGATGTTGTCTTTTTAGAGCAAGATCAAAAGATCGCAGCCTTGTTTCACTCGACAGCTCCTACGGGGGCTACGGGTCTTACGGGACCTACAGGGGCGGGTTGAGGGGGCTTAGGCGCTCATGACTTCGCGGATGTCTGCGGCCAATTCGCGTACGCGCTCTTCTTCGGTGTCCCACGAGCACATGAAGCGGGCGCCGCCGTTGCCGATGAAGGTGTAGAAGCGCCAGCCCTTGGCGGTCAAGGCGGCGATGGCCGGTTCGGAGAGTTGCAGGAATACGCCGTTGGCTTGCACCGGGAACATCAGTTCCACGCCCTGGATGTCGCTGACCAGTTCGGCCAGCAGCTGCGCGCAGTGGTTGGCGTGTTTGGCGTATTTGAGCCAGGCGTGGTTTTCCAGGATGCCGACCCACGGGGCCGAGAGGAAGCGCATTTTCGAGGCCAGTTGCCCGGCCTGTTTGCAGCGGTAATCGAAGTCTTCGGCCAGTTTGTGGTTGAAGAACAGGATCGCCTCGCCCACGGCCATGCCGTTTTTCGTGCCGCCGAAGCACAGCACGTCGACCCCGGCCTTCCAGGTCAGGTCAGCCGGAGTGCAGCCGAGGAACGCGCAGGCATTGGAGAAGCGCGCGCCGTCCATGTGCAGGTTCAGGCCCAGCTCTTTACAGGTGATGCTGATGGCGCGGATTTCTTCCGGGGTGTAGACGCTGCCGACTTCCGTGGCCTGGGTCAGGGTCACGACGCGAGGTTTCGGGTAGTGGATGTCCTGGCGCTTGAGCGCGACTTCGCGGATCGATTCCGGGGTCAGCTTGCCGTTTTCAGTGCGAGCGACCAGCAGTTTGGAGCCGTTGGAAAAAAATTCCGGCGCGCCGCATTCGTCGGTTTCGACGTGGGCGGTTTCCGAGCAGATCACGCTGTGGTAACTCTGGCACAGCGACGACAGGGCCAGCGAGTTGGCCGCGGTGCCGTTGAACGCGAAGAACACTTCGCAGTCGGTTTCAAACAGTTTGCGGAAATCGTCGGACGCGCGAGCGGTCCATTCATCGTCGCCGTAAGCGCGCTGGTGGCCGTGGTTGGCCTGTTCCATGGCTGCCCAGGCTTCAGGGCAGATACCGGAATAGTTGTCGCTGGCAAATTGTTGGCTCTTATCGGTCATGGCCTGATTCCGTGTTCAAAACCCCTATGGTGAGGAGTCTTGTGGTCAATGATGGTGCGCACTTTACCGAAGATCGTCCGGGGAGCACACGCGGTGATGCTGTCAGAAAATTACACAATTGACGGGCAATTATGCACATGACGAAGAGGGACGGCGCGCTGGATTTGCTCAAGTGGTTGGCGCTGCTGAGCATGGTGCTCGATCACCTGCGATATGTCGGTTACTCCGTCGATTTTCTGTATGTGCCGGGGCGGCTGGCGTTTCCGTGGTTCTGCCTGGCGATGGCGGCAAATCTGTCTCGGGCGAGCGCCGGGCCGGCCGGCAATCAGTGGCGATATCTGGGATGGTTGATGCTGTTTAGCGCTATCAGCGAAATTCCCTATCGGTTGTTTATTCCTGATCCCGACACGTTAAACGTGATGCCCACGTTGGTGCTCGGCCTATTGGTGGCGCGTGGTTGGCAACAACCGACGCTGCCATCGCGCCTGCTGGCGGTGGGCGCCGTGTTGCTTGCTGTGCTATTCCCGGATCGACTGATGTTTGGTTTCTTTGGGGTTTTGTTGCCGCTGGCGATGCTGTTGGTGATTCGTCGGCCCTGGTATTTCAGCCTGCTGCCGGGGTTGGTGTGTCTGGCGGCGAATCAGTGGAGTGTGTTGTATGCCGCTGCGCGGATGGGCAATGGCGCGGCGATTTTCGGGATGGCCGCTTGTCTGGTTGCGCCACTGGCGGGTGTGCTCCTGTTGCGACATGCCGGTCGCCTCAAGCCGCCACCGATGCGGCGCTGGGCGTATGCGCTTTATCCCATGCACTTCTTACTGCTGCTCGCAGTACGTCAGATCATCGCCTAACCCCCCTGTGGGAGCGGGCTTGCTCGCGAATGCGCCGGGTCAGTCAACATCAGTGTCGGATGACCCACCGCATTCGCGAGCAAGCCCGCTCCCACAGGGGATCTCTGTCTGTTCGGGGAAGCCATTTCAACCCATGTCGTAAACGCACCTTTGCGTGGCGTCCATAGGCATTTGACCTGTCTGCGCCGGTCATACCATCGCATCCAAAGGGCACTGCCGAAAGGTACGTGCCTCACCGAGACGAAAGGCGCACAAAGCCGCCGCTGGGAGAGACGCGATGTTCAGCAAGCAAGACCAGATCAAGGGCTACGACGATGCACTGCTGGCGGCGATGAATGCCGAGGAGCAACGCCAGGAAGATCACATCGAGCTGATCGCGTCAGAGAACTACACCAGCAAACGCGTCATGGAAGCGCAAGGCAGTGGCCTGACCAACAAATACGCCGAAGGCTATCCGGGCAAGCGCTACTACGGTGGCTGCGAGCACGTGGACAAGGTCGAAGCCCTGGCCATCGAACGCGCCAAGCAATTGTTCGGCGCCGATTACGCCAACGTCCAGCCGCACTCCGGTTCTTCGGCGAACAGCGCCGTTTACCTGGCCCTGATCCAGGCAGGCGACACCATTCTGGGCATGAGCCTGGCCCACGGTGGCCACCTGACCCACGGCGCGAAAGTGTCGTCCTCGGGCAAGCTCTATAACGCCGTGCAGTACGGCATCGACACCAAGACCGGTTTGATCGACTACGACGAAGTCGAGCGTCTGGCCGTCGAGTGCAAACCGAAAATGATCGTCGCCGGCTTCTCGGCTTACTCCAAGACCCTCGACTTCCCGCGTTTCCGCCAGATTGCCGACAAGGTCGGTGCGCTGCTGTTCGTCGACATGGCCCACGTTGCCGGTCTGGTCGCCGCTGGCCTGTACCCGAACCCGCTGCCGTACGCCGACGTGGTCACCACCACCACCCACAAGACCCTGCGCGGTCCACGTGGCGGCCTGATCCTGTGCAAGGCCAACGAAGAGATCGAGAAAAAACTCAACTCCGCCGTATTCCCCGGCGCACAGGGCGGCCCGCTGATGCACGTGATCGCTGGTAAAGCGGTGTGCTTCAAGGAAGCGTTGGAACCTGGTTTCAAGGCTTATCAACAACAAGTGATCGACAACGCCCAGGCCATGGCCGGCGTGTTTATCAAACGCGGCTACGATGTAGTGTCCGGCGGGACTGACAACCACCTGTTCCTGGTCAGCCTGATCCGTCAGGGCCTCACCGGCAAAGACGCGGACGCCGCCCTTGGTCGCGCCCACATCACCGTGAACAAGAACGCTGTACCGAACGATCCACAGTCGCCGTTCGTGACCTCGGGCCTGCGCATCGGCACCCCGGCGGTGACCACTCGCGGCTTCAAGGTTTCCCAGTGCGTCACGCTGGCCGGCTGGATCTGCGACATCCTCGACAACCTCGGCGATGCCGACGTCGAGGCGAATGTCGCCCAGCAAGTGGCAGCCCTGTGCGCGGACTTCCCGGTTTATCGCTGAGCGCGGTTTTGGAGTAAATGACTATGCAACGCTATTCGGGCTTCGGCCTCTTCAAACACTCCCTCAGCCATCACGAAAACTGGCAGAAAATGTGGCGCACGCCGACCCCGAAAAAGGTCTATGACGTGGTCATCGTCGGCGGTGGCGGGCATGGTCTGGCGACCGCCTACTACCTGGCCAAGGAACACGGCATCACCAACGTGGCCGTGGTCGAGAAAGGCTGGCTGGGCGGCGGTAACACCGCACGCAACACCACCATCGTTCGCTCCAACTACCTGTGGGACGAATCGGCTCACCTGTACGAACACGCGATGAAACTGTGGGAAGGCCTGTCCCAGGACCTGAACTACAACGTGATGTTCTCCCAGCGCGGCGTCTACAACCTGTGCCACACGCTTCAAGACATCCGTGATTCCGAGCGTCGGGTCAGCGCCAACCGCCTCAACGGCGTGGACGGCGAATTGCTCGATGCCAAGCAAGTGGCCGACGAGATTCCGTACCTCGACTGCTCCAAGAACACTCGCTACCCGGTGATGGGCGCCACCGTCCAGCGTCGCGGCGGCGTGGCCCGTCACGATGCCGTGGCCTGGGGCTTTGCCCGTGCCGCTGACGCACTGGGCGTGGACCTGATCCAGCAGACCGAAGTGATCGGTTTCCGCAAGGAAAACGGCGTGTGCATCGGTGTGGAAACCAACAAGGGCTTCATCGGCGCCAAGCGCGTCGGTGTGGTGACCGCCGGTAACTCCGGGCACATGGCCAAACTCGCCGGTTTCCGCCTGCCGATCGAATCCCACCCGCTGCAAGCGCTGGTGTCCGAGCCGATCAAGCCGATTATCGACAGCGTGATCATGTCCAACGCCGTGCACGGTTACATCAGCCAGTCCGACAAGGGCGACCTGGTGATCGGCGCCGGTATCGACGGCTACAACGGCTACGGCCAGCGTGGTTCGTACCCGGTGATCGAGCACACCATCCAGGCCATCGTCGAGATGTTCCCGGTACTGTCCCGCGTTCGCATGAACCGGCAGTGGGGCGGCATCGTCGACACCACGCCGGACGCCTGCCCGATCATCTCGAAAACTCCGGTACCGAACATGTTCTTCAACTGCGGTTGGGGCACCGGTGGCTTCAAGGCAACACCTGGCTCGGGCAACGTATTTGCCGCGAGTCTGGCCAAGGGTGAAATGCACCCATTGGCCGCACCTTTCTCCATCGACCGTTTCCACAACGGTGCGTTGATCGATGAACACGGCGCTGCTGCGGTTGCCCACTAACAGGAGAAATCCCCATGTTGCATATCTTCTGTCCTCACTGCGGCGAGCTGCGCTCCGAAGAGGAATTCCACGCATCCGGCCAGGCGCACATCCCGCGTCCACTGGACCCGACTTCCTGCACCGACGAGGAGTGGGGCGACTACATGTTCTTCCGCGATAACCCTCGCGGTCTGCACCACGAACTGTGGATCCACGCCGCCGGTTGCCGTCAGTACTTCAACGCGACCCGCGACACCGTGACCTACGAGATTCTCGAAACCTACAAGATCGGCACCAAGCCACAATTCACCGACAAGACCGATAGCTCGAAAGCGGCTACGACGGCTCTGGGAGAGAAGGTATGAGCCAGATCAATCGCCTGTCCAACGGCGGACGGATCGACCGCAACAAAGTGCTGAGCTTCACCTTCAACGGCCAGGTCTACAAAGGCTTTGAAGGCGACTCGCTGGCCGCTGCCTTGCTGGCCAACGGTGTCGACATTATCGGTCGCAGCTTCAAGTATTCCCGTCCGCGCGGCATCTTCGCCGCCGGTGCCGAAGAGCCGAACGCGGTGCTGCAGATCGGCGCTACCGAAGCCACGCAAATCCCGAACGTGCGTGCCACGCAACAGGCGCTGTATCAAGGTTTGGTCGCCACCAGCACCAACGGCTGGCCGAGCGTGAACAACGACATGATGGGGATTCTCGGCAAGGTCGGCGGCAAGCTGATGCCGCCGGGTTTCTACTACAAAACCTTCATGTACCCGCAATCGTTCTGGATGACTTACGAGAAGTACATTCGTAAGGCCGCCGGTCTTGGCCGCTCGCCGACCGAGAACGATCCGGACACCTACGACTACATGAACCAGCACTGCGACGTGCTGATCGTCGGCGCCGGCCCTGCTGGCCTGGCCGCTGCATTGGCCGCTGCACGCAGCGGTGCTCGTGTGATCCTGGCCGATGAGCAGGAAGAGTTCGGCGGCAGCCTGCTCGACTCTCGCGAAAGCCTCGACGGCAAACCGGCCACCGAATGGGTTGCCAGCGTCATCGCCGAACTGAAAGACACCCCGGACGTGTTGCTGTTGCCGCGCGCCACAGTCAACGGCTACCACGACCATAACTTCCTGACCATTCACGAGCGCCTGACCGATCACCTCGGCGACCGCGCGCCGATTGGCCAGGTGCGTCAGCGCATCCACCGGGTTCGCGCCAAGCGTGTGGTGCTGGCGACCGGCGCTTGCGAACGTCCACTGGTCTACGGCAACAACGACGTGCCGGGCAACATGCTGGCCGGCGCAGTCTCGACTTACGTGCGCCGTTACGGCGTGGCGCCAGGCAAGAAACTGGTGCTGTCGACCAACAACGACCATGCCTACCGCGTGGCTCTGGATTGGCTCGATGCCAGCCTGCAAGTTGTCGCTATCGCTGACGCCCGCAGCAACCCGCGCGGTGCGCTGGTGGAGGAGGCTCGCGCCAAAGGCATCCGCATCCTGACCGGCAGTGCCGTGATCGAGGCTCGCGGTACCAAGCGCGTAACTGCTGCGCGAATCGCGGCGATTGATGTCAAAGGCCACGCTGTCACCAGCCCTGGCGAGTGGCTGGATTGCGACCTCGTCGCGACGTCCGGCGGTTACAGCCCGGTGGTGCACTTGGCTTCGCACTTGGGCGGCAAACCGACCTGGCGTGAAGACATCCTCGGTTTCGTACCGGGCGAAGCACCGCAGAAGCGCGTGTGCGTCGGTGGCATCAACGGCGTCTATGGCCTCGGCGATTCGTTGGCCGATGGTTTTGAAGGCGGCGCTCGCGCGGCCAGCGAAGCCGGTTTCAGCGTGGTCGAAGGCACCTTGCCGAAAGCCCTGAGCCGTCTCGAAGAGCCGACCCTGGCGCTGTTCCAGGTGCCGCATGAAAAGAACACCGCACGGGCGCCGAAGCAATTCGTCGACCTGCAAAACGACGTCACCGCCGCCGCCATCGAACTGGCGACCCGCGAAGGCTTCGAGTCGGTCGAGCACGTCAAACGCTACACCGCGCTGGGCTTCGGCACCGATCAGGGCAAGCTCGGCAACGTCAACGGTCTGGCGATTGCCGCCCGTTCGCTGAACGTGACCATCCCGCAGATGGGCACCACGATGTTCCGCCCGAACTACACGCCGGTGACCTTCGGCGCCGTGGCCGGCCGTCACTGTGGGCACATCTTCGAACCGGTACGTTTCACCGCGCTGCATCACTGGCACGTGAAAAACGGTGCGGAATTCGAAGACGTCGGTCAGTGGAAACGTCCTTGGTACTTCCCGAAAAACGGTGAAGACCTGCACACCGCGGTAAAACGCGAATGCAAAGCCGTGCGCGACAGCGTCGGCCTGCTGGACGCTTCGACCCTCGGCAAAATCGACATTCAAGGCCCGGATGCCCGGGAGTTCCTGAACCGCATCTACACCAACGCCTGGACCAAGCTCGACGTGGGCAAGGCGCGTTATGGCCTGATGTGCAAAGAAGACGGCATGGTCTTCGACGACGGCGTAACCGCTTGTCTCGCCGACAACCATTTCGTGATGACCACCACCACTGGCGGCGCTGCACGCGTGCTGCAATGGCTGGAAATCTACCAGCAGACCGAATGGCCAGACCTGAAGGTGTACTTCACCTCCGTGACGGATCACTGGGCAACCATGACCCTGTCCGGGCCGAACAGCCGCAAGCTGCTCAGCGAAGTCACCGACATCGATCTGACCAACGAAGCGTTCCCGTTCATGACCTGGAAAGAAGGCCTGGTCGGCGGTGTGCCGGCGCGGGTGTTCCGGATTTCGTTTACCGGTGAGCTGTCGTACGAAGTCAACGTGCAGGCCGACTATGCGATGGGCGTGCTCGAGAAAATCGTCGCGGCTGGCAAACAGTACAACCTGACTCCGTACGGCACCGAAACCATGCACGTACTGCGGGCCGAGAAGGGTTTCATCATCGTTGGCCAGGACACCGACGGCTCGATGACCCCGGACGACTTGAACATGGGCTGGTGTGTCGGTCGCACTAAACCGTTCTCGTGGATCGGCCAGCGCGGGATGAATCGTGAAGACTGCGTGCGTGATCAACGCAAACAGTTGGTCGGCCTGAAGCCGATCGATCCGACCAAATGGCTGCCGGAAGGGGCGCAACTGGTGTTCAACACCAAACAAACCATCCCGATGACCATGGTCGGCCACGTGACTTCGAGCTACGCGCACAACTCCCTCGGCTATTCGTTTGCCATGGGTGTGGTCAAGGGCGGCTTGAAGCGCATGGGTGAGCGGGTGTTCGCACCGCTGGCCGATGGCAGCGTGATCGAGGCGGAGATTGTTTCTTCGGTGTTCTTCGATCCGAAGGGTGATCGCCAGAACATCTGATGACCTCGGTTCCTGTGGTGGGCTGGCTGGCGCTTTCGCGAGCAAGCCCGCTCCCACAGGGTCGCAGGCGTTATGAGAATTTGAGTCAGGCATCAATCAATGTGGGAGCGGGCTTGCTCGCGAAGACGGCAGCCCAGTCACCACAAGGGTTGAGACCAACCGCACAACAGAATTCAGGAACAGGTGCTTTATGACCGCAGCCAATGTGTACCAACAACGCCCAACCACCGGGGCCAAGGCCGAGTCGTCGCTGCATCATGCCGACCTCGCCAGCCTGGTGGGCAAGGGCCGCAAAAACGCCGGCGTGATCGTGCGTGAGAAAAAACTCCTCGGCCACCTGACCATTCGTGGCGACGGCCACGACGCCGCGTTCAGCGCTGGCGTGCACAAGGCCCTCGGCATCGAATTGCCGGGCGCGCTGAGCGTCATCGTCAAAGGCGAAACCAGCCTGCAATGGATGGGGCCGGATGAATGGCTGCTGATCGTGCCGAGCGGTGAAGAGTTCGCCGCCGAGCAGAAACTCCGTGAAGCGCTGGGCGACCTGCACATCCAGATCGTCAACGTCAGCGGCGGCCAGCAGATCCTCGAGCTGAGCGGCCCGAACGTGCGCCAGGTGCTGATGAAATCCACCAGCTACGACGTGCATCCCAACAGCTTCCCGGTGGGTAAAGCGGTCGGCACGGTGTTCGCCAAGTCGCAACTGGTGATCCGCCATACCGCCGAAGACACCTGGGAACTGCTGATCCGCCGCAGCTTCTCGGATTACTGGTGGTTGTGGTTGCAGGATGCGGCGGCTGAGTACGGGCTTAGCGTCCAGGCTTGAGATTGCCTTCGCGGGCAAGCCTCGCTCCTACAGAACCGTGTCGTGTGAATTTCTCGCGAACGACACAAAACTGTAGGAGCGAGGCTTGCCCGCGAACAACCGCGAAGCGGTTGCCCATAACAACAGGAGTCACCGCACTATGAGCCGCGCCCCAGACACATGGATTCTGACCGCCGATTGCCCAAGCGTCCTCGGCACCGTGGATGCGGTGACCCGCTTTCTGTTCGAGCAGGGCTGCTACGTCACCGAGCACCATTCCTTCGATGACCGGCTCTCGGGTCGTTTCTTCATTCGCGTGGAGTTCCGCCAGCCTGACGGCTTCGACGAACAGGCCTTCCGCGCCGGGCTCGAAGAACGCGGCGCGCATTTCGGGATGATCTTCGAACTGACCGCACCGAATTACCGGCCAAAAGTGGTGATCATGGTCTCCAAGGCCGATCACTGTCTCAACGATTTGCTCTACCGCCAGCGCATCGGCCAGTTGTCGATGGACGTCGCCGCCGTGGTCTCCAACCACCCGGACCTCAAGCCCTTGGCGGACTGGCACCAGATTCCGTACTACCACTTCCCCCTGGACCCGAACGACAAACCGTCGCAAGAGCGCCAGGTGTTGCAGGTGATCGAAGAGTCCGGCGCCGAACTGGTGATCCTTGCCCGTTACATGCAAGTCCTGTCGCCGGAGCTGTGCCGCAAACTCGACGGCAAGGCGATCAATATCCATCACTCCCTGCTGCCGGGTTTCAAGGGCGCCAAGCCGTATCACCAGGCCTACAACAAGGGCGTGAAACTGGTCGGCGCCACGGCGCACTACATCAACAACGACCTGGACGAAGGCCCGATCATCGCCCAGGGCGTGGAGGTGGTGGACCACAGTCACTACCCGGAAGATCTGATCGCCAAGGGGCGGGATATTGAAGGGCTGACGTTGGCGCGGGCGGTTGGTTATCACATTGAGCGCAGGGTTTTCCTCAACGCCAACAGAACCGTCGTTCTTTAGATTGCTATCGCGAGCAAGCTCGCTCCCACAGGGATTTGTGTCTGCCCACAGATCTCGGTCACACCAACGGTCAACTGTGGGAGCGAGCTTGCTCGCGATGGCGGCATGACAAACAACACAAGACACACAGGCAATAACCCGAGCAATCAACGCGCCGCCGCTGTCTGGCGACGCGACCGCTACATAAAAACAACAGCGAGGTGAAAGCATGTCTGGCAATCGTGGTGTGGTGTATCTCGGCGCTGGCAAGGTCGAAGTACAGAAAATCGACTATCCGAAAATGCAGGACCCGCGTGGCAGGAAGATCAATCACGCTGTGATCCTGCGCGTGGTGTCTACCAACATCTGTGGTTCCGATCAGCACATGGTGCGCGGTCGTACCACCGCTCAAACCGGCCTGGTCCTGGGCCATGAAATTACCGGTGAAGTGATCGAGAAGGGCAGCGACGTCGAGAACCTGCAAATCGGCGACCTGGTCTCTGTTCCGTTCAACGTGGCTTGCGGGCGCTGCCGTTCCTGCAAGGAAATGCACACTGGCGTCTGCCTGAGCGTTAACCCGGCTCGTCCTGGTGGCGCTTACGGTTACGTCGACATGGGCGACTGGACCGGCGGCCAGGCTGAATACGCGTTGGTGCCTTATGCGGATTTCAACCTGCTGAAACTGCCGGACCGTGATCGCGCGATGGAAAAAATCCGCGACCTGACCTGCCTCTCCGACATCCTGCCAACCGGCTACCACGGCGCAGTGACGGCCGGCGTTGGCCCGGGCAGCACCGTGTACATCGCGGGCGCGGGTCCGGTCGGTCTGGCCGCTGCTGCATCCGCTCGCCTGCTGGGCGCGGCGGTGGTGATCATCGGTGACGTCAACCCAATTCGCCTGGCGCACGCCAAGGCTCAGGGTTTCGAAATCGCTGACCTGTCCCTCGACACCCCGCTGCATGAACAAATCGCCGCGCTGCTGGGCGAGCCAGAAGTGGATTGCGCCGTCGACGCCGTAGGTTTCGAAGCGCGCGGTCACGGGCATGACGGGGTGAAACACGAAGCGCCAGCCACCGTGCTCAACTCCCTGATGGGCGTGGTTCGCGTGGCGGGCAAAATCGGGATTCCGGGCCTGTACGTGACGGAAGATCCGGGTGCGGTGGACGCTGCCGCGAAAATGGGCAGCCTGAGCATTCGCTTCGGTCTGGGCTGGGCCAAATCCCACAGCTTCCACACCGGCCAGACGCCGGTGATGAAGTACAACCGCCAGCTGATGCAGGCGATCATGTGGGACCGCATCCACATCGCCGACATCGTCGGTGTGGAAGTCATCAGCCTGGATGACGCACCACGTGGCTACGGCGAGTTCGATGCCGGCGTACCGAAGAAGTTTGTGATCGATCCGCACAAGTTGTTCAGCGCGGCGTAAGGCTTCACGCAATGCAAAACGGCGACCTTCGGGTCGCCGTTTTTGTTGGAGAGAACACAACCCCTGTGGCGAGGGGGTTTACCCCCGTTGGGGCGCGAAGCGGCCCTAAAACCATCCACAGAGATGAATCAGTTCTAACGCGGTGATCGGTTGACGACTGCTGCGCAGCCGAGCGGGAGCAAGCTCCCTCGCCACAAAAAGCTCATCAGCGCGTTCAAAGCGCCACCAACGCCCCTTGATACAGCACCGGGCCCGTCGGTTGCCCGGTCGGCGAGCCGCCCTTCGACTCCAGACTCACCGCCAACGCAATCGGCTTGCCGATCAACGCCTGCTGCGCCTCGTTCAGCTCAACCTTGCCCTTGCCGCCGCGCGGAATCACGCCGAGGGAAATCGGTTTGCCATCCGCCGGTATCGCCCACAACTCCAGGCTTTGCTCCGGTGTGACGGCGGCCAATGTCAGCGGTTCAACGTTCAGGTAATTCTCATGCGCCTCAACTTTCAGCGCCGGCTGTGCATCGGCGCTCATCAGGGTGGCGCTGTAGCGCGCATCGTCGCGGTTGTAGAGCGTGCTCAGGAACACGACCACCACCAACGAGCACAACGCAACCGTCACCCGTATCCAGTTCCAGAACGAACGCTTCTCGGGCACATGCAGATGCTGCGGTTCGATCCGCGCAGTGATCGCTTCCCACACACGCTCCGGCACCGGCTGTTCGGGCAACGCTTCGGTCAGGCTGACGAGGCTGTCCTGCCAATGCGCCAATTCTGCGCGTAACGACGCGTCTTCCAGCAACAACTGTTCAAAACGTCGACGAGCCGCCGCGGGCATCAAGCCAATCGCATAATCAGCAGCAAGGGCGCGGCGCAGGGTCGGGGTCTGGTAGTTCATGATTCAAGGCACCTGCGCAGGCGCTCCATGCCACGGCGAATCCAGGATTTGACCGAGCCCAGCGGCGCGGCCAGGTGTTCGGCCAGTTCAGAGCAGGACAGCCCTTGAAAATAGGCGACGGTGATCGATTGACGCTGCATGCCGTCGAGGCTTTCCAGGCAGCGGTTCAAGGCGCTGGCTTCGCGGGTACGGTTCAGCAACTCGTGGGCCGATGGGCTTTCATCCACCAGCGCCAGTTCCTCCAGATCGGTCAACGGCCGGTCGCGGTGTTTGCGCAACTGGTCGATGGCCTGGTTGCGGGTGATGTTGATCATCCAGGTCAGCGGCGCCGAGAGATGCGATTCATAGCGCGAGGCGTTGTTCCAGATACGCACGAAGCTCTCCTGCAGCACCTCTTCGGCCAAGTCATGGCGGCCCATGAAACGCAGGGCGACGCCGTACAAGCGCGGGCCGACGCTGCGATAAAGCGTCTCGAACGCGCGACGGTTCCCTAGTGAGCACTGGGCGAGAAGCTGTCGGAGCTGATCGGTGTCGGCGATGGCAATAACGGTTCTCCAGGCAATCAAAGGAGCGGCGGTGAGCTGCGAAGAGGTTAGTTCACTGCGCGCGGTTGTTCCTGTCCGTGTTTGATATACGTGCGTGGGGCTAGACTGGATGCAGCACGCAGGCATTCTTTTTTGATTGTGGCGAGGGGGCTTGCCCCCGTTGGGTCGCGAAGAGGCCCCGCTTTTTCGCAGACCGTATGAACAGACTGACGACTGCTTCGCAGCCGAACGGGGGCGAGCCCCCTCGCCACAAAGCCCGCTCCCACAGGGGAGGATTGGGAACAATCCTCCGGGATGTCAGTCGAACGCACAGTTTTTCGCCGCCCATCGGTGGGTGGTTTATGCCTAAAGAGGTTGTCTCGATGAAGATTTCACGCGGTTTTGTACTGGCTTCGCTTATGACTTTGGCGGCCAGCCCGGTCTTCGCCGGGTTCAGCCTGGACGATGTGACCAAAGCGGCTTCGAGCATGCAGGGCGGTAACGCCGCGACTGCCGCCGCCCCGACGCAGGAAACCGCCGGTCTGCTCGGCGCGCTGACGTCGCAGTTGAATGTAAAACCCGAGCAGGCCGTTGGTGGCACTGCGGCGATGCTGGGATTGGCGAAGAATCAACTGAGCTCCACCGACTACTCGCAACTGGCCAAAAGCGTGCCGGGGCTGGACAAACTCTCGGGTGGCGGTCAACTGGGTGCCCTGAGCGGGTTGCTCGGCTCGTCCGGTAAATCCGCTGGCCTGGAAAATGCCTTGGGCAACGTGAAGAACACCAATGACCTGAACACTGCGTTCAGCGCGTTGGGCATGGACAGCGGGATGGTCGGCCAATTCGCCCCGGTGATCCTCCAATACCTCGGTGGCCAAGGCGTTGGCGGCCCGCTGCTGGAAAGCCTGGGCGGGATCTGGGGCGCCGGTTCCGGTAGCTGATTCAGCGGCGCTCGGCGCGCAACGCGTCGATGCGCCGATCCTTCTCGATCCAGAGCTGGTTGACCCAGTTCTGGACCGTTTCGCGAAACACCGGATCGTTTTCGTAATCCCCCTGCCACAACGCCGGGTCCAGTTCGCGGGTCTGGATGTCGATGATCACCTTCAGCACGTTGCCGCTGATCAGATCCCAGAATCCCGGAATCTTTTGCTGCGGATACACCACCGTCACATCGAGAATGGCGTCGAGCTGTTCGCCCATCGCCGCCAGTACAAACGCCACGCCGCCAGCCTTGGGCTTGAGCAGGTGGGTGAACGGTGACTGCTGCTGAGCGCTTTTTGCCGCCGTGAAACGAGTGCCTTCCAGGTAATTCACCACCGTCACCGGCTGACGCTTGAACAACTCGCAGGCCGCTTTGGTGATCTCCAGATCCTTGCCGGCCAACTCGGGATGCTTCGCCAGGAACGCCTTGGTGTAGCGCTTCATGAACGGGTAATCCAGCGCCCACCAGGCGAGGCCGAGGAACGGCACCCAGATCAATTCTTTCTTGAGGAAGAATTTGAAGAACGGCGTGCGCCGGTTCAGGGTCTGGATCAGCGCCGGGATATCGACCCAGGATTGGTGGTTGCTGATCACCAGATACGAGGTGTCGCCGCGCAGGTCCGCGCCGCCGCGAATGTCCCATTGGGTGGGGATGCACAGGCGAAAGATCAGTTTGTCGATTTCGGCCCAGGTCTCGGCAATCCACATCACCGACCACGAGGCATAGTCGCGAAAGCGTCCGGGCAGGATCAGTTTGAGCAAGGCGAACACCATCAGCGGCCCGAACAGGACCAGGGTGTTGAGCAACAGCAGCAGGGTAACGAAACAGCCGGTGAGCAGGCGGCGCATAAGTAACTCTTGGAAGCGTTTGGGCGCGCCATGATAAGCAGCTTCGGGCGACAGGCCAAATCGGCGGTGACGAATGTTTCACCTTTAAACGGTTATGCTCCCTGCCTGATGGAGATCCCTGTGGCGAGGGAGCTTGCTCCCGCTGGGCTGCGAAGCGGCCCCAAATATTTTATGAGCGCTGCGCACTCGAGCGGGAGCAAGCTCCCTCGCCACAAAGGTTTGCGTTGGTCCAACTATCGTTGTGTTTTGCGGTCTAGAATTTGGCCTCTGCGCCCCTATTTCCCAAGGAAGCCCATTACGTGAAATCCCTCCTTGCACTGCTGACCCTCGTGGCCCTGCCGGTCATGGCCGCCGAGCCGACCCTGTACGGGCGCTACGAATACATCGCGCTGCCAGAAATCGGTGGTGAAGTCCTCAAGGCGAAAATGGACACCGGCGCCCTGACCGCGTCGCTGTCGGCCAAGGACATTGAAATGTTCACCCGTGACGGCGACGACTGGGTGCGTTTCCGCCTCGGCACCAAGGACGCGAGCAACAAGGTCTACGAGCACAAAATCTCGCGGATCAGCAAGATCAAGACCCGCTCCGAAGAGGACGAGGACGACAAGGACGAGGCCGCCCCCACCAAGCGTCCAGTCGTCGATCTGGAGCTGTGCCTGGGCAACGTCAAGCGCACGGTCGAGGTCAACCTCACTGACCGCAGCAGCTTCAACTATCCGCTGCTGATCGGCGCCAAGGCCTTGCGCGAATTCGGTGCGGCGGTGAACCCGGCACGCCGCTTTACCGCGGACAAACCCGACTGCTGATTGACGGGATGAGAGGCTTGGGCCACCGTTGCGCAACTTAACTGCCGTGCTCGGACACCATGCCTCATATCCTGATAGTCGAAGACGAAGCGGCCATTGCCGACACGTTGATTTTTGCCTTGCAGGGCGAAGGCTTCACCACCACTTGGGTGAGCCTCGGCGCGGCTGCGCTTGAGCATCAGCGCCAGACCCCGGCCGACCTGATCATTCTTGACATCGGCCTGCCGGACATCAGCGGCTTCGAGACCTGCAAGCAATTGCGTCGTTTCAGCGAGGTGCCGGTGATTTTTCTCAGCGCCCGTGATGGTGAAATCGACCGCGTTGTAGGCCTGGAAATCGGCGCCGACGACTACGTGGTCAAGCCGTTCAGCCCACGGGAAGTGGCGGCGCGGGTCCGGGCGATCCTCAAACGCATGGCGCCCCGCGCGGCACCTGAGGCGGCATCGACGCTGTTTCGCATCGACAGCGAACGGGTTCAGATCACCTATCGCGGCCAAACCCTGAGCCTGACCCGCCACGAATTCCGCCTGCTGCAATGCCTGCTCGAACAACCCGAACGGGTGTTCAGCCGCGAGCAACTGCTCGATGCCCTGGGCGTGGCCGCCGACGCCGGTTATGAACGCAGCATCGACAGCCACATCAAGAGCGTGCGCGCCAAACTGCGGTTGGTGCAGGCCGACGCCGAACCGATCCAGACCCATCGCGGCCTCGGCTACAGCTACAGCCCGGGGCATAGCTGATGGCGTTGGGCATCCGCATCTTCCTGGTCTACGTGCTGTTTATCGGCCTGACCGGTTACTTCGTGCTCAACACCGTGATGCAGGAAATCCGTCCCGGTGTGCGCCAGTCCACCGAAGAAACCCTGGTGGACACCGCCAACCTGATGGCGGAAATCCTGCGCGACGACTTCAAGGCCGGCACCCTCAACCAGAATCACTGGCCACAACTGCTCAAGGCGTACGGCGAGCGGCAACCGAAGGCGAGTATCTGGGGCTTGCCGAAGAATCAGGTCAGCCACCGCATCTACGTTACCGACGCCAAAGGCATCGTGGTGCTGGACTCCAGCGGCGTGGCGGTGGGCCAGGATTATTCGCGCTGGAACGATGTCTACCTGACCCTGCGTGGCGAGTACGGCGCGCGTTCGAGCCGCAGTGATCCCAACGATGCGAGCTCCTCGGTGATGCACGTCGGCGCGCCGATTCGCGACAACGGCCAGATCATCGGCGTGGTCACCGTGGCCAAACCCAACAGCTCCTTGCAGCCCTACGTCGATCGCACGGAACGCCGATTATTCGCTTACGGCGCCGGGTTGATCGGCCTCGGCCTGTTGTTCGGCGCGCTGCTGTCGTGGTGGCTGAGCGCGGCGCTGCGACGGTTGACCGCTTATGCCCAAGCCGTCAGCGAAGGCCGCCGGGTCGAAGTGCCGCATTATCGTGGCGGCGAGCTGGAACAACTGGCGACGGCGGTGGAGCAGATGCGCACGCAACTGGAAGGCAAGGCCTACGTCGAGCGCTACGTGCACACCCTGACCCATGAATTGAAAAGCCCGTTGGCGGCGATTCGCGGCGCGGCGGAACTGCTGCAAGGCGAGATGCCGCTGGCCCAGCAGCAGCGTTTCGTCAGCAACATCGACAGCGAAAGTGCGCGGATGCAGCAGTTGATCGAACGGCTTCTGAATTTGGCGCAGGTCGAACAGCGCCAAGGTCTGGAAGAGCGGGTTGAAGTGCCGTTGGCTGCTTTGGTGAACGAATTACTGGACGCTCAGGCAGCGCGAATCGAAGGCAAGCAGTTGCGGGTCGAGCAGACGATTGCGGCGGATCTGGCCTTGGTCGGCGAGCCGTTTTTGTTGCGTCAGGCGTTGGGCAATCTGCTGGAAAATGCCTTGGACTTCACGCCTGCCCAAGGTGTTTTGCGATTTAGCGCGGAGCGGGTTGGCGAGTGGATTGAGTTCAGCTTGTTCAACCAGGCGGAGGCGATTCCCGACTATGCGCTGCCGCGGTTGAGCGAGCGGTTCTACTCGCTGCCGAGGCCGGACAGTGGGCGTAAAAGTACGGGGTTGGGGCTTAACTTCGTTGAAGAGGTGGTTAAGTTGCATGGCGGCCAACTGTGGGTCGCCAATGTGCAAGGTGGCGTTGAGGCGCGGGTCAGGTTGTCCTAAGGTACTTGGGAGACCTGCGGTGCGGGCACCGATTTGCGAGGCGTGTTTCGATGCGCCAAAGCAAGCGCTGGCTGCTCGATGATCAACCATGAAAGTGTTGCCAGGCCAACGACGATGAGCGCCGAAACAGCCATCGAGGGAAAAAAGCCCAGTTGCGTTTTATTGATGATCAATTGCTGGACGGGAAAGGCGTACAGGTAGATGCCATAGGAGATGTCGAAGCGTCCCCTGATGGTTTTATCAACGTACAACAAACCCAGGCTGATGGTCGCCAGGCTGATCCCCAGCGTTGCCAGAACCCAGGCCGCCGAAGTACCCAGAGAAACAAACACTATAAGACTGGCAACTGCCAGGACGATGAACTTTGTCCGCGCCCTATCGAAGTGCTGTTTATAGAAAGCGATCAACGATCCGGAGAAAAACGCGATGCCGGCGGCGCAATACACCAGAAGCTTCTGCGCCAGTGCATTCATGGGGAAGTTGCCCAGAACATAGGTCGCGATGCAAAACAGCAGTAGCAGTGCCCAAGGCATCAAGGCGCTGCGATAAAGGGTCAAGACCAGCGCCAGCAGAATATAAAAAGCAAATTCAATCTTTAGCGTCCAGAGGCTTCCGTTGAAGGATTCGCTAAATATGAAGTCGTGGGTCACTTCATCAATAGTTGCCCGCCCGAACACTGAAATTCGCAGAAAGTCGATGAAGGCGCTCGTCCCCGAAACATAGTCGCTGGCAAAAAAAGCCCCGGCCACATAAGTCATAACGAATGAGCAAATGATGAGTGCGGGAAAGATCCGTGCAACGCGCTTCAGCAAGTAATTTTGAAGGCTGGCGGTATTCAGATAACTGAGCGTAATCAACAACCCGGAAATCGAAAAAAAACAAAGAACCGCTATACCACCCAGCGAGTTGTAACCTTGGATGGCGGGCTCGCTCATACCTGCCAGCACATAGTGATGGCTGACCAGGACCATAAGCGCGGCGAGGTGCCTGATCAGATCAAACGAATTGTTACGCAATGCAGCACTCCTTGCCTGACCTGGTTGGAGCAATCCAACGGCCATAATCCTTGGTTGTAAGTGTCTGAAAATGATCTCCCCGGGAGATCAAATAATCGGAGTCAGCCTTGAAGCCGCGCAGTGTGCCAAGGCGCAAACGACTTTTACAGGCATTTCCACGCAATCTCCACACAGCCTCCACAAAACCCCCACACACCAAACCCAGACTCTCCCTCATTCGAACAGGGAGAGACCCACATGAACCGCAACCTGACCATCAAACTCGGGGCGATTGCCCTGCTGATTCTGTTATTGCTGATCCCGTTGCTGATGATCAACGGCGTAATCCAGGACCGTCAGCAACTGCGCGATGGCGTGCTTGAAGACATCGCCCGCAGTTCCAGTTACAGCCAGCAATTGAGCGGGCCGCTGATGGTGGTGCCGTACCGCAAAGTGGTGCGCAGCTGGAAGCTCAACGAAAAAACCAACGAGCGTTATCAGGATGTCGGTGAAGAGCGGGGGCGTTTGTACTTCCTGCCGGAACGCTTTGAACTGGATGGCAACGTCCAGACCGAACTGCGTTCCCGGGGCATTTATGAAGCGCGGCTGTTCCATGCCGACAATCGCATCAGCGGGCATTTCTCGATCCCTGAACAACTGGGCATCAAGGAAGACTTCGCCGACTATCAGTTCGACCAGCCATTCCTGGCCGTCGGCATCAGCGATATTCGCGGCATCGAGAACGCACTGAAACTGGAACTCGATGGCCAGCGCCTGGACTTCGTTCCGGGTAGCCAGGTCGGGTTTTTGGGCGAAGGCGTGCATGTGATGTTGCCGGCGCTGGATGCAAAAAAAGCCACGGAATTGGCCTTCGGTTTCGACCTTCGTTTGCAGGGCACCGGTCAGTTGCAAGTGCTGCCAGTGGGCAAGACCAGCAAGGTGTCGTTCGCTGCCAATTGGCCGCACCCAAGCTTCATCGGCAACTACCTGCCGACCCAGCGTGAAGTCAGCGATCAGGGCTTCTCCGCCAATTGGCAGACCTCGTTTTTCTCCACCAACCTGCAAGAAGCGTTGAGCAGTTGCGCGGCCGGCGCCGGTTGCGAAGCGTTCAACGCCCGCAGCTTCGGCGTGAGCTTCATCGACCCGGTGGACCAGTACCTGAAAAGTGATCGGGCGATCAAATACGCGCTGCTGTTTATCGTGCTGACGTTCGCCGGTTTCTTCCTCTTCGAAGTGCTGAAAAGCTTGGCAGTGCACCCGGTGCAATACGCACTGGTTGGCGTGGCCCTGGCGTTCTTCTACTTGTTGCTGCTGTCGTTGTCCGAGCACATTGGCTTTGCCTTGGCGTACCTGTTGTCGGCGAGCGGTTGTGTGTTGCTGATCGGCTTCTATGTCTGCCACGTGCTGCGCAGCGTGCGCCATGGCTTGAGTTTTTCGGCGGGGTTGGCGGCGTTGTACGGTCTGCTTTATGGCTTGCTGAGCGCCGAGGATTACGCGCTGTTGATGGGCTCGCTGTTGCTGTTCGGGCTGCTGGGTGTGTTCATGGTGCTGACCCGCAAACTGGACTGGTACGGGATCGGGGCGAAGACGGCCAAGCCATTGGAGTTTGATATGGGAGCGGTGGAATGAGCCGGTCGCTGGGGTTGCGCGAGGATCAGCGCTGGAGGGAAAACCTGGTGACACGGATTGTCGAGTTCTTGCCAGTTGAACCGCGCTGGTGCTTTCGCGAGCAAGCCCGCTCCCACAGGGGATTGTATGAACAACATAAAACCAATGTGGGAGCGGGCTTGCTCGCGAAGAGGCCCGAACAGTCAGCGAAGCTCTAAACCTTAGGCATCGTCGCCAACATCGAAGCCCGCTGACTCACCTCGAAAAACCACTCGGCCAGTTTCGGATTCGCTGCGCGCCAGTCCAGGTCAGGATGGCGAAAGTCGAGGTAACCCAGGGCACACGCCACGCTGATCGCCGCCACATCGAAATGGCTGGTCAACTCGGCAATCGCGTCCGCTTCGAGCAGAACCAAGGCGCGGCGGATCTTCTCGCGCTGGCCGTCGAGCCACTGGTCCCAGTGTTTTTCCGGGGCGCGCAGGGCTTGTTCGTAGCGAATCATCACCGCCGCGTCCATGATCCCGTCGGCCAGGGAGGCCAGGGTCAGGCGACGCCAGCGGGCCGGACCGTCGCGCGGGATCAGCGGATTGCCGACGTGCTGATGATCGAGGTAGTCGAGGACCACCCGGCTGTCATGGATCACGTTGCCATCGGCCAGGCGCAGGGCCGGGATCTTGCCCAGCGGGTTGTCTTCGCAGAGCGCCAGGTCCGGGCTGACCGGCGTCGGTTGGCTGAGTTGCAGGGCTACGCGCTGGGTTTGGCCGGTCTCGTGCAGCAGCACCATGACTTTGCGGGCGAAGGGTGAAGCGGTGTTGTAGAACAGGGTCATGCTCGGGGCGGACATGGCAGCGTCTCGGTCGGTGGCAATGCGGGGCAGCATAGCGCGTTGGTTCGATAGCTCAAGATCAGAAATGCACACGGAACCCCCTGTGGGAGCGGGCTTGCTCGCGAAGGCGTCGTGTCAGTCAACATTGATGCTGAATGACACACCGCTTTCGCGAGCAAGCCCGCTCCCACAGGGGTTGTGGTGTTTTTGGTTAATGGCGTTGCAGTAAACCGCGCAGGGCGAGGGCGGCGGGGATGCCCAGGCCCAGCCAGCTCAAGGCATCCCAAATTCCATCCCCCAGCAATGCCGAGAACAACCCGGCGGCACTCAGCAGTGCAATCACCGTCGGCGTAGCAAACACTTTCCAGAAATTCGACTGCCTCGGCTTCATGCCGTTTGCTCCACTTTGGCGGGCACAGGCTTCGCCGCTCTACGCCGAACCACCCACAAATAAACCCCGCTGCCGAGCACGATGATGGTCAGCACATCCAACGTCGCCCAGAGGATTTTCATTGGCATGCCGCCGTAGTCACCAAAGTGCAGCGGCTGTGACATGCCCATCGCGTCCATGTACCACGGACGCTCGGCCACGGCGGTGACCTTCAGGGTGCTGGCGTCGATCAGCACCGGAGTCAGCAAGTGCGAGGTCAGATGTGTGCTGCCTTTCATGAACACCGCGTAATGATGCTCGCTGGAGAAGCGCGTGCCGGGGAAGGCGATGAAGTCCGGCTGCATACCCGGCGCGACGTCCTTGGCGATGTCGAGCAAACGGGTGGCGGGGGCCAATTGTGTCAGTGGCGGCGCATCGCGGTAGGGCGCGACCATCGCGCTCAAGCTGTCGTTGCGCCACGCGGCGATCAAAAGATCGGCGCAAGCACTAATCACGCCGGTCACGCCGACCACCAGCGCCCAGGTCAGGGTCACTACGCCAATCAGGTTGTGCAGGTCGAGCCAGCGCAATCGGGTGGATTTGTCCTGGCGCACGGTGGCGAATTTCAAACGGCGCATGAACGGCAGGTACAGCACCGCGCCCGAGATGATCGCCAACACGAACATGATCCCCATGAACGCCAGCAGCAACTTGCCCGGCAGCCCGGCGAACATGTCCACGTGCAATCGCAACATGACCATCATCAACCCGCCATTGGCCGACGGCATCTCCAGCGCTTCGCCGGTGCGGGCGTCGAGCATGAAGGTGTGGGACGAGTTGGGCTCGGTGCCGGCGGTTTTGGCCATGATCGCGATCATGCCGTTGGGGTCTTCATCGTCGTAGCCGAAGTACTGCATGACTTCGCCGGGACGATGTTTTTCAGCGGCCGCCACCAATTGCTGCAAATTCAGCTGCGGCGTATCGGCCGGCATGACCTTCAACTCGGCAGCGTCGCCCAGCAAATGGTCGATCTCGTGGTGGAAGATCAACGGCAGGCCGGTCAGTGCCAGCATCAGCAGGAACACCGTGCAGATCAGGCTGGTCCAGGTGTGGATGCAGGACCAGCGGCGAATTGTTTTACTTTTCATTTCGTGGCCTTCAGAAATACCAAAGCCGTCCACGAAGGACGGCTTGGTCATAGCGCGTGTCAGGTCAGGCGATTACCACTTGTAAGTGGCGCTGGCGACGACGCTGCGTTGGTCGCCGTAGTAGCAGTAGAAACTGTCGCAAGTGGAGATGTAGTCCTTGTCGAACAGGTTGGTGGCATTCAGTGCCAGCGATGCGCCTTTCAGGCTGTTATCCAGACGACCCAAGTCGTAATGCACCGCGGCGTCGAACACCGTGTAGGCGTCAGCCTTGCCCAGCCAGGTGTTGCCCTGGTCGCCATAAGTGTTGCCGGTGTAGCGCACGCCGCCGCCGATGCCGAAGCCGTCCAGCACGCCGGTGTGCCAGGTGTAATCGGTCCACAGCGAGGCTTGCTGGTTCGGCATCAGTTGCAGGCGATTGCCTTTGAAATCGCCTTTTTGCACTTCGGACTTGGCCAGGGTGTAGGCGGCGATGACCTTGAGGTTGTCGGTCACGTCGGAAACGGCTTCCAGCTCCAGGCCCTTGACCTTCACTTCGCCGGATTGGCTGGTGATCGGTACGTTACCGACGGTTGTGGTGACCGCTACGTTTTTCTGGGTCAGGTCATACACCGCTGCGCTGAGCAGGGTTTTGCTTCCCGGTGGCTGGTACTTGACGCCCAGTTCCCACTGTTTGCCTTCGGTCGGCTTGAACGAGTCGGTTGGCGAGGCGGTGGCGTTGCTGGTGGGTTGGAACGACTCGGCGTAAGACAGATAAGGCACGAAGCCCGAGTCAAACACATAGCTGATCGCTGCGTTGCCGCTGAACGCCTTGTCACGTTCGGTGTTGGTGGCATCGCCCTTATTGAAGAACTTGGTGCCGGTATGGACCCAGTCCTCACGCCCGCCCAAGGTCAGGCGCCATTGGTCGAGCGCCATCTGGTCCTGCACATACACACCGGTTTGCCGGGTTTTCTGATCGTAGTCATAGAACGCGGTGGAACGGTCCGGGCGAGTGATCGGCAATCCATAAACCGGATTGTTGACGTTGACGTCCGGCGCGGTGCCGAAGATCGACAGGTAATTGGTGTTATTGCGTTGGTGATCCAGACCGATCAGCAAAGTATGACGAATATCGCCCGTAGCGAAGTCGCCCTGGAAGTTGTTATCCACGGCGAACTGGCTGATGTCCTCGTCAACATTGGTCGTGCCACGCCCTGTGTTGCCCTGATCATCAACGGAGAAGCCGGCAAATTGCGGGCTGTAGCTGTTGACGGTAATTGCCTGGAAGGACAGGTCCGACTTGGTGTAGCGCAGGTTTTGCTTGAACTGCCAGACATCGTTCAGGCGATGTTCGAAGGCATATCCCAGCGAGTAATTGGTGCGGTCGTAATACTCGTAGTTCGGGTCGCCCAAATTCTTGTGATGGGAGATGTCGCCGAACGGCATATCGATCTTGGTGCCCTGGATCGAGTGGAACTGGCTGGTGATCCCGGTATCGTCTCGGGTGAACTGCGTGAGCAACGTGAGCTTGGTGTCTTCGTCGATGTTCCAGGTCAGGCTGGGCGCGATGTTGTAGCGCTTGTCATCGATATGATCGATTTGGGTGCCACTGTCGCGAATCACGCCGCTGACGCCATAGAGGAACTGCCCGGCGTCATCGATCTTGCCGGTGCTGGCGAAGTTGATCTGGCGGTGGTTATCGCTGCCGTATTGCACCTGGATTTCGTTGCTTGCCACGTCGCTTGGACGGCGACTGACCATGTCCAGCAAACCGCCGGGGGGTGTCTGGCCATAGACCGAGGAGGCAGGGCCGCGTAGCAGGGCCAGGCGATCGAGGTTCCAGGTTTCCTGTTTCGGGTTGGCATACACGCCTTTTGGCAGCGGCAAACCGTCGAGGAACTGGGTCGGTTCAAAGCCGCGCACGCGCAACCAATCGGCGCGGGTGTCGCTGCCGAAGCTGCTGGCGGTGATGCCAGGCATGTAACGCACGGCGTCATCCAGGCTGTGCACGCTGCGGTCGTCCATCTGCTGGCGGGTAGCGACAGAGATCGAACGCGGTGCTTCGACCAGTGCGGTGTCGGTCTTGGTGCCGGCAGCAGTGCGCGTGGCGACGTAGCCTTCAACTGGACTCCACGCGGTTTCAGCGTTTTCCACACCAATGACCGCGGTTTCCGGCAGGGCCATCACGCCGTCGGGTACGGCCACCAGGCTGTAGGTGCCGGTGCTGCTTTGTTCCAGTTGCAAACCGGTGCCGCGCAAGGCTTCACGCAGGGCGCCCGTGGCGTCGAACTGGCCGTTGACCGGGGCGGAGGTCTTGCCCGCCGCCAGGGACGGATTCAGTGACAGCGCCAGGCCGGCCAGGCTGGCGATCTGGTTCAGGGTGCTGGCCAACGGCGCGGCCGGCAGGTTGTAGGCGCGAACGCTGGACGCCTGTTCAGCGGCGATCAGTTGGCTGCTGGCCAGAGGGGCACAGAGGGCAATGGCGACCGCCAGCAAACTGGGGCGCAACAAGGTGTCGAGCGAACGGGACATACAGAGGCTCCTGAATGGAAATATTTCTCAATTGCCTAGGTGCCGAACGAGAATGCAAAAGTGATAGGGCTGGATGAAAATAATTTTGATTCGTGATTCGTGATTCGTGATTTGCGGGGTGGCTGCTGGCCTCTTCGCGGGCAAGCCTCGCTCCTACAGGGGGAACGTATTTCTAATGTAGGAGCGAGGCTTGCCCGCGAAGGCGTCCGCCCAGACACCGTAAATCTCAGGGTTTGACGTCAGCCTTCGCCACGGTCACCCACCACGGCGTGTGCTGTTCGATCTGCACCGGCAAAGTCGGCAGCAGCGCGCTCAACGCCTTGTCGGTGTCGTGCAGCGGGAAGCTGCCGGTGATCCGCAAATCGGCAATCTCCGGCGCCACGCCCAGATACCCCCGGCGGTAGCGGCCGAGTTCATGCACCAAATCTTCCAGGCGCGCGTTGTCCACAACCAGCATGCCTCGGGTCCAGGCATCGGCGCCGAGGTTGAGCGCGACGATTGGCCCCAAACCGTTGCTGCGCATCAGCACTTGCTGGCCTTCGCGCAGGATTTGTTCTTCCGGGCTCGACTCCGGATGAGCCGCCACCGCCGATTTCAATACGCTCAACCGCGTGCCTTCGTCCTCGCGCTTGACCAGGAACCGCGTCCCGAGTGCGCGCATGCTGCCTTCGCGGGTTTCGACGATAAACGGCCGGGCATCGCCATGACCGGTTTCGACGAGGATTTCGCCTTCCTGAAGAATGATCCGCCGCTGCTTGTCATCGAAACGCACATCCACGGCGCTGTGGGTGTTGAGGTTTATCACGGTGCCGTCGGCCAAGCGCAGGGTGCGCTGTTCACCGGTGGCGGTGCGCTGATCGGCCAGCCAGTAATCGATGGGCAGGTAACGATCACCAGCGAACAGCGCCAACCCGATCACCGCGACAACACTGGTCAAGCCACTGCCGAGTTTGCGCACCCGGCGGCGGATGCTCTCGCGTGATTGCAGCAACGCCGTGCGGGCCGGGCCGCTGGCGACGCTGAAGCGCTGGTCGAGCATGCCCAGTTGGCGCCAGGCGCGGGCATGTTCTTCGTGGGCGGCGTGCCATTTGGCGAATTCTTCGCGCTCGATTGGGCTGCCGGAATCCAGCGACAATTGCCAGGCAATCGCGGCGTCCAGCACCTGTGCCGACACCGGTTTGGAACTGGCCGGACTCATACCGGTTCACCGTACAGGGCGATGTAACACTGACGAATGCCCTGGGCCAGGTACTGACGCACTCGCGGTACCGACACCCCGAGTTTCTCGGCGATTTCGCCGTGGCTCAGGCCGTCGAGACGGTTATACAGAAACGCCGCCCGGGCCTTGGACGAGAGTTTGCCGAGCAGACGGTCGATGGCTTTGAGGTCTTCGAGGATCATTTGCTGTTCTTCCACCGACGGTTGCTCGCCTTCGGGAATCAGCATCAGTTCGGTGAGGTAGGCCTGTTCCAGCGCGGCGCGGCGGAAATAGTCGAACAGCAGACCCTTGGCGATAGCCACCAGAAATGCCCGGGGTTCACGCGGTTCCTTGAGTTCGTCACGATCGAGCAAGCGGACAAAGGTGTCCTGGCTCAGGTCCTCGGCCCGTTGCGGACAGGCCACATTGCGCCGCAGCCAAGCCAATAGCCAACCGCGATGGTCGCGATATAACGCACCGACGAGCTCGCTGTGGGGGCCTTGGACTGACGACACGTAGCATCACCGATTGGGAAGTGTTAACTAACGAGAATTGTTCGCGATTGTGGCAGAGGCGGGGGAGGTAAGCAATTAACGCTGGTCGGGTGGTTATCGGGCTATGCGGTATGAAGTCGAACAACATTCTGTGGCGAGGGGGCTTGCCCCCGTTCGGCTGCGTAGCAGTCGTCACCCGGTGAATGCGATCTGTCTGCAAAATGCCGGGGCCGCTGCGCGCCCCAACGGGGGCAAGCCCCCTCGCCACAAATCAACCTGCCACAAAATTCATGCAAGGTTTAAAACGAAGGCGCCCGCTGCCGCCGTTTCCACTGGCTGATCCGCTGCTGCAGATTCAACGGGCTATGAATCTGCTGCTGCCGCGCCCGGCTGAACAGAATCAACGCAAGTTCCGCCGTGGCCAACGCATCGGCGCTGGCGTTATGGCGCTCGAAGACTTCAAGCTTGAACCACTCAATCCACTCATCCAGCCCGGCCTCGCGAATGTTCGCCTGCGGGCAGAGCAGCGGGGCGATGTCCGCCACATCCAGAAACGGATGCTGCAACTTGTAGCCCAGATGATCTTTCAACGCGCGCCCGAGCATGTGCTGATCGAACGGCGCATGAAACGCCAGCACCGGGCTGTCGCCCAGAAACTCCATGAACTCCAGCAGCGCCTCGGCCGGATCGCTGCCGGCGGCGATCGCACTGGGCCCCAGGCCATGGATCAACATGCTCGGTGCCAGTTTCATATCGACGCATTGCAGGGTGCGTTCGAATTGCTGGCTGAAAGCGATCGCGCCATCCTCGATCACCACGGCGCCAATGGACAACACCCGATCCTTGTTCAGGTTCAGCCCGGTGGTTTCCAGGTCCAGCACCACCCAACGCTGCTCGCGCAGGCTGCATTCGCTCAGTCCGGCGCCGACCGGCAATTGCTGCAGCCGTTGTTGCAGAGCCTCGGGTAGCAGAGGGGTCGCCGGGCGCAACCATGAAAACAGGCTCATAGCTGATACCGCAGGGCCAGGCTGCTTTGCAGGCGTTGGGCCTGGCGCAGGGATTCACGCAGGATGCGCCGGTCCAGATGATTGAGGATGTCGGGATCGACGCGGTTGGAGTAGGGCAAGTTCTCCCGGGTCTGTAGCTGATGTTGCTGCATGCGCGTTTGCTGAATGAAGTGATAGGCCTCTTCGTACGCCGCACCGTCCAGCGGATCAATGACTTCTTTATCCACCAGTTGCCGAAAGCGTTCCTGAGTGTTGTTGGCTTCGATGCCATTCGCCAGCGCGAGCAATCGGGCGCCATCCACGAACGGCGTCAGGCCTTGGACTTTCAGGTCCAGCGTGGCTTTCTCACCATTCTTGCGCGCCAATACGAACTCACGGAATCGTCCTACGGGTGGACGGTTGCGCAACGCGTTCTCGGCCATCATCCGCTGGAACAAACGGTTGTCCGCCACCTGATCGAGAATCCCTCGACGCAGTTGCTCGCAGCCCAGTTCGTCGCCCCAGACCACCCGCAAGTCGAAATAAATGCTCGATCCCAGCAAGTTCTCCGGCGTCGCCTCGCGGATAAACGCCGCGAACCGCCGCGCCCATTCGGCCCGGGACAAACACAGCTCGGGGTTGCCGGCCATGATGTTGCCCTTGCACAGGGTGAAGCCGCAAAGCGCCAGGCTGTGGTTGATCTGTTGGGCGATGGGCAACAGCTTGCCGCGAAGCTCGGCGGCATGCGCCGCGTCCCGCGCTTCGAACAGAATGCCGTTGTCCTGATCGGTGTGCAGTGTTTGCTCGCGGCGGCCTTCGCTGCCGAAACACAGCCAACTGAACGGCACGCCGGGGTCGCCTTTCTCGGCGAGAGTCAGTTCGATCACCCGGCACACGGTGTGGTCGTTGAGCAGCGTAATGATGTGAGTGATCTGGGTCGAAGACGCGCCGTGGGCGAGCATGCGCTCCACCAATTGGCCGATTTCGCCGCGCAGTGCCACCAGGTTTTCGACTTTCTGTGCGCTGCGGATGGTCCGCGCCAGGTGCACCAGATCGACCCGTTGCAGGGAAAACAGATCGCGCTCGGACACCACGCCGCACAGTCGCTGGTCCTTGACCAGGCAGACGTGGGCGATGTGCCGTTCAGTCATGGCAATCGCCGCGTCGAAAGCGCTGTGATCCGGCGTCAGGAAAAACGGCGCCCGGGTCATGTGGCGCTCGATGGCTTCGTTGAAATCATTGATGCCTTGCGCCACCACATGGCGCAGGTCGCGCAGGGTGAAAATCCCCAGCGGAGCTTTCCGTTCGTCGACGATCACGATGCTGCCGACCTGCTGCTCGTGCATCAGGGTCACGGCTTCGCGCAGGGGCGTGGCCGGGCTGCAGGTCACCGGGTGCCGCATGGCCAGTTCGCCCAACCGGGTGTTCAAGGAATATTGCGTGCCGAGAGTTTCCACGGCTTTTTGCTGGACCTGCTGGTTGACCTGATCCAGCAGGCTGCTGACCCCGCGCAGGGCGAAGTCGCGAAAGGTATTGGAGAGGGCGAACAGCTTGATGAAGGCCAGTTTGTTCAGTTGCAGGCAGAAGGTGTCTTCGGCGGCCAGGTGTTCGGTTCGGGTCGCGCGTTCACCGAGCAACGCGGCAAGGGGGAAACACTCGCCGGTGGTGATTTCGAAGGTGGTTTCGGTGCCGCCCTTGGCCGTGTGCGGGCGTTCGCCGACGACTCGGCCTTGTTTGACGATGTAAAAATGCTCAACCGGGCCGTCGGCCGGTTTGATGATGCTGTCGCCGGGCGCATAGAAACGCAGCTGACATTGCTCCACCAGGTAGGCCAGGTGCGCATGTTCCATTTGATTGAAGGGCGGGAAACGCTGGAGGAATTGCAACGTGCCCTGGATGTTTTGCAATACCGCGGTTTTCCCTGCCTGGGTGAAGGCGTCCGCTTTACTCATCACTATTACCGCAGTCTTTTTTGAATTGTTGTTGTCGGATTGTTCAGCCATGGTCGGCCCCTGTGCGCAGGGTGCCCATTGGACGTAAGTCTAGGTAGCCGGTGGATATGCCTATATTTCGGATATGCCCTATGCACATTGTGGGAAAACGTCTCATTTTTCCTCTAGGCAAAATATCCGACGAAGTGCACATTGAAGCTCTGCTTAGCGATGTCTGACCACTGTGCTAGGGGATTGAATAGAAAACGTAGAGAAAGCCATGTCCGACCACGATATTTTGAGTGACGCCGAGCGCGAGGCGCTCAGTGCGATCATGCTGGAGCCTGATCTTCCGCCGCAGCGGGTGCTGATTGTCGATGACGACAAAGATGCCCGGGAGCTGCTATCGGAGATTCTTGGTCTGGACGGTATTCGCTGCATGACCGCTGCCAGCGGTGAGACCGCACTCAAAATGCTGGACGAGAAACCCTCGATCGGACTGGTGATTACCGATCTGCGCATGGGGCATGTGGATGGCCTGGAATTGATTCGCCAGGTGCGTGAATCGGTCCGGGCGGCGATGCCGATCATCATTGTGTCTGGCGATGCCGACGTGGGGGACGCGATTGCCGCCATGCATTTGAGCGTGGTGGATTTCCTGCTCAAGCCGATCGATACCGGCAAGTTGCTGGCGTTGGTCAAGCATGAGCTGGGGATGGAGCCTTAGTTCAACCCTGTGAACGCTGCACATCCCCTGTGGGAGCGGGCTTGCTCGCGAAGGCGGAGTGTCAGTAAACATTTATTCGACAGACACTCCCTCTTCGCGAGCAAGCTCGCTCCCACAGGGGAATGCGTTCACAAATAAAAAGGCCCTGATCCGAAGAACAGGGCCTTTTTTTGTGCGTCATCAGCGCTCAGTTACAGGCCATTGGCAGCCTTGAACTCGCGACGACGACGGTGCAGGACCGGCTCGGTGTAGCCGTTCGGCTGCTTGGTACCTTCGATCACCAATTCGACCGCCGCCTGGAAGGCGATGTTGCTGTCGAAGTTCGGTGCCAGCGGACGGTACAGCGGGTCATTGGCGTTCTGGCGATCAACCACCGGCGCCATGCGCTTGAGGCTTTCCAGGACCTGATCTTCAGTAACGATGCCATGACGCAGCCAGTTGGCGATGTGCTGGCTGGAGATACGCAGCGTCGCACGGTCTTCCATCAGGCCGACATCATTGATGTCCGGCACTTTCGAACAACCCACGCCTTGGTCGATCCAGCGCACCACATAACCAAGAATGCCCTGGGCGTTGTTGTCCAGTTCGTTCTTGATCTGCTCTGCGGTCCAGCTCGGGTTCACGGCCAGCGGGATGGTCAGGATGTCGTCCACCGAGGCGCGCGCACGTTTGGCCAGTTCGGCCTGACGGGCGAACACATCGACCTTGTGGTAATGCAGCGCGTGCAGCGCAGCGGCGGTCGGCGAGGGTACCCAAGCGGTGTTGGCGCCGGCCAATGGGTGAGCGATTTTCTGTTCGAGCATCGCCGCCATCAGATCGGGCATCGCCCACATGCCTTTACCGATCTGGGCGCGACCTTGCAGGCCGGTGCTCAGGCCGATATCGACGTTCCAGTTTTCGTAGGCGCCGATCCACTTCTCAGCCTTCATGTCGGCCTTGCGCACCATCGGGCCGGCTTCCATGGAGGTGTGGATTTCATCGCCGGTGCGGTCGAGGAAGCCGGTGTTGATGAACACCACGCGCTCGCTGGCAGCCTTGATGCAGGCCTTGAGGTTGACCGTGGTACGGCGTTCCTCGTCCATGATCCCGACTTTCAGGGTGTTGCGCGGCAGGTCGAGCACGTCTTCGATGCGCCCGAACAGCTCGTTGGTGAACGCGGCTTCTTCCGGGCCGTGCATCTTCGGCTTCACGATGTAGACCGAGCCGGTGCGGCTGTTCTTGCGCGAGCTGGTGCCGTTGAGGCTGTGGATCGCCGCGAGGCAGGTCACCAGACCGTCGAGAATGCCTTCCGGCACTTCGTTGCCATCTTTGTCGAGGATCGCGTCGATGGTCATCAAGTGGCCAACGTTGCGCACGAACAGCAGCGAACGACCGTGCAGGCTCAGTTCCTTACCATCCACGCCGGTGTAGGTGCGGTCGGCGTTCATGGTGCGGGTAAAAGTCTGACCGCCCTTGGAGACTTCTTCCGACAGATCGCCCTTCATCAGGCCGAGCCAGTTGCGGTAGATCACCACTTTGTCATCGGCATCGACGGCGGCAACGGAGTCTTCGCAGTCCATGATGGTGGTCAGTGCGGCTTCCATCAGGATGTCTTTGATGCCGGCTGCGTCGGTCTGGCCGACCGGGGTGCTGGCATCGACCTGGATTTCGAAATGCAGGCCGTTGTTTTTCAGCAGGATCGCGGTCGGTGCGGCGGCGTCGCCGTGGAAACCGATCAACTGAGCGTCGTTGCGCAGGCCGGTGTTGCTGCCGCCTTTAAGGGCGACCACCAGTTTGCCGTCAACGATCTTGTAGCTGGTGGAGTCGACGTGGGAGCCGGCGGCCAATGGCGCCGCTTCGTCGAGGAAGGCGCGGGCGAAGGCGATGACCTTGTCGCCGCGAACCTTGTTGTAGCCTTTGCCTTTTTCCGCGCCGTCAGCCTCGCTGATGGCGTCGGTGCCGTAGAGCGCGTCATACAACGAACCCCAGCGGGCATTCGAGGCATTCAGCGCGAAGCGCGCGTTCATCACCGGCACCACGAGTTGCGGGCCGGCCATGCGGGCGATTTCGTCATCGACGTTTTGCGTCGTTGCCTGGAAATCGGCCGCTTCTGGCAGCAGATAACCGATGTCTTGCAAGAAGGCTTTATAAGCCACGGCGTCGTGCGCCTGACCGGCACGCGCTTGGTGCCAGCCATCGATACGAGCCTGGAAATCATCGCGTTTGGCGAGTAGGGCTTTGTTCTTCGGCGCCAGGTCATGAATGACCTTATCGGCACCGGCCCAGAACTTATCGGCGGTGAGGCCGGTACCGGGAATGGCTTCGTTGTTCACGAAGTCGAACAGGACTTTGGCGACCTGCAGGCCACCGACTTGAACGTGTTCAGTCATTGCTTGCCTCACTCTGCTCAGCTATTTCGCTTTTCAGCTCTTCAATTTTGACAATGAAGCCTCTGGCCATTTAAACCACAAACCCGTCCGCCAGTACATGCCCTTGCGGGCGGCTGGGTTCGGTCCAATCAACGGCTTGGAGGCCTTGCTGACGGGGCTTTCAGGGTTGCGAGTGTGCCGGTGGCAGACATCGATCCAACGTTATGTAGTGCGCGCTGCGGCATACTACATGATGAATTGCGCTTGTGAAAATTAGACTAATTACGTCGTTCTGCGACCCCATGACGCATTGCAGTCATGTCGGGGAACAGGATGTTCTCAAAAAAGTATTGGATTGTTCCAGTTAAATATAAAAACTTGTACACATAATCTTTGGTGCACTGCTATGGGGCCCTGTGTTTGTTGGCTGAATGCTGACCTTTTGTGGCGAGGGGGCTTGCCCCCGTTGGGGCGCGGAGCGGCCCCCAGGTTTTTCAGATCAATCAGATTTACCTATTCTGCGACTGCTTCGCAGCCGAACGGGGGCAAGCCCCCTCGCCACAAACAACCCTTGCCTATACTTCTCTTTCTATAACAAAAGAGGGCTGCGCCATGGACCACCTCGTACTCACCGTATTCGCACCGGACAAGCCAGGGCAGGTCGAGCGCATTGCCCAATGCATTGCCGAGCACGGCGGCAACTGGCTGGAAAGCCGCATGTCGCGCATGGCCGGGCAGTTCGCCGGGATTCTTCGGGTCGGCGTGCCGGCCGAAGCCTACGACGAGTTGGTCGATGCCCTACAAGCATTGTCCACCCATGGCATTCGCGTGTTGATCGCTGAAAGCGGCATCGAACAATCCTGCACCTGGAAGCCGATCGCGATGGAACTGGTGGGCAATGACCGGCCGGGGATCGTGCGCGACATCACGCGCTTGTTGAGTGAGCAGGGGGTGAACCTCGAGCGTCTGGTCACCGAGGTGCGCCCGGCGCCGATGAGCAGCGAGCCGTTGTTCCACGCCGAGGCAATTCTCGCGGTGCCGCTGACCTTATCCCTGGACGTGTTGCAAACACGCCTGGAAACCCTGGCCGATGACTTGATGGTGGAATTGGTGCTGCGCAGCGATCCCTAGAACGGGTTATCCAAGTTAAACGTGCACCTGCCTGTGGATAACCTGTAGAGACTCGCCCCCAGGCCGCGCCGGCCGGGGTTCTTCAGGATCTGATCAAAAAACCAGCAGTTTCAACAAGTTGCGCACAAACGCCGGGGATCACGTTGTGGATAACCTTGGGAAGGATTGATGCAGGCCACGAAGAACGTGGCCTGTAGAGGTTTGTACGTATTCTGATCAGCTGCGCCGGCGCATGCTGATCACCGCATCGACGCTGTAAATCGCCAGGCCCGCCCAGATAAAGATGAACGCCACCAGGGTGCTGGACGACAAGTGTTCGTCAAAAAGCAGGACGGCTTGCAGCAGCACCAATGTCGGCGCCAGGTACTGGAGAAATCCGAGGGTGGTGTAGGGCAAATGCCGTGCTGCGGCGTTGAAACATACCAACGGCACCAATGTCACCGGACCGGCCGCCACCAGCCACCAGGCTTCAGACGTGGTCCAGAACGCCGGTTGTGCACTGGCCGCCGACGGATTGAACAGCAACCACGCCACGGCAATCGGCACCAGCATCCAGGTTTCCACCACCAGCCCCGGCAATGCCTTGACCGGCGCTTGTTTGCGGATCAGCCCGTAGAAGCCGAAGGTCAGCGCCAGCACCAGCGACACCCACGGCAGACTACCGACCTGCCACACCTGTTGCGCCACGCCGACCGCCGCCAGACCCACCGCGAGCCATTGCATGCGCCGCAGCCGTTCGCCGAGGATCAGCATCCCCAGCAGCACGTTCACCAGCGGGTTGATGTAGTAACCGAGGCTGGCTTCGAGCATCCGCCCGTTGTTTACCGACCAGACGTAAGTCAGCCAGTTGGCCGCGATCAGCGTGCCGCTCAGGGCCAGGATCGCCAGGCGCTTGGGGTTGTCCCGCAACTCGCGCCACCAGCCCGGATGCTTCCAGACCATCAGCAGCAAAGCGCCGAACAGTGCCGACCAGAGCACCCGGTGGATGATGATTTCTACAGCCGGCACCGAGGCGATGGCTTTGAAGTAGATGGGGAAAAGTCCCCAGATGATGTAGGCAGTGAGACCCAGGATGTACCCGCGACGCGGGTTGGCAGCTTGCATGCAGAATCCTTGCTTAGGCAGCTAACAAAGAGGGGATTGTAAGGAGATTTGTCGGAATGGTCGCGGACCTTGTGGGAGCGGGCTTGCTCGCGAAGGCGGTGGGTCAGTCAACATATTTGCCGAATGCCCCACCTCCTTCGCGAGCAAGCCCGCTCCCACAGGGGAGATCAGGGGGTGTTAGAAGAGTTTCAGGGGTTCTTCGTTGAGCGCGGACAATTGCTCGCGCAACGCCAGCACCTGATCGCCCCAATACCGCTCGCTGCCGAACCACGGAAAACTATGCGGGAACGCCGGGTCATCCCAGCGCCGTGCGAGCCAGGCGCTGTAGTGCATCAGGCGCAACGCGCGCAACGGTTCGATCAGCGCCAGTTCCCGCGGGTCGAAGTCGTGAAACTCGTTGTAGCCGTCCATTAATTCCGACAACTGACCGAGGCATTCCTGACGATCCCCGGCGAGCATCATCCAGATGTCCTGCACTGCCGGGCCCATGCGGCAGTCGTCGAGGTCGACGATGTGGAACATTTCGTCGCGGCACATCATGTTGCCGGGGTGGCAATCGCCGTGCATGCGGATGTTCTGGTGCGGCGTGGCCTTGTAGACCTCTTCCACACGCTTGAGCAGGTCGCGGGCGACGGACTCGTAGGCCGGCAGCAGGCTCTTCGGTACGAAATTGCCTTCGAGCAAGGTGTTCAGCGAATCGTGGCCGAAGTTTTTCACGCCCAGCGCTTCACGGTGCTCGAACGGCTTGGTCGCGCCGACGGCGTGTAGGCGTCCGAGCAATTGGCCCAGGCGATACAGCTGATCCAGATTGCCTGGCTCCGGCGCGCGGCCGCCACGGCGAGGAAACAGGGTGAAGCGGAACCCGGCGTGTTCATGCAGGCTGGCGCCGTTGTGAATCATCGGCGCGACCACCGGCACATCGCATTCGGCGAGTTCGAAAGTGAACTGGTGCTCTTCGAGAATCGCTTCGTTGGTCCAGCGCTGCGGACGGTAGAACTTGGCGATCAGCGGCTCGGAGTCTTCGATGCCGACTTGGTAGACGCGGTTTTCGTAGCTGTTGAGCGCCAGAATGCGCGCGTCGCTGAGAAAGCCGATGCTTTCGACGGCATCGAGCACGAGGTCTGGGGTGAGGGTTGCAAACGGGTGGGCCATGCTGACTCCTGCGCGCAGCAGGCTGCCGCGTCCGGCCAAGCATGGTAGCGCAGACGGGGGAAGATAGGTGGTGGGTGTGCGGACGCCTTCGCGGGCAAGCCTCGCTCCTGCAGGGTTATGCAGATTCCTTGTAGGAGCGAGGCTTGCCCGCGAAGAGGCCGGATCAGGCGCCGACGATCCCGCCGTCCTCGCGGGTAATCGCCATCACCGAAGACCGTGGCTTGCCGTTCGGCAGGTGCTCAGGGAACGTCGAACCACCGTTCTCGCCCGGATGCTGAATCCCGACAAACAGGGTTTTCTGATCCGGCGAGAAGCTAATCCCCGTCACCTCACAACCAATCGGCCCGACCATGAAGCGGCGAATTTCCCCGGTTACCGGGTCGGCGCAGAGCATCTGGTTATTGCCCATGCCAGCAAAGTCCCCGGCATTGCTCGAATCGCCATCAGTCAGAATCCACAAGCGCCCAGCCTTGTCGAAACCCAGGCCGTCCGGGCTGTTGAACATGTTCTGCGGGGTGATATTCGTCGAACCGCCCTTCGGTGTGCCGGCATGCACGCCCGGATTGCCGGCGACCACGAACAAATCCCAGGCGAAGCTTTTCGAACCGTGATCATCACGGTCGGTGCGCCAGCGCAGGATCTGCCCGTAGACGTTTTTCTCCCGCGGGTTTGGCCCGCCGACCGGTTGGCCGTCTTCGCCGCGCTTGGCGTTGTTGGTCAGGGTGCAATAAACCTGGCCGTCCTTGGGGCTGACGACGATCCATTCCGGGCGGTCCATGCGCGTGGCGTTGACCACACTGGCGGCGAGGCGCGTGTGAATCAGCACTTCGGCCTGGTCGGCAAAACCGCTGCTGGCGTCGATGCCATTCTTGCCGTGGGTCAGTTCGATCCACTGGCCTTGGCCTTTCGGGTGATCGGCATTGCCGTCGCCCGCGTCGAAGCGCGCCACGTACAAGGTGCCGTGGTCCAGCAGATCGCGATTGGCTTTCGGATTCTTGTGGTTGATCTTGTCGCGGCTGACGAATTTGTAGATGAACTCGCCGCGCTCATCGTCGCCCATGTACACCACGGCGTGGCCGTCTTTGGTTTCGGCCAGGGCGGCGTTTTCATGTTTGAAACGGCCCAGTGCCGTGCGTTTGACCGGCGTCGACTTCGGGTCGAACGGATCGATTTCCACCACCCAACCATGACGATTGAGTTCGTTGGGATTCTTCGCCAGATCGAAACGCGGGTCGTGTTGGTGCCAGTTGATTTCCTTGCTGGCGGCCACCGCGCCGTAGCGTTTTTGCGCAGCATCGAATTTTTGCTCGGCGTTGCTGCTGCCGAAACAATCGGTGAAGTTCTCTTCGCAGGTCAGATAAGTGCCCCACGGCGTCTTGCCGTTGGCGCAGTTCTGGAAGGTGCCGAGGACTTGCTTGCCGTGCGGGTCGGCGCTGGTTTTCAACAATTCGTGACCGGCCGCCGGGCCGCTAAAACGCAGGGGCGAGTTACCGTGGATGCGCCGGTTGTAGCGCGAGCCCTGGACGAATTGCCACTGGCCGTTCTTGCGCTGCACTTCGATCACCGTCACGCCTTCGCAGGCCAAGGCCTTGCGCACTTCTTCGGCCGATTGCGGCATGCCGCCGTGGGCGTAGAGGTAGCGGTAGTTGGTGTATTCGTTGTTGATCGCCATCAGTGCCCGGTCTTTTTCACCAGGAAACTCGAACAGGCTCATGCCGTCGTTGTTGTCGCCGAACTGCAGTTCCTGATGCTCGGCGCTGCCGTTGCCGCTCGGGTCGAACGCCGGGCCGTTCTTCTGCAACGGCTGGCCCCAGCTGATCAACACCGAGGATTTGTAGCCCGGCGGCAAGGTAATGGCGTCGGTCGTGGCGGCGGCGATGCTGTCGAAACCCAGCAGTTTGCTTGAACCAGCGCTGACACTCGCGGCCAGCACGCTGCGGCTCAGCAGGTTGCCACCGAGGAACATCGCCGCACCGCAGAGGGCGCCGGCGCTGATGAAACCGCGACGGCTGAGGCCGACCATTTTTTCCAGGTCGGTGGATTGGTGTTCTTCTAATAGGCTCACATCAGGCTCCCTGCGGGTTTTTGCAGTCACCTTAATGAGCGTTAGTGAAGGTTTTGTTTCAGAGCGGTGTACCAAGCAGGACGTTGGACGGCGCGAATTGCACCAGCACCGTTTGGTCGACGCCAAGGCCAGAGGTCCTCAAATGCAGCGGCTCGGCCAGGGCGCACAGCGTCTGGCCGTTGGGCAGGCTGATACGCACTTCGCTGGGGCCGTCTTCGGCGTCGAGGATTTCCTCGATTGTGCCCGTCAGGCAATTGTTGCCAGGTGTTGCAGCTTGATCGACGGCGAGCAATTCCAGCCATCCGGCCTTGATCAGGGCGACGACTTCGGTGCCGGTTTGAAGCTCCAGGCGAAGAGTGCTGTCGTGGGTGATCTGCGCATCGATGCTCAAGCCTTCGGCCAGTTCCAGACGAATGTTGTCGTTACGGCCCTGGGATTCGATTGCTGCGACTTTGCCGTGCAATTGATTGCGCGCGCTGGTGCGCAGCATCAGGCGACCGAGCAGTTCGAGGTCGCTGGCATCTTCGGCGGCTTCCAGCACCTGTGCCTGCAACACTTGCAGCTTCTGATACAGGCGCAACACCCGTTGACCCTCTTCGGACAACTTGGCGCCACCGCCGCCCTTACCGCCAACGCTGCGCTCCACCAGCGGCTTTTGCGCGAGGTTGTTCAGTTCATCGATAGCGTCCCATGCCGCCTTGTAACTCAGGCCCGCGCTTTTCGCGGCGCGGGTGATCGAGCCTTGTTCGGCGATGTGTTGCAGCAGGGCAATGCGCTGCGGACGGCGGACGATGTGCTGGGACAATAAAGTAGGCAGGGACATGGCGAGTGCTTTGGGCGGTGGCAATGGGGACGACGTTGGCGGCTTGGGGCTCGGGAGTCAAGTCAGTCGCCAAACCGCCCAGTTGAACTCAGTCCCTGTGGGAGCGGGCTTGCTCGCGAAAGCGATCTGTCAGTCACATCGATGCTGGATGTGCCGCCGTCTTCGCGAGCAAGCCCGCTCCCACAGGGTCAAGCGGTGTCGCCGGGTTTTGGTGTGCGGGCCAGGCAGTAGACGTCTACTCGGGCGGCACCGGCGTCCATCAACAACCGCGCGAGGGTTTGCGCGGTCGCACCCGTGGTCAGCACGTCGTCGATCAGGGCCAGATGACGGCCCGTGACACACGCACCGGGTGCGAGGGCGAAGGCATTACGCAGGTTTCGCCTGCGGGCTTCGGCCTTCAGTTCCTGTTGCGCACTGGTGTCCTGAATCCTCAGCAACAGTGTTTCGTCGCAAGGAATGTCCAAGTATTCACTGAGCCAACGCGCAAGCATCGCCGCTTGATTGAAACCTCGCTGACGCAGGCGTTTGGTCGCCAGCGGCACCGGGATCAGCAGGTCGGGTCGCTCCAGATCTTCATCGAAGCGATGTTGCAGGAACTGCGCGAGAAGTTCGCCGAGCAGGTGGCCAAACGGCCACTTCGCGTTGTGCTTGAAACGGGTGATCAGCGCGTCCACCGGAAAGCTGTAGGTCCAAGGCGCCGCGACTCGCTCAAAGGCCGGTGGTTGTTGCAGACATTGGCCGCACGTGAGGCCGGACGCAGGCAGCGGCAGGGCGCAGGTCTGGCAGTGATCGCCGAGCCAGGGCAGCTCGGTTTCGCAGGCTGTACAGATTGGCGTTATGTCATCGGCGGGCTCTGAACAGAGCAAACAGAGTTGTTTGTTTTTTAACCAGATGTAAACCGGTCCTTCGTATCGTGGTTGACAGCGCATCGCTCTTCCTTAAATATGCCGAACATCCGTGTCGCGCCTGTGGGTATTCCATTCCCCGGTCGCTTGCCAAGCATAAATCAAGGAAACGCCCATGAGCGCCAGCACCTCTGCAACCCTGCGTCATGACTGGTCTTTGGCCGAAGTCAAAGCACTCTTCGTTCAGCCATTCAACGACCTGTTGTTCCAGGCGCAGACCGTGCACCGCGCGCATTTCGACGCCAACCGGGTCCAGGTTTCCACGCTGCTGTCGATCAAAACCGGCGCTTGCCCGGAAGATTGCAAATATTGTCCGCAGTCCGGTCACTACAACACCGGCCTGGAAAAAGAAAAACTGATGGAAGTGCAGAAGGTCCTCGAAGAGGCCGCTCGCGCCAAGGCCATCGGTTCGACCCGTTTCTGCATGGGCGCGGCGTGGAAACATCCGTCGGCCAAAGACATGCCGTACGTGCTGGAGATGGTCAAGGGCGTTAAAGCCATGGGCCTGGAAACCTGCATGACCCTCGGTCGCCTCGACCAGGACCAGACCGTTGCGCTGGCCGACGCAGGCCTCGATTACTACAACCACAACCTTGATACGTCGCCGGAGTTCTACGGCAGCATCATCACAACCCGCACCTACGGCGAGCGTCTGCAAACCCTGGCCTACGTGCGTGAATCGGGGATGAAGATCTGCTCCGGCGGCATCCTCGGCATGGGCGAGTCCCTCGACGACCGCGCCAACCTGCTGATCCAGCTGGCCAACCTGCCGGAGCATCCGGAGTCGGTGCCGATCAACATGCTGGTGAAAGTCGCTGGTACGCCGCTGGAAAACGCCGATGACATCGACCCGTTCGACTTCATCCGCATGCTCGCCGTCGCGCGCATCCTGATGCCGCAATCCCACGTACGCCTGTCCGCCGGCCGCGAAGCGATGAACGAACAAATGCAGGCCTTGGCGTTCTTTGCCGGCGCCAACTCGATTTTCTACGGCGACAAATTGCTGACCACCGCCAACCCACAGGCCGACAAGGACATGCAACTGTTCTCACGCTTGGGCATCCTGCCGGAAGCTCGTGAAGAGCATGCGGACGAAGTGCACCAGGCCGCTATCGAGCAGGCGTTGGTTGAGCAGAAGAGCAGCGAGCAGTTCTATAACGCTGCTGTCTGACCCGACACAAATCCAATGTGGGAGCGGGCTTGCTCGCGAATGCGGAGTTTCAGTCACCACCCATGTTGGATGTGACGGCCCCTTCGCGAGCAAGCCCGCTCCCACATTGGGATTGGGTGCATACCCATATTGATCTTCGAGGCCTGCATGTCTTTCGATCTCGCCGCACGCCTTGCTGCCCGTCGTGCTGACAATCTCTATCGCCAGCGTCCGCTGCTGGAAAGCCCCCAAGGCCCGGAAGTGGTGGTCGATGGCCAGCCGTTGCTCGCGTTTTGCAACAACGACTACCTGGGCCTGGCCAATCACCCGCAAGTGATCGAAGCCTGGCGCGCTGGTGCAGCGCGTTGGGGCGTCGGCGGCGGGGCTTCGCATTTGGTCATCGGCCACAGCACCCCGCATCACGAGTTGGAAGAGGCGCTGGCCGATCTCACCGGTCGCCCACGCGCGTTGCTGTTTACCACCGGTTACATGGCCAACCTTGGCGCAGTCACCGCGTTGGTCGGGCAGGGCGATACGGTGCTGGAGGACCGGCTCAATCACGCGTCGCTGCTGGATGCCGGGTTGTTGTCCGGTGCGCGCTTCAATCGTTATCTGCACAACGACGCGACCAGTCTGGCCAAGCGTCTGGAAAAGGCCACCGGCAATACGCTGGTGGTCACCGACGGCGTGTTCAGCATGGACGGCGATATCGCCGACCTGCCGGCGCTGGCGCGAGAAGCCAAGGCCAAAGGCGCGTGGCTGATGGTCGACGATGCGCACGGTTTTGGTCCGCTGGGCGCCAATGGTGGCGGGATCGTCGAACATTTTGGTTTGAGCCAGGAGGACGTGCCGGTGTTGGTCGGCACCCTCGGCAAAGCGTTCGGTACGGCCGGGGCGTTTGTGGCGGGTAGCGAAGAGCTGATCGAGAGCCTGATCCAGTTTGCGCGTCCCTACATCTACACCACCAGCCAGCCACCGGCGCTGGCCTGCGCGACGCTGAAAAGTCTCGAATTACTGCGCAGCGAGCATTGGCGACGCGAGCACCTTAATGTGCTGATCCGTCAATTTCGTCGCGGTGCCGAGCAGATCGGCCTGGAACTCATGGACAGCTTCACACCGATCCAGCCGATCATGATCGGCGATGCCGGCCGCGCGGTGCGACTCTCGCAGATGCTGCGCGAGCGTGGCTTGATGGTCACTGCGATCCGTCCACCCACCGTGCCGGCCGGCAGTGCTCGCCTGCGGGTGACCCTGACCGCTGCCCACAGCGAAGCGCAGGTGCAGCTATTGTTAAATGGACTTGCCGATTGTTTTGCACAACTGGGACCGGAGCCAAGCCATGCGTAATCGACTGATTCTGCTGCCCGGTTGGGGCCTCGGGATTTCGCCGCTGGAGCCATTGGCCGCAGCCTTGCAGGGTCTGGATGAACACCTGCGGGTCGAGATCGAGCCGTTGCCGGAACTGGAGTCGGGCGAGCTGCAAGAGTGGCTCGATGAGCTGGATTCGACCGTGCCTCAGGATACCTGGCTCGGTGGCTGGTCATTGGGCGGCATGCTCGCGTCCGAGTTGGCGGCGCGGCGCGGTGATCGCTGCTGCGGCTTGCTGACCCTGGCGAGCAATCCTTCGTTTGTCGCCCATGAGCAATGGCCGAGCGCGATGCCCGGTGAGACCTTCGATGCGTTTCTGGCAGGTTGCAACGCCGATCCACGCATGACCTTGAAACGCTTTTCTCTGCTCTGCGCCCAGGGTGCCGAAGACCCACGCGGACTTTCGCGATTGTTGCTCGGTGGCGCGCCGCACGCGTCGGCGCAAGTCTTGATGAGCGGCCTGGAAGTCCTCGCGCAACTGGATACCCGGCAAGCGCTGCAGGCGTTTCGGGGTCCGCAACTGCATCTGTTCGCCGGCCTCGACGGGCTGGTCCCGGCCGAAGCGGCGGGAGACTTGCTGGCGTTGTTGCCGGATGTCGAAATCGGCCTGATCGAACAGGCCAGCCACGCGTTTCTTCTGGAAGACCCCCACGGTGTGGCGGGGGCGATCCAGGCCTTTTTGCATGAGTCCGGTGATGACTGATTTATCCCTTCCCAACCTACCCGCAGGCTTGCCCGACAAGCGTCAGGTGGCAGCGTCCTTTTCCCGCGCGGCGGCCAGCTACGACAGCGTGGCTGAATTGCAACGGGATGTTGGCAGCGAGTTGTTGCGTCGGTTGCCCGATGAGTTTGTACCCGGTCGCTGGCTGGACTTGGGCTGCGGCACCGGTTATTTCAGCCGTGCACTGGGTGAGCGTTTTCCGGCGAGTCACGGTATTGCGCTGGATATCGCCGAAGGCATGCTCAATCACGCCCGACCATTGGGTGGCGCCACACACTTTATCGCTGGCGATGCCGAGCGGTTGCCGTTGCAGGATTCAACCTGTGACCTGATCTTTTCCAGCCTCGCGGTGCAGTGGTGTTCGAACTTCGCCTCGGTGCTCAGTGAAGCGAATCGGGCATTAAAACCGGGCGGTATTTTTGCGTTTGCTAGTCTGTGTGTCGGCACGCTGTACGAATTGCGTGACAGCTGGCGTCAGGTGGATGGCATGGTGCACGTCAACCGCTTCCGCGAGTTCGAGACTTATCAACAGCTGTGCGCGGCCAGTGGATTGCAGGTCATCAGCCTGCAAACCTGCCCACATGTGCTGCATTACCCGGATGTGCGCAGCCTGACCCATGAGCTCAAGGCGTTGGGCGCGCATAACCTGAACCCTGGTCGGCCGGGCGGTTTGACCGGCAGGGCGCGGATCCTCGGCCTGGTCGAGGCGTATGAACAGTTTCGTCAGGCACAGGGACTGCCGGCGACTTATCAAGTGGTTTATGCCGTGTTGGAGAAACCCTTATGAGCGCAGCCTATTTCATCACCGGTACTGACACTGATGTCGGCAAAACCACCGTTGCTGCAGGTTTGCTGCATGCCGCGCGGTCGGCAGGGTTAAGCACCGCGGCGGGCAAACCCGTGGCTTCCGGCTGTGAGGTGACCCCTAAAGGATTGCGCAACGCCGACGCCTTGGCGTTGTTGGCGGAATGTTCGGTGCCGCTGACGTATGCACAGGTCAATCCAGTGGCGTTCGAACCAGCGATCGCCCCGCATTTGGCGGCGCGGGAGGCGGGCATCGCTTTGACGGTGCAGTCCTTGTTAACGCCGATGCGCGAGATCCTGGATATGAATGCGGACTTCACGCTGATCGAAGGGGCGGGCGGTTGGCGCGTGCCGTTGGCGGATCAGGATAATTTGTCGGACCTGGCGATCGCACTGGATCTGCCGGTGATTCTGGTGGTCGGTGTGCGCTTGGGTTGTATCAATCATGCGCTGTTGACGGCTGAAGCTATTGCTAACGATGGTCTGCAGTTGGCTGGATGGGTGGCCAACATCATCGAGCCGAAGACCTCGCGTCTGGAGGAGAACCTTGCCACGCTGGCCGAGCGGATACCCGCGCCGTGCCTGGGCCGGGTGCCGAAACTCAAGTCGGTGACGGCGGAGGCGGTGGCCGAGCATCTGCAGCTGGATCTGCTCGATTAATGTTTTTGCCTATGACGCGGCACTGTGCCATTAGTGTTTTTGTCGGGTGTTTTGCTGGCGTGTCTGCTTCAATGGCCGCTGTTGTTCCTTTATCAGGACGAGTTCTCCCATGGAAATCTCAGGAAGCACCGCTTTTTATGCCGGTCTGAGCACTATTCAGACAGGGCAGAACCGTGTCGATCAGGCCGCCGGCCAGATTGCCAACACCACCATTGAGCGTTCGCAGACCAGCCAGTCTTCCGAATCTCAGGTTGATCGCCTGCGTTCGGTGGACCGCAGCCAGGAATCTGACCTGGCCAGCAACATGGTCGAGATGTCCCAAGGCAAGTTTCAGGTCGAGCTGGGCGCGAAAGTCGCCAAGGCTTCCGATGAAATGCTCGGGACGTTGATTGATACCTACGCTTGATCGATAGCTGAACTCGCTACTCCAACGCCGCGAATCTTCGCGGCGTTTTTCTGCGTAAGTCCTTCTCCCTCAACTAATCTTTCCTGCATGGCCTGTTGCCTTTTCGACGGCGGCGCGCGGCTGCGTGGCCGTTGTGCACACGCGATGATGACGAACGGCAAAAGATCGGCGCTTGACAAGATTTGGTCGTAAACGTATGTTTCAAACAACTGTTTGACCGCCACAACAAATCAACGCGGTCGTTCATTCCCGGTTACATCAGCAGAGGTTTATCGCTATGCCTGACTACAAGGCCCCCTTGCGTGATATTCGCTTCGTTCGTGACGAACTGCTCGGCTACGAAGCGCACTATCAGAGCCTTCCGGCTTGTGCAGACGCAACTCCGGACATGGTTGACGCCATTCTCGAAGAAGGCGCCAAGTTTTGTGAGCAGGTACTGGCTCCGCTGAACCGCGTGGGTGACACCGAAGGCTGCACCTGGAGCGAGTCCGGCGTTAAAACCCCCACTGGTTTCAAAGAAGCCTACAAACAATTCGTCGAAGGCGGCTGGCCAAGCCTGGCTCACGACGTAGAGCACGGTGGCCAAGGCCTGCCGGAGTCTCTGGGTCTGGCCGTCAGCGAAATGGTTGGCGAAGCCAACTGGTCGTGGGGCATGTACCCAGGCCTGTCCCATGGCGCGATGAACACCATTTCCGAGCACGGTACGCCTGAGCAGCAAGAGGCTTACCTGACCAAACTGGTTTCCGGCGAATGGACCGGCACCATGTGCCTGACCGAACCGCACTGCGGCACCGACCTGGGCATGTTGCGCACCAAGGCCGAACCTCAGGCCGACGGTTCCTACAAAGTCTCCGGCACCAAGATCTTCATCTCGGCCGGTGAACACGACATGGCCGACAACATCGTCCACATCGTACTGGCTCGCCTGCCGGACGCACCGGCTGGCACCAAAGGCATCTCGCTGTTTATCGTTCCCAAGTTCATGCCGAACGCTGACGGTTCGATCGGCACTCGTAACGCTGTGACCTGCGGTTCCCTGGAACACAAGATGGGCATCCACGGCAACGCCACTTGCGTGATGAACTTCGACGGGGCCACCGGTTTCCTGATCGGCCCGGCGAACAAAGGCCTGAACTGCATGTTCACCTTTATGAACACCGCTCGCCTGGGCACCGCGCTGCAAGGCCTGGCCCACGCCGAAATCGGCTTCCAGGGCGGCCTGAAATACGCTCGTGATCGTCTGCAAATGCGCTCGCTGACTGGCCCGAAAGCGCCGGAAAAAGCCGCTGACCCGATCATCGTGCATCCAGACGTACGTCGCATGCTGTTGACCATGAAGGCGTTCGCCGAAGGCAACCGCGCGATGGTTTACTTCACTGCCAAGCAGGTCGACATCGTCAAATACGGCGTGGACGAAGAAGAGAAGAAGAAAGCCGACGCACTGCTGGCCTTCATGACTCCAATCGCCAAAGCCTTCATGACTGAAGTCGGCTTCGAATCCGCTAACCACGGCGTACAAATCTACGGCGGCCACGGCTTCATCGCCGAGTGGGGCATGGAGCAGAACGTTCGCGACAGCCGCATTTCGATGCTGTACGAAGGCACTACCGGTATCCAGGCACTCGACCTGCTGGGCCGTAAAGTGTTGATGACCCAAGGCGAGGCCCTGAAAGGCTTCACCAAGATCGTCCACAAGTTCTGCCAGACCAACGAAGGCAACGAAGCGGTCAAAGAGTTTGTCGAGCCATTGGCTGCGCTTAACAAAGAGTGGGGCGAACTGACCATGAAGGTCGGCATGGCTGCCATGAAAGATCGCGAAGAAGTCGGCGCGGCCTCCGTGGACTACCTGATGTACTCCGGTTACGCCTGCCTGGCCTACTTCTGGGCTGACATGGCGCGCCTGGCTGCCGAGAAACTGGCTGCCGGCACCACCGAAACGGCGTTCTACACCGCCAAGCTGCAGACTGCGCGCTTCTACTTCCAGCGCATCCTGCCGCGTACCCGCACTCACGTAGTGACCATGCTGTCGGGCGCCAACAACCTGATGGACATGAAAGAAGAAGACTTCGCACTGGGCTACTAAGCCTTAGCGCTGTCCTTCAAAGGCCGCTGTTCCTTCGGGAGCAGCGGCTTTTTTTTTGCCTGGAATTCGAGCCCCCATTGTTGGGACCCAATCCCCGGTTTTGATGCCCCGGAATAATCGTATTGGCCGGGTAAAGCCAGACAGGCCGGGCCTTCAGCGTACTGGCAGATTAATTGCAAAACCCCTGGAAACAATAAATCGAATCAACCATGTCGTCAGGGTGAAACACATGAACATCGTCCGAATAGTTGGTTTGGCCTGCCTGTTCGTGCTGCCCGTCCAGAGCATTCTGGCTGCGACAGCGCCCGAGATTGATGTTCCCGCCCCTGAGATCCCCACCCTGCAATCACTGCGCGGCATGACGCCTCCCGATCCATCGGGAACCGAAGGCGGACGCAAGGTCGACTTGATGACTGACTATGTCCTCAACCGCTCGGCGGCGATCCTGCTAGGCAAAGCATTGTTCTGGGACATGGAGATCGGCAGCGATGGTTCGACCGCTTGTGCGTCCTGCCACTTTCACGCGGGGGTCGATCACCGGATCACCAACCAGATCAACCCCGGCCAGGCGCACACCAATGCCAACGTGGCTTCGATCTTCAACAAACCGTTCGTAGCGTCCGATATCCCGGCTGACGTGGCTTCCTATTTGACCAAATCCGGAGGCAAGGGCGGCCCGAACTACACGCTGAAGAAAACCGACTTCCCAACCCACGTGCTGGCCGATCCGCTGGACCGCAATTCGCCGATCCTTTATTCCACCGACGACGTGATCGGCTCCCAGGGCGTATTCGACGCCAACTTCGTCAAGCCGCATCAACCGCGTTTCGACAAGTGCACGCAACAACCGGACGGCATTTTCCAGGTCGGCGGCATCAACGTGCGTCGCAGTACCGGGCGCAACGCGCCGACGGTGATCAACGCCGCGTTCAACGTGCGAAATTTCTGGGATGGCCGTGCGAACAACGTGTTCAACGGCTTCTCGCCGTTCGGCAATCGCGACCCGGATGCCGGGATTTTCGTCACCGGCGATCGCGGAGGCGTGGCGACCAAAGTGCGGCTGGCACTCAAGGATGCGTCTGCGGCGTCGCAAGCCGTGGGCCCTCCCGGCAGTCCGGTGGAAATGTCCTGTGGCGGGCGCACCTTTGCGGATATTGGCCGACGCATGCTCGACACCTTGATGCTCAAGCAACAGCGGATTTCCTCAACCGATTCGGTGCTGGCCTCGGTTTCCGGCGCGCGTCGGCCGACTTACCGTGAGCTGATCAAGGCTGCATTCCAGCCACGGCTGTGGAATGCCACGCAACAGGTTTTGCTGGGCGATGCGCCGTACACCCAGATGGAGGCCAACTTCCCGCTGTTCTTCGGGCTGGCGATTCAGATGTATGAATCGACGCTGATCTCGGACCAAGCCCCGCTGGATGCCTACTTGCAGGGTAATCAGCAGGCAATGAATGCCCAGCAGGTCCAAGGCATGAACCTGTTCCTCGGCAAGGGCAAATGCATCGCTTGTCACGGCGGCGCGGAGCTGACCAACGCCGGCAGCCGCTTGCTGTTCCATCCGCGTGAGCGCATCGAACGCATGTTGATGGCTGACAACCTCACCACGCTCTACGACAACGGCTTCTACAACACCGGTGTGCGTCCGACCTCGGAAGACCTGGCGCTCGGCGGTTCCGACGCGTGGGGCAATCCGTTGTCCTTCACCCGTGAGTACAACACCCTGTTGCAGGGCGGCAACGTGCCTGACCCGCTGGATGTCGATGTCTGCACCTTCGAAACACCGTTGAGTGCCGCATTGCCCTGCGACGCAACGCTCAAGCCCAATGTCGGTTTCCGCGATGCGGTCGATGGCGCCTTCAAGACGCCGACGCTGCGCAACATCGCGCTGACCGGGCCGTATTTCCACAACGGCAGCCGCGCGACGCTGAAACAGGTAATGGAGTTCTACAACCGCGGTGGCGACCGGCGCGGTGAGGATGCGAGCAACACCAGCGGCTTCGAACATCCGTCGGCGAATCAGCACAACGCCTCGAACCTTGATCCGGACATGACCTCGCTGAACCTGACCCCCGATGAGGTGGATGCGCTGGTGAAATTCATGGAAGTCGGGCTGACCGATCCACGTGTTGCCTGGGAGCAGGCACCGTTTGATCACCCGTCGCTGGTCATCCCGCAAGGCCATGTGGGTGACGAAAACGCGGTGACGGCACGGCCCGTCAGTCCGAAGATTTCGACCCGGCAGGCGCTCGATGCCCCGATTGCGCTCAAACCGATCGGAGCAGAAGGTCGCAGTGTCAGCGAGGGGCCGTTGCAGGCGTTCTATAACGATCTTTGAGTGGTCGCACTGATGCTGCTGTAAGAATGCAATTCTGTGGCGAGGGGGCTCGCCCCCGTTCGGCTGCGAAGCAGTCGCAAACCTACAAACACTGCGTAACTGAAAAAATGCGGGGGCTCTTCGCGCCACAACGGGAGCAAGCCCCCTCGCCACAGGTTTCGCTCCCATTAAAAAACCTCGGTTACTCCCTCAGAAACTCAGCATTTCTGCCGTTAAAGAGACGTTCACGTGACCTGCGTCACATTTCGTGTGCTTAATCGTGCGCTTTGCAGGCACAATGCCATCAATTGCTATGCCGGGTCGGAGCTTTACCCTTGCCGCGTTCTTCCGCTGTACGTTTCAGTCACTTTTTGCCCTCATTACTGCTATTGCTCGCTGGGCTTTCGGCTGCGTACATCAAGGATCTCAACGTCTTCTTCACCTCGCTGTTCAACGTGCTGCCAACCCTGGTGCTGTTGCTCGGCGGCGCGTACTGCGCGGTGTATCGACGCCAGCGCGAACTGTTTCTGATGGTCACCGTGTACATCGCCTACTTCCTGCTTGACACCCAGACCGACTATTACCGCGACAACGGCAAGGTTCGCGAAGACGCGGCGGTAGTTTTTCATCTCTGCTGTCTGCTGCTGCCGTTGTTGTTCGGCCTGTTCGCGGCGTGGCAGGAGCGCACCCATCTGTTCCAGGACATGGTCGCGCGCTTTGCCGTGTTGCTGGCGTTCGGCAGCGTGGCGCTGGGCGTTGAGCAAAGTTACCCACAGGCGCTGCTGATGTGGCTGTCGGAGATCCGCTGGCCTGCATTGCACGGCGCGTGGATGAGCCTGATCCAGTTGTCCTACCCGGTGTTTATCGCCTCGTTTGTACTGCTGGCCTGGCAATACTGGCGCAACCCGAGGCCCTTGCACGCCGCGCAACTGGTGGGTCTGCTGGGACTGTTCTGGATGTTGCCGAAGACCTTCATCCTGCCGTTTACCCTGAACATCATGTGCAGCCAGGTGATGCTGATGATTGCCGCGGCCGTTGCCCATGAAGCCTATCAAATGGCCTTCCGCGACGAACTCACTGGTCTGCCGGGCCGCCGCGCATTGAACGAACGCATGCAGCGACTGGGGCGCAATTACGTGCTGGCCATGAGCGACGTCGATCACTTCAAGAAATTCAACGACACCCACGGCCACGACGTCGGCGATCAGGTGCTGCGACTGGTCGCCAGCAAACTGTCGAAAATCAGCGGTGGTGGTAGGGCGTATCGCTATGGTGGCGAGGAATTCGCCCTGGTATTCGCGGGCAAGACGCTTGAAGAGTGCATGCCGCACCTGGAAGTCATCCGCGAATCGATTGCCTCCTACAACATTCAACTGCGCAACCCGGATCGTCCGCAAGACGATCAGCAAGGTCGCCAGCGACGTGCCGGTTCCGCTGCCTCCAGCGTGTCGGTCACGGTCAGCATCGGCGTCGCCGAGCGCCTGGAACAGCGCACGCCGGAACAAGTGCTCAAGTCCGCCGACGAGGCGCTCTATAGCGCCAAGGGCGCCGGGCGTAACTGCGTGGTTGCGTTCGGTCAAAACCGTCGTGGCGCAGTGCGCATGGACGGCGCTGCGGGTTGAGTGATGATGGCGCATTCAGCGTCTGGACTGTGATTGTGAGGCGTGGGACACGGCAGTAGGTTTGAGCAATCTGCTGCCGGAGAAACGACCATGCCTGAGTACAAAGCTCCCCTGCGCGACATGCGCTTCCTGATCGACCACGTCTTCGACTTTCACGGCAACTACGCCGCGCTGGGCGCCACCGATGCCAGCCCGGACATGGTCAGTGCGATCCTCGAAGAAGGCGCGAAATTCTGTGAGAACGTTCTCTCACCGCTGAATCGCAGCGGCGACGAAGAGGGCTGCCATTTCGACAATGGCGTGGTGACAACGCCTACAGGCTTCAAGCAAGCCTTCGCACAATACGTGGAGGGCGGCTGGCATGGCCTGGCGGCTGATCCGGTGTATGGCGGCCAGGGTCTGCCTCTTTCGCTGGGACTGGTCATCAGCGAGATGATCGCTTCCAGCAACACCTCCTGGGGCATGTACCCCGGTTTGACCCACGGTGCGATGTCGGCGATTCACGCCCACGGCACCGAAGCGCAAAAACAGACCTACCTGAGCAAGCTCACCGCCGGCCAATGGACAGGCACCATGTGCCTGACCGAAGCCCATTGCGGCACTGACCTGGGCATCATCAAGACCCGCGCCGTGCCCCAGGCTGACGGCAGCTACGCGATCTCCGGCAGCAAGATTTTCATCTCCGCCGGCGAACACGACATGAGCGACAACATCATTCATTTGGTGCTGGCCAAACTGCCGGATGCACCGGCCGGGACCAAGGGCATTTCGCTGTTTATCGTGCCTAAATTCCTGCCCGATGCCGAAGGTGAGGCGGGCGAGCGCAATGGCGTTTCCTGCGGCTCCATCGAACACAAAATGGGCATCAAGGCCTCGGCCACCTGCGTGCTCAATTTTGATGACGCCAAGGGCTTCCTGATCGGTGAAGCCAACAAAGGCCTGAACTGTATGTTCACCATGATGAACCATGCGCGCCTGGGTACCGGCATGCAGGGTTTGTGTCTGGGCGAGGCGAGCTTCCAGGGCGCGATCAAATACGCTAACGATCGTTTGCAAATGCGTTCGCTGACCGGACCTAAAGCCCCGGAAAAAGTCGCCGACCCGATCATCGTACATCCGGATGTACGGCGGATGTTGCTGACCATGAAAGCCTTCAACGAAGGCAATCGGGCGCTGACCTATTTCACCGCGCAGTTGTTGGATGTCGCGCATTTGAGTGCAGATGCAACGGCGCGTCAGGACGCCGAGGACTTGCTGGCGTTTCTGACACCGATCTGCAAAGCGTTCATGACCGACACCGGGCTGGAAGTGACCAACCACGGCATGCAGGTGTTTGGCGGCCACGGTTTCATCCGCGAGTGGGGCATGGAGCAGTTGGTACGTGACTGCCGGATTGCGCCGATCTACGAGGGCACCAACGGCATTCAGGCGCTGGATCTGCTGGGGCGCAAAGTGCTTGGCAGCCAAGGCAAACTGTTGCGTGGCTTTACTAAAATCGTTCACAAGTTCTGCGCTGCCAACGCCGAGCATCCGCAACTCGGCAGCTTCGTCGCTCAGCTCAATGGTTTGAATCAGCAGTGGGGCGAGGTGACCACCAAGATCGGCATGGCCGCGATGAAAAATCCGGACGAAGTCGGCGCGGCGTCGGTGGATTACCTGATGTACAGCGGTTACATCATCCTCGGCTATTTGTGGCTGCGCATGGCGTTGGTGGCTCAGGCGCAACTCGACGACGGCAGCGGCGATGCCGATTATTGCCAGGGAAAATTGGCGACCTGCGAGTTTTATTTCAAGCGATTGCTGCCACGCACCGCCGCTCATCGTGCGGCGATCGAGGCGGGGAGTGATTGCTTGATGAAGTTGCCGGCGGGGTTGTTTGCGCTTTAATCGTATTTAAGAGCTTCGCGGGCAAGCCTCGCTCCTACAGGTTGGCGGTGTTTTCGAAAACGCCTTGGACCTGTAGGAGCGAGCGGTGCGACGATTCGACTTGCCCGCGAATGCGTTTTACCAGATACACGCCAATGACTAAACATTACAAATCAGTCATGAGCTGACCCTATGTGTCGTAAAAGTTGTTGGGTTACACTCGAACCCAACGAAAACACCATTCCCACGAATCACCCGTTTAGATCCTGCGAGGTTTGCCATGGCTGACTACAAAGCGCCCCTGCGCGATATGCGCTTCGTCCTCAATGAAGTTTTCGAGGTCGCCAAACTCTGGGCCGAGTTGCCGGCGCTGGCGGATACCGTCGATGCCGAAACCGTCGAAGCCATTCTTGAAGAGGCCGGCAAGGTCACCAGCAAAAGCATCGCGCCCCTGAGCCGTGCAGCTGACGAAGAAGGTTGCCATTGGGCGGACGGTGCCGTCACCACGCCGGCAGGTTTCCCACAGGCTTATCAGACTTATGCTGAAGGTGGTTGGGTCGGCGTCGGTGGCGATCCGGCCTACGGCGGCATGGGCATGCCCAAGGCTGTTTCGGCCCAGGTCGAAGAAATGGTCAACTCCGCGAGCCTGTCGTTTGGCCTGTACCCGATGCTGACCGCCGGCGCTTGCCTCTCGATCAATGCCCACGCCAGCGACGAACTGAAAGCCGCGTACCTGCCGAACATGTACGCCGGCGTTTGGGCCGGCTCCATGTGCCTGACCGAGCCTCACGCCGGCACAGACCTGGGGATCATCCGCACCAAGGCCGAACCTCAGGCCGACGGTTCCTACAAAGTCAGCGGCACCAAGATCTTCATCACCGGCGGTGAACACGACCTGACCGAGAACATTATCCATCTGGTGCTGGCTAAGCTGCCGGACGCCCCAGCGGGGCCGAAAGGCATTTCGCTGTTCCTGGTGCCGAAGTTCATGGTCAATGCCGATGGCAGCCTGGGCGCGCGCAACCCGGCGAACTGCGGTTCGATCGAACACAAAATGGGCATCCAGGCGTCCGCGACCTGCGTGATGAACTTCGACGAAGCCGTGGGTTACCTGGTCGGCGAGCCGAACAAAGGCCTGGCGGCGATGTTCACCATGATGAACTACGAGCGTCTGGGCGTCGGTATCCAGGGCCTGGCCACTGGCGAGCGCTCGTACCAGAACGCCGTCGAATACGCGCGCGATCGTCTGCAAAGCCGTTCGCCGACCGGCGCGCAGAACAAAGACAAAGTCGCTGACCCGATCATCGTCCATCCGGACGTGCGTCGCATGTTGCTGACCATGAAAGCCTCAAACGAGGGCGGCCGTGCCTTCTCGACATACGTGGCGATGCAACTCGACACCGCCAAGTTCAGCGAAGACGCGACCACCCGCAAGCGTGCGGAAGATCTGGTGGCGCTGCTGACGCCAGTGGCCAAGGCATTCCTGACTGACCTGGGGCTGGAAACCACCGTCCACGGTCAGCAAGTGTTCGGCGGCCACGGTTACATCCGTGAGTGGGGCCAGGAGCAACTGGTGCGCGACGTGCGCATCACCCAGATCTACGAAGGCACCAACGGCATTCAGGCGCTGGACCTTGTAGGACGCAAGATCGTTGGCAGCGGCGGGGCGTTCTACAACCTGTTCGCCGACGAAATTCGTCACTTCACGGCAACGGCCAGTGCTGACCTGGCGGAATTCACCAAGCCGTTGAATGACGCGGTGACCACCCTCGATGAGCTGACTTCGTGGCTGCTGGACCGGGCGAAAAACAACCCGAATGAAATCGGCGCGGCTTCGGTCGAATATCTGCAAGTATTTGGATACGTTTCCTACGCCTACATGTGGGCATTGATGGCCAAAGCAGCCTTTGGCAAAGAAGCGCAGGACGATTTCTACGCAAGCAAACTCGGTACGGCGCGGTTCTATTTCGCCCGTCTGCTGCCGCGTATTCACTCGTTGAGCGCATCGGTGAAGGCCGGTAGTGAGTCGCTGTTCCTGCTGGACGCATCGCAGTTCTGACCCGTCAACGTTATGTAAGCATTCTCTTACATGACGTACTGCTGTTTTCCCATATGCGCGGATTGGATCCAGAGCTAATCTACTTCACATGGACGTCGCGCAGGAAGCGCAAAGCAACAACACGGACACGTAGGATTCTGCCAGGATGGCGGAGTGAAATGGATGTCAGGGAAACAGTCTGCAAAGCCCCGCTTCGGCGGGGTTTTCTTTTGCCTGCAGAAAAGTGATCAAGGCATTGTTACCGGGCCTTTCAAACGCTCATCGGGTCCATTCAGCACTTCTTCCAGCAATGTCTGCAACAAGGCCAGCGAGGCCTGTTGTCGCTGCACATCTCGACACACCAAGCCTACTTTGAGCGGCACGCGCGGCTCGGTCAGCGGTTTCCACAGCAGTTCATAGTTACCATGCGCCTGTTGCGAGCGCCCCGGCAGGACCGTAGCCAATCGGGTATGAGGCAGACTGTCGAGAATCCCTGCCATGTTATTCAGTTCGGCCTGCACCTGCGGGCGTCGGCCCAGGCCGGCCAGTTGCGCTTGCCAGATTTGCCGCAGCTGAAACTCTTCGCCCAACAGCAACATCGGCAACTCCGCCGCCTGACTCATGGAGACTTTCTTGAATTCGCGCAGCGGATGATCCGCCGGGATGACAAGAGTCAGTTCATCTTCGTACAACATCACGCCATGCAGCCCCGGCTGACGAGGTGGCAGGTAGCTGATGCCGATGTCCAGAGAACCGTTGAGCAAGCGTCGCTCGATTTCCATACCGGTGAGCTCATAGATCTGCACCACCAAATGCGGCTGCGCCTTGCGCACTCGTTCGAGCATCTGCGGCACCAGGCTGGTGTGAACCGTCTGCAAAACCCCGATAGCCAACGTGCGCAGCGCCTGGCCCTTGAAGTTACCCAGCGCTTCGCGTGCCCGTTGCAGACCGTCAAGCAGAGGTAATGCGTGGTTGTACAGCGTGTGCGCCGCCAACGTTGGCAGCAGGCGTTTGCTGCTGCGTTCGAACAGGCTCACATCAAGGTTCTGTTCGAGGTGCCGGATCTGTTGTGACAACGCGGGTTGGGAGATCGAAAGTCGCTCGGCGGCCCGGCCCACATGGCCTTCTTCGTAGACCGCGACGAAATAACGCAGTTGCTTGAAATCCATAAGTAACACTTATCGAAAATGCTGTGAAATCGAAATGGCTCAGTGCCGTGCCTGAGCCTAGTCTAACCGCATTCACAAGGCTTACAGGGCCGGAAAGCGCGATGAATACCGATTACCGTGTTGGTGTTTACATAGGAAAGACAAAAAATCTCAAACGAGGCTTTTTGTGATGAATCTGTTCAGTTTGCGGCGTAATCCACCCAGTCTTGATGACTTGGTGATGGATGCTTCATTGCCGGCGTGCAGTGACAATCTTTCCAGTGAGTGCCTGATGCCCAGCGTCGAGCGGCCCCAGCAGATTTTTGTCCGAGGCCAGGGCTCGTGGTTGTGGGACAGCGATGACCGCGCTTATCTGGATTTTTCACAGGGTGGCGGGGCCAATAGCCTCGGGCACAGCCCGTCGGTGCTGGTTAACGCGATCTCGGATCAGGCCCGGGCACTGATCAATCCTGGTTTCGGCCTGCATAACCGTGGCTTGCTAAACCTCGCTGAACGCCTCTGTGCCAGCACCGGCAGCGACCAGGCGTACCTGCTCAATAGTGGCAGCGAAGCCTGCGACACGGCGATCAAACTGGCTCGCAAATGGGGCCAACTGCATCGCGGCGGGGCTTCGCGGATCATCGTGGCCAACAAGGGTTGTCATGGTCGTAGTCTCGGGACGATTTCGGCGTCGGACAGTTCGACGCTGATCAACCGATTCGAACCGCAGTTGCCGGGCTTCAGTCACGTCCCGTTCAACGACCTTCCCGCCTTGCATGCAGCCGTGGACGCGCAAACCGTCGCCATCATGCTCGAGCCGATCCAGAGCGAAGCCGGGGTGATCCCGGCCGACGAGCACTACCTCAAGGGCGTCGAGCGCTTGTGTCGTGAACTGGGCATCCTGCTGATCCTCGACGAAGTCCAAACCGGGATCGGTCGCTGCGGCAGCTTGCTCGCGGAACAATCCTACGGCGTGCGCGCCGATATCGTCGTCCTCGGCAAAGGCCTGGGTGGTGGCGTGCCGCTGGCCGCGTTGCTGGCCCGGGGTAAAGCCTGCTGCTTCGACATCGGCGAAATGACCGGCACCCATCACGGCAATGCACTGATGACCGCTGCTGGCCTGGCCGTTCTCGATAGCGTGCAGGACAAAGGCTTTCTTGAGCATGTGCAGCAAACCGGTCAGTACCTTGGCGAAGGCCTCGGGCGACTGGCCCATCGTTACGATCACGGTGAACTGCGCGGACAAGGGCTGCTCTGGGGGCTGACCTTGTCCGACGATTCAGCAGAAGCGGTAGTCAAAGCCGCATTCCACGAAGGCTTGCTGCTCAACGCCCCGCAACCCGACTGCCTGCGCTTTACCCCGGCCCTCACCGTCAGCAAAGCCAACATCGACGAAATGCTCCTGCGCCTGGCCCGAGCGTTTTCCCGAGTACGCACCGCGCAACTGCAATGCCGCAAAGGGATTGCCGTCTGATCAGAACCGTCCTACATGAATCCCCGAACCGTCTCGCGGTAATAACGCATCGCCCCATGCCTGATTCTTTTGGCGTGGGGCGTTTTTTTGTCTCTGCGTTTTGCCAGAGGGCATTTGGTGCTTGAGAGATGGCTGGATCGATGGCTTTTTAGGAAGGGACGGGTAAAAAACGCAATAGCACGAACTACGCGGGACTTACCGATGTGCAAGTTCAGCGTTTGCTGGATACGAAAGAATTCGTGGAGATAGCTCATGAGTAAAAAATACAAAAGTGAAGTTTTTGAATCAATACACGAATCAGCCAGTGCCTTATTCGCCATTGGCGCAATCAGCAAAGCGACAATGCGCGAATTCGATGAGTCCTGCCTGGCAAAAGTGCCCGACGCAATCCCAGCGGAACAGATCAAGGCGCTTCGCGAAAGCAATAACGTCAGCCAGCCGGTATTTGCGCGTTATCTGAACACCAGTGCCTCGACGGTCAAGCAATGGGAAGCGGGGGATAAGCACCCGAGCGGTATGGCGCTGAAGTTGTTGAGCATCGTTCAGAAATACGGTCTTGAGATACTAGCCTGAAGATCTGCACTGAACCCTGACGAACGGCACAGGTCGATTGGTTGTATGGCTCGTGCGAGCCATCATCAATCAGGAGCTGACCCATGGACTTTATTCGAATCATCATTGCCATTCTGTTGCCGCCCCTGGGTGTGTTTCTGCAAGTCGGTTTCGCCGGGGCGTTCTGGCTGAATATTCTGCTGACGTTGTGCGGTTACATTCCGGGGATCGTGCATGCGGTGTATATCATTGCCAAGCGCTGAGGTTCGCGGCGCCAGGTAGATCGCTTTCGCGGGCAAGCCTCGCTCCTACAAGGGAATTGCGTCCACCGCAGATCCAATGTGGGAGCGGGCTTGCTCGCGAATGAGGCGCCGCAACTTCTGTTCTGATTGCAGTCTTCAGTCCGCCAATTCCATCACCCGCCGATAAAACAACCACTCCTGCTCCAGCGCATGCGCCTGGTTACTCGCCTTGCGAAACCCATGACGCTCGTCCGCGTAATAATGGGCCTCAACCAGAATGCCGTTGTCCTCCAGCGCCGTGACCATGTCGCGGGTTTGCTGCGGCACCACCACTGCGTCCAGCTCGCCTTGAAAGAAGATCACCGGCACCGAGATGTTGCTCGCGTGCAATAGCGGCGTGCGTGCGGCGTAACGCTCGGCATCCTGCTCCGGATCGCCGATCAACCAGTCCAGATAGTCGCCTTCAAATTTGTGCGTGGCTCTGGCCAGTGCAACCGGATCACTGACGCCATACAGGCTGGCCCCGGCGCGGAAGACCTTGTGAAAGGCCAGTGCGCAAAGCGTTGTGTAGCCACCAGCGCTGCCACCGCGAATGAAGGCTTTGTCACCGTCGATCAGGCCACGTTCGGCGAGGTAAGTGACCACCGCGCAAGCATCTTCCACATCTACGTCGCCCCAGCTCAAGTGCAGCGCCTGGCGATAATCCCGACCGTAGCCGCTGCTGCCGCGATAGTTGAGGTCGGCCACGGCAAAGCCCCGTTGCGCCCAATACTGGATGCGCGGGTCGAGCATCGGGTAGCAGGCCGAGGTCGGGCCGCCGTGGATGAACACCACCAGCGGCGGTTTCGCCGCACCGGTCATCGCCGGGTAGAAGAAGCCGTGGGCTTCGCCCGAACCACTGGGGTAGCGAAGAGTTTGCGGGCGACTGATTTGTTCGGCGGGCAGCGGTGCGATACCGCCGGCCAGAATCTTGACTTGCCGCGTATTGCGGTCGATGGCAATTACTGCCGAGGAACTGACCGGCGAGCCTGCGATGCAGTAAATAAACTGTTCATCCAGCGCGAGACTCCGGAAACGGCTGTAGTCCCCGGTGAAATCCTCAGGTGTGCCGCCGCAAAGACCCAGTCGGCCAAACCCACCTTCAGTCCAGCTCGCCAGATAACGATCGTCACCAAGCGGCAACCACGTGCTGCCACCGAGTTGCCATGGCGCGGGACCGTGATCGGCCGCAGCGCTGGCCAGTGGGCTCAGTCCCTCGGCGGATTCCACCCACGGCTGCCAAAAGCCGCCGCGATCCGTCAGGCAATACAAGCGACCACGCTCATCGAAACGAGGTTGTTGCAGCGATTCTTGAACCCCATCACCCGCCACGCAGCGAGGCTTGCCGAAACTCCCCGAGACTTGGCGCTCGGCAACCATCAAACGGGTCGCGGTCCAAGGCTGATCTGGCCGGCTCCACTCGATCCAGGCCAGGCGTCGAGCGTCCGGACTGAGCGTTGGCGCCGCGTAAAAATCCGCACCTTCCGCCAGCAAATGCCGGGTGCCGTCCACCAGGTCAATGGCCACCAACCGATGCTGATCCTGGTTTTCTTCAACCGCCAATACCTGACCATTAGCAAACTGCAGATCACCGTAACGGCAGTCACTCGACGTCAGCACTTCAGGCGTCTCACCCTTCAGCGATTTTCGATACAGCTGCTGGTCCGCCTCGTTGACGAAAACAATCCCGTCATCCGTCAGACAAAACGCTCCGCCGCCATATTCGTACACGCGGCTGCGCGCACTGAACCCCGGCGGCGTCAGGCATGTGGCCTGACCATCGCGCCAGTGCCAGATCCGGCAAGCGGCGTCCTCGGGACGGTATTCGTTCCAGAACAGGCCATGACGACCGGCCAGCAGCTCGGCAAAGTCGATGCCGGCCGCGACGGCCTTGATGGCGCTGAAGGGTTCAGCTTTTGGCGATGAGGCGTGAGTTTCGTTCATTGCGAAAGGCCAATTGTTCGATGGTTTGGGTCGCGTGCTCGGCTTCTTCGCGGGCCTTTAGAATCACGCCGTGATGTTCCGATTTGCTGCACACAGGGTCGGCATTGCTGGCGTCGCCGGTGAGCATGAACGCCTGGCAGCGACAGCCACCGAAGTCCTTCTCTTTTTCATCGCAGGAGCGGCACGGCTCGGGCATCCAGTCGTAACCGCGAAAGCGGTTGAAGCCAAACGAGTCGTACCAGATGTGCTGCATGCTGTGGTCGCGCACATTGGGAAACTGTACCGGCATCTGTCGGGCACCGTGACAGGGCAGGGCGGTTCCGTCCGGCGTGACTGTCAGAAAAATACTGCCCCAGCCATTCATGCAGGCTTTCGGGCGTTCTTCGTAGTAGTCCGGTGTCACAAAAATCAACTTGCACGGATGCCCTTCGGCTTCCAGTTTGGCGCGGTATTCATTGGTCACACGTTCGGCGTTGACCAGTTGTTCCTTGGTCGGCAACAGGCCGACACGATTGAGCTGCGCCCAACCGTAAAACTGGCATGTCGCGAGTTCGACAAAGTCCGCTTCAAGGGCGATACACAGCTCGATAATCCGGTCGATCTTGTCGATATTGTGCCGATGGGTCACGAAGTTCAGCACCATCGGATAACCGTGGGCCTTCACTGCGCGGGCCATTTCCAGCTTCTGGGCGAAGGCTTTTTTCGAGCCGGCCAGCAGGTTATTCACCTGTTCGTCGCTGGCTTGGAAACTGATCTGGATATGGTCCAGGCCAGCCTTCTTGAAGTCGCTGATTTTTTGTTCGGTGAGGCCGATGCCGGAGGTGATCAGGTTGGTGTAGAAACCCAGCTTGCGCGCCTCTGCAATCAGCTCGGCGAGGTCCTGGCGCACCAGCGGTTCGCCGCCGGAGAAGCCCAACTGCGCCGCGCCCATCTCCCGCGCTTCGCGGAACACCTTGATCCACTGCTCGGTGCTGAGTTCTTTGCCTTGCTCGGCGAAATCCAGCGGATTGGAGCAGTACGGGCATTGCAGCGGGCAGCGATAGGTCAGCTCGGCCAGCAGCCACAGCGGCAGGCCGATTTCCGGTTTTGGCGGTAACTTGTCCGACACAGAATCAGGCAAGTTCGATCCAGTGCTGAGCACGGGCGACCTCCATGAATTGCTCGATGTCTTCAGCGAGCTCCGGCACGCTGGGGAACTGCGCATCGAGTGCGGCGATGATTGCCGTGACATCTCGCTCGCCATCGATCAAACCGCCGATCAGCGCGGCGCTTTCATTGAGTTTAATCATGCCTTCCGGGTACAGCAGCACGTGTCCTTTTTGCGCCGGTTCGTACTGGAAGCGGTAGCCGGTACGCCAGGTTGGGGTCTTGCTGCGATCGAAACTCATAAGGTGATTCCTTTATGCCAGACCCGTTGCTCGGTCACGCTGTGATACGGCGGGCGATTCAGCTCGTAGGCCATGGTCATGGCATCGAGCATGCTCCAAAGAATATCCAGTTTGAACTGGAGAATTTCCAGCATGCGCTCTTGGCCTTCCCGCGTCGTGTAGTGCTGCAAGGTGATCGCCAGTCCGTGCTCGACATCGCGACGGGCCTGACCCAGACGCGTGCGGAAATACTCGTAACCGGTTGGGTCGATCCACGGGTAATGCTGCGGCCAACTGTCGAGGCGCGATTGGTGGATCTGCGGTGCGAACAGTTCGGTCAGCGAGCTGCTGGCGGCTTCCTGCCAACTGGCCCGACGGGCGAAATTGACGTAGGCGTCCACGGCGAAACGCACGCCGGGCAGCACTAGTTCCTGGGAGCGCAACTGATCCGGATCGAGGCCAACGGCTTGGCCCAGACGCAACCAGGCTTCGATGCCGCCGTCTTCGCCAGGGGCGCCGTCATGGTCCAGCAAACGCTGAATCCACTCGCGACGGATCTCGCGGTCCGGGCAGTTGGCGAGGATCGCGGCGTCTTTCAGGGGGATGTTCACCTGATAGTAGAAGCGGTTGGCGACCCAGCCCTGGATTTGCTCGCGAGTCGCCCGGCCTTCGTACATCGCCACGTGGTACGGGTGGTAGATGTGGTAATAGGCGCCTTTGGCGCGCAGAGCGGCTTCGAACTCGGTGGAGGACATTGCGGTGTCAGTCATTTCGGTTCTCCGGGTACGACCGGTTAATTCGTTGGTGTCTGATCTGAAGCCTTCGCGGGCAAGCCTCGCTCCTACATGGGAATGCGTTCCAAGTGTAGGAGCGAGGCTTGCCCGCGAAGAGGCCATTAGCTACAACACAATACCCATGCCGTCATACGCTACCTCAACATTGCGCCGAACCAGCTCCGCCCGCTCCGGCGAATTCTCATCGAGAATCGGGTTGGTGTTGTTGATGTGGATAAGTACTTTGCGCTGCTCGGGCAGTTGTTCCAGCACTTCCAGCATGCCGCCGGGGCCGTTCTGCGCCAGATGGCCCATCTCCCGACCGGTGCGGGTGCCGACGCCACGGCGCTGCATTTCATCGTCATCCCACATCGTGCCGTCCACCAGAAGGCAATCGCTGCTGGCCATGATCTCCAGCAACGGTGCGTCGACTTTGCCCAAGCCCGGTGCGTAAAACAGTTTACCGCCGGTGCTCAGATCTTCGACGATCAGGCCGATGTTGTCGCCCGGGTGCGGGTCGAAGCGGTGTGGCGAATAGGGAGGGGCGGCGCTGCGCAATGGCAGCGGAGTGAAACGCAGGTTCGGGCAGGCCGGGATGCTGAAACTCTGGTCGAGTTCGATGCGGTTCCAGTTCAGCCCACCGTTCCAGTGAGTCAGCATGGTGAACAGCGGAAAACCGGTGCTCAGGTCTTCGTGGACCATGTCGGTGCACCAGACTTGATGCGGGCAACCTTCACGCAGGCTGAGCAGACCGGTGGTGTGGTCGATCTGGCTGTCCATCAGGATGATCGCGCTGATGCCGGTGTCGCGCAGGGCGCGGCCCGGTTGCATCGGGGTGAAGCTCTGGAGTTGGGCGCGGATGTCCGGCGAAGCGTTGCACAGCACCCAGTTCACGCCATCATCGGAAATCGCGATGGAAGATTGGGTACGCGCCTTGGCATTCAGGCTGCCGTCGCGAAAGCCTGCGCAGTTCACGCAGTTGCAATTCCACTGCGGGAAACCACCGCCGGCGGCGGAACCTAGAATCTGGACAAACATGGCCGCTCCATCATTTTGAACGCTGAAAATAAAAACGCCCCGGCAGACCGAGGCGCTGTACGACAAGACAAACTTAGCGGCTTGCGAAGTACATGGTGACTTCAAAGCCGATACGCAGGTCGGTGTAAGCAGGTTTGGACCAGGACATAAGAGTGCTCCTTTCAGGTGGATGGGACAGTTGAGACCTATACATATAGTCCACCTCCAGCCGGAGATGTTCAGATAGTTAGGTGGCTATGTTACTCAAAATTACAGAGCCGTTGCCCGTGAAACTTTGAGAAAGCTAATTGCAGCCTCGGTAATGATCATTTCGCCCCTTGCCAAGGCGCACCCGGACAAGCCTCGCTGGCCAGGCCGCGCCAGCCACCTTCGGCGTTGTTCAGCCGTTGCGCGGCGGCGAGCAGTACCTGGCGGTCGATCTTTAAAATTGCTTCAGGAAGTTGCGTCAGGTAATCCGACGAGTGGCCGGCGAGTTTGGCCTGCCAGAGCAGTTCGGCGGCCTGGACGTTGGGCAGGGCGTGGTTGTCGAATTGATCAGCGAGGGCTTGTCGCTGTGCCAGGTACGTCGCGTCGTCGAGGCCTTGAATCAGATCGCCCAGTTCGTTGAGGAAGTGCTGGATGTGTTCCAGCAGATCCGCGGCGGCAACGCTCGGGGATTGCACGCCAAACAGCAACCCGGTCTGGCCGTTTATCTGGCGTAGTCCGCTGAACACCGCATAACCCAGTTGCAGCTCGACCCGCAGGCGCTGGTAGAACGGTGTCTGGATTAAATGGGCGAGCAGGCGCCACTCAGCCTCGTCGGAGATTTCCTGAGTGGCGGTCGGACAGAACAGCAGCAGCGCGTGTTCGCTAGAGCCGGTGTCGACGGTGTTCCACACATGCTGTGAGTTGATTGAGGGCGGCGGTGTCAGTTGATTGTCCGCAACACCGGGGATACGACTCAGCGCTACACCCATGGCCGCTTGGGTCTGGGCGGACAGGCCGATTGCCAGGCCATCCCAACCGGCATTCGACCAGAGCTGTGGCAGGTCGGCTGAAACGGCGGAGTTTTCTAGACAACGCTCAGGCAGCACTTTGAGTAGCTGCCGAATCGGTATCAATGCAGGGCTTTTCGGTTCTGTTTGTGGGAAATCAGCATCAATCTTTGTCAGAGCGGTCAGCGCGTGTTCGAGGACAGTCGGCATTGGCTCTTGCAGACCGGTCATCTTCAGCAGCCATTCATTGCCCGCTGCGCTGAAGGAAAAGTCCACACCGGCCTGACGAGCATCTTCGCGCAATGGCTGGAGATGGTTTTCCAGGCTCGATTGCAGCCGGCTATCCGGCGCCGAATCCAGGCGCCAGCGCAGATAAATCGCGCCTTCATCGGTGTTGCCCGGCAGCGCGGTGCTGAATTGCATTGACGAGCGTTCACGACGACCGCGCGATCGATCCTGGGCAAACGTGCGCAGGCCACGGTGGGCGCTGGTCTGGCCACGAATCAATCCGGCATTGGCGGCGGGCGCCTCGGAACGCAAAAACGGGTTGGGTGCCGGCAATTGCCATTCGCCGCTGAAGTTATCCACAGCGCCGATTTGTTTCAGGATGTCCTTGAGGGCAGCGACACCTTGTTCGGATAGCTCGGTTCCGAGTTGTTCGGTGTCTCGCTGAGCCAATTGCAAAGCGCCGCTGACTTGCTGTTGGCGTTGCAACAGGGCTGCGTACTCTTCGCGTAAACCGCTCCAGTTTTGTTGGGCGGCAAAGAACTCCAGCCAATCCATCAGTTGCTCACGGATGGCGGCAGGCGTTGCGTTGGCGAGCAACTTGAATTCGATGTGCAACAAGGTTTGCCCGGCGAACTGATACAGCGGCGCGGCTTTCAGGCTGCCTGCCAGTCCGCGTTTTTGCAGCTTATCCAACAAGCCACCGGGTTTCGCGGCGTTCAACCAATGGCACAAGAACGCCAACGCTTCAGGAGACGACTCTGGGAGCGCTTCGAACGTGAACAGCAGATCCAGGCGCGATTCGCTGACCTGTTGATAACTATTGTCGGAAGAATCCATTAACGCTGTGGGAATTGCCTGAGGGGCTTTTTCAGCTATGGCAATAGCGGCGGAGAACGCCTCTGCCATCGTCCTGAGTTCATCAATGGTTTGCGGGCCCGCCAGGCTCAAGGTCATCTGCCCGGTCTGATAAAACCGCTGATAGAAGTCTTTCAACGCCTGCTGAAACTCAGGTTGCGGCACCGGCAGACTGTCGCGATTGCCGGCATGAAACGCCCGCAACGGGTGCGCCGCCGCTAACCCATTGAACAGCGCCAGTTGCTGTTGCGCTGCCGCATCCTGGGACCAGGCCACAAATTCGGCCTGCAAAACCTCCCGTTCCCGCAATTGATCGTCCAGATTCATACGCGGGTGAGCGAGCATGTCTGACAGACGCTCCAACCCACCGGCCAATGTCTGCGGCGGCAACTCAAAAAAGAAATCCGTGGTGCGCTCGCTGGTGCGTGCATTCACTTGCCCGCCGTGCCCCTGGACGTAAGCCATCAGCCCTTGGCCGGAAGGAAAACGCTCGGTGCCGAGAAATAGCAGATGCTCGATAAAATGCGCGAGGCCGGGCCACGCCAGAGGCACGTCATGACTGCCGGCAGCCACCCGCAACGCCGCAGCACTGCGCTTCAAATCGGGGGCATGGCGCAGCGTCACCCGCAGGCCGTTGGCCAGGGTTTCAGTGTGGGGGCGGGGATGATTCAGCGCAGGCATGAGCACTTCCAGTACAGAGAAGCGCTAATGCTAGCGGATAACAGGGACTCAGCGCTTGTTCAGCGCGCCGTAAAGCTCAGGCCTGCGGTCAATCAGGTAGCGATTGGCTGCGCGGGAATCGACCATCAACTGCCGATCCAGCTCGCCGACAATCAACGCTTCATCCAGACCAGCCTGGGCGATGCGGCTGCCATCGGGTGCGGCGATGCTGCTTTGGCCGCAATACTGGATCTCGCCTTCATGGCCGCAGTAGTTGGCGTAGGCCACATAGCACTGGTTTTCGAAGGCTCGGGCACGGACGGTGACGTCGGCGACGAAATCGAAGGGAATCATGTTCGCCGTCGGCACCAGGATCAGTTCGGCACCGGCCATGGCCAGGCGCCGAGCATTTTCCGGGAACTCCATGTCGTAGCAGATCAGGAAACCCAGCTTCCAGCCATTGAGCTCAACCAGCGGGAAATCATCCCCGCCAGCGCTGAACATCGAATGATCGAGATCACCGAACAGGTGCGTCTTGCGGTAGTTACACAGGCGTTCGCCATTCGCATCGATCAACTGCACCGAGTTGTAGATCTGGCCGTCTTCGGTGCGCTCGGGGTAGCCATACAGAATGGCGATCCCGGCAGTCTTGGCAATGCGCGCAATCTGCTGCGCCGATTCACCGTTATGCACCTCGGCGAGGACGCTGACCGCGTCGACGCCGATGTTGTAGCCGGTCAGGAACATCTCCGGCACCACCAGCAAATCGGCGCCTTTGGCTTCCAGCGCCAGTTGATGCAGGCGTTGCAGATTGCCGGCGACGTCCAGGGGCAGCGGTGGACATTGGTAAAGGGCTACGCGCATTTCGGATTCCTCTTACTCGGGCAGGGCGATCGGACCGATCTCGTTGAACACATCTCCTGGACCCGGGTTCTCGGCGTGAGTTTCACCGCCGAAGTGTTTCATGATGCCCCACACCGCGTTGAGCGAGGTCTGCACCGCGCCTTCAACCCACGCTGGCGTCCACGAAACGTCGTCGCCGGCGATGAAAATCCCGCGTTGCTCGGCCGGCATGTCGTCCTGCATAAAGTGCGCGTACATGCGCTGGTTATAGCGGTAATGGCCGGGCAGGGCGCCTTTGAAGGCACCGAGGAAGTGCGGGTCGGCTTCCCAGGACACGGTGATCGGGTCGCCGATGATCCGCGCGGCGATATCGACTTTCGGGTAGATCTTCTTCAACGAATCCAGCGCCAGCTTCACGCGTTTTTCCACCGGGTGCGGCAGCATTTTCAACGCGTCGCTCATCCACGAATACGACAGGCAAATCACGCCCGGCTTGTCGTCGCCGTTGTCGAACAGGTAAGTGCCGCGAGTCAGGCGATCGGTGAGGGTCATGCTCATCAGGTCGCGGCCGGTTTCCGGATCCTTGTCTTTCCAGAATGGGCGGTCGACCATCACGAAAGTTTTCGACGACTGCATGTAGCGGGTACGGTCGAGGGCCATCCACATCTTTTGCGAGAACAGGGTTTCGTCGCATTCGATCTGGGTGGTCAGCAGCCAACTCTGGCAGGTGGTCAGTACGGCGGCGTATTCGCGGGTGTCACCGTTGTTGTCGGTAACCGCAAAACGGCCGTCAGCGGCGTGGGCGATTTTTTTGACCCCGGAGCGCGGCGCGCCTCGGTGCAAAGACTTGAGACTGGTGCCTTCGGGCCAGTGCACGCAGCGTTCTGGCACATGGCGCCAGATGCCTTGCGGGACTTGTTCGACTCCACCGACGACCAAGTGCTGGTGATCGTCGCAGTTGGTCATCACTACCCGGAAAATTTCCAGCATCGAGTTCGGGAAGTCCGAATCCCAGCCGCCGGTGCCGAAGCCGACCTGACCGAACACTTCGCGGTGATGGAACGAGAGTTTGGCGAAGGCTTTGGAGGTCGCGACGAAGTCGTAGAAGGTGCGGTCGTCCCACAGCGGAACCAGGGTGTTCCACAATTCCTTGAGGCGCGGCACGTCACGGTCACGGATCGCTTGCTGGATATCGGCGAATTGCGAACCGGCTTCCAGTGCATCCGCCCAGGCGTCAGCCACTTCCTGGAACAGTGCAGGAAGATCCGCCAGTTTCTGTGCGTAATGGGTTTTGCCTTCGATGTCGATCACCGTGCTGCCCGACGCGGGCGTCAGCGGGTTCGGAAAAGGCTTGGTCTGCAGGCCGAGTTTGTCGACGTAGTGGTAGAACGCGGTAGACGACACCGGGAAGCGCATCCCGCCCAATTCGGCGACGATGCCATCGGTCCCGTTGAACGCCTGGGAGCGCAGGCGACCGCCCATCTTCGAGGCTTCGTAGACGACGGGTTTGAGGCCCAGCTTCATCAACTCGTAGGCCGCCACCAAACCGGCGATGCCTGCGCCGACGATCGCCACTTCGGCACCGTGATTATGCTCAGGAATGCTGCCCAGGCCGGCCGGGTGCTCGATCCAGTCGTCGAAAGCGAAAGGAAAGTCCGGGCCGAAAATGGTGACTGGTTTCTTACCGTCTGCAGGATGGCGATTGTTCTTGTTCATGGCTGACCTTGCTGGCGACCCGACGCAGGATGCGCGTCTGAGTATAGGAAAAGATGGCAGCCATTCTAGAGAGCGTAGAACACGTTAATAAGACGCAATGTGTCGTCGTTTTGCTATTTGATTGATCAATATGACGATCTGTTGCTACACACTGACCATTGTGGGAGCGGGCTTGCTCGCGAAGAGGGAGTATCAGTCACCGTTGCTGCTAGCTGACCCACCGCATTCGCGAGCAAGCCCGCTCCCACATGAGCAGTGTCTAAACCGGCTGCCCCCGATCAATCTTGCTACTCAGGATGATCGAAGTGGTGGTCTTCTCCACTCCGTCCACGCTGCCAATCTGATCCAGCAACTGATCCAGCTGCTCCGGTGACTCAGTACGCAACCACGCCACATAATCAAATTCGCCACTCACCGCACACAACTGCTGAACCTGAGCCATCGCACTCAATCGGCGCAACACTTCCTTGCCCGAGCGTGGCTGCACCGTTATCCCGACATACGCCTGCAAGCCGCCATCGACCAAACGCTGTCCGAGGCGCACGCCGTAACCGGTGATCACCTTGGCTTTTTCCAGCCGCGACAATCGCGAAGTTACTGTGGTGCGCGCGATACCCAGTTGCCGGGCGAGCATGGCTACGCTTTCCCGGGCGTTGATTTGCAAAGCCGCGATCAATTGGCGGTCGATTTCGTCGAGCACGGGTGGACGAGTGTCAGGCAAGGGGCTTCTCCAGCGGCATGCATCAATGGGCAGCATGTTACAGACACATCCCACACAGCGCTCGTGGCGGTTATTTAAGCCTGGTTTTGTACCGTTCAGAACATTTTGCCTGCGACAAATTGCCATAAGTAACTAGGTAGTACATCATTTCTCCCTTGTCACAAATGGGGAAAACTTCCGACATGAATAATTCTGGGGCTGCCGCCGGCAGCAAATGGTTGCTGTTGGGGCTGGGTGTCCTGATCGCGTTGATCGGGCTCGGCCTGGCAGGTGGCGGTGCTTACCTGGTGACGTTGGGCGGGAGCTGGTACTTCCTGCTGATGGGCCTGGCGATGCTGATTTGCGGGCTGATGATTGCCCGGCGCAAGCCGCAAGGTGCCTGGCTGTATGGCCTGGCGTTGATCCTGACGGCGATCTGGGCGGTGTGGGACAGCGGTTTCGAGTATTGGCCGCTGGTTTCGCGGGTACTGACGTTCGCCGTGATCGGCCTGGTTATCGCGCTGATTTATCCGACGCTGGTGCGCGCTTCCGGCGCCACGGCAGGGCGTGGCGCTTACGGCTTGGCCGGTATTCTGGGTGTCGGTGTAGTCGCCACGCTGGCCTACATGTTTGTGCCGACCCATGTGGTCAAGGCCAGCAGTGAACCTGCGGTAACACCGGTCGCGCCGGGCACCGAGCAGAAGGACTGGGCTCACTGGGGCAATACCACCGCCGGTAATCGCTTCGCCGCGCTGGACCAGATCAACAAAGGCAACATCGACAAGTTGCAGGTGGCCTGGACCTTCCACACCGGCGATATCCCGCAAAGCACCGGCGCTGGCGCTGAAGACCAGAACACCCCGTTGCAAATCGGTGACACGGTCTACACCTGCACCGCCTACGGAAAAGTCTTCGCCCTGGACGCCGACACTGGCACCCAGCGCTGGAAGTTCGATCCCCAAGGCACCGCGCCGAACTGGCAACGCTGCCGTGGCCTGGGGTACTCCGAAACCCCTGTGTCTGCGGATAACCAGCCAACCGCCTGTGCGAAACGTCTGTTTCTGCCGACCGGCGATGCGCGCCTGATCGCCATCAATGCCGACACCGGCAAGCCCTGCGAAGACTTCGGTGACAAAGGCACCGTCGACCTGAAAACCGACATGGGCGAAGTCAAACCCGGTTACTACCAGCAAACCTCGACCCCGCTGGTCGCCGGCAATGTGGTGATCGTCGGCGGTCGCGTGGCCGATAACTACTCCACCGGCGAACCGCCAGGCGTGGTGCGTGCCTACGACGTGCGCAGCGGCGAGCTGGTATGGGCGTGGGATCCGGGCAACCCGAACACGACCAAACGCCCTCCGGCTGGCGAAACCTACACCCGTGGTACGCCGAACGTGTGGTCGGCCATGTCCTACGACGCCAAACTCGGTCTGGTCTACCTGCCCACCGGCAACGCCACCCCGGACTTCTTCGGCGGCCAACGCACGTCCTTCGATGACAAGTGGAACTCGTCCATCGTCGCCATTGACGTGAAGACCGGTCAGGTGCGCTGGCACTTCCAGACCACTCACCACGATCTCTGGGACTTCGACCTGCCGGCGCAACCGCTGCTCTACGATGTGCCGGACGACAAGGGCGGCACCCAGCCAGCCTTGGCGCAAGTCACCAAACAGGGCGAGATCTTCCTGCTCAACCGCGAAACCGGTGTGCCGATAGCGCGGGTCGAAGAACGCCCGGTACCTCAAGGCAACGTACCCGGCGAACGCTACTCGCCGACCCAGCCGTTCTCGGTGGACATGCCGTCAATCGGCAACCAGACCCTGACCGAATCCGACATGTGGGGCGCCACGCCGTTCGACCAGTTGATGTGCCGCATCCAGTTCAAAGGCATGCGCCACGAAGGCGTCTACACGCCGCCGGGCCTTGATCGCGCGCTGCAATTCCCGGGCTCCCTGGGCGGCATGAACTGGGGCAGCGTCTCGGTCGATCCGAACACCAACTACATGTTCGTCAACGACATGCGCCTGGGCCTGGCCAACTACATGATCCCGCGCAACAAGATCGCCGCCGGGGCCAGCGGCATCGAAATGGGCGTCGTGCCGCAAGAGGGCACACCGTTCGGCGCCATGCGCGAACGCTTCCTCTCGGCCGCCGGCATCCCATGCCAGAAACCACCGTTTGGCACCATGTCCGCCATCGACCTCAAGACCCACAAACTGATGTGGCAGGTTCCGGTCGGCACCGTGCAAGACACCGGGCCGCTGGGGATTCGCATGCACTTGCAGATCCCGATCGGCATGCCGACCCTGGGCGCTTCGCTGGCAACTCAGTCGGGGCTGCTGTTCTTCGCCGGGACTCAGGATTTCTATCTGCGTGCTTTCGATACGGGCAACGGTAATGAGATCTGGAAGTCGCGTTTGCCGGTGGGCAGTCAGTCGGGGCCGATGACGTACGTCTCGCCGAAGACTGGTAAGCAATACATTTTGCTGACCGTGGGTGGCGCGCGGCAGTCGTCGGATCGGGGGGACTATGTGATTGCGTATGCGTTGCCCTGAGTAAGGGGGAATTGCAGGTAAGAAAAAGCCGCGTTTATACGCGGCTTTTTTACGTGTCCAGGTTTATGCGCATGCTTTGTGCCATTCACCTTCAAACTCGAGATTCAGTTTGTAGAGTTCGTGGTCCAGTTTGTTGATGGTATTGATAGCCGACATCAGATCCGCTTCGCCAGTTTTAGCCTCAAGATAAAGTCCCCGCAAATACCGATCGTTCACCATCGGGATTTTGTCGGTTTTTTCCCAGATGGCTACGGCCTGACTCGTCAGACCAACGATTTCAGCGAGGCTTTCTTGAGATAGCCCAAGTTCCTTTCTCAAAAATCTAAACTCAGCGCCTGTCAGCACCGAAGGTTTCCCGGCTATAGCCTTGCCTATTACATCATGTAGGCCTTTCACATCTGTGATGGCAACAGACTCGCCATAAGCGGTCTCTTTCACCACGAAGCCGTTGCTAAGCCATACGTTCGGCAGGCCGCTTTCTACGTAGTGGTACATATAATTCATCCCTTCTTTTGTATCGCGGTCACTATGACGAGAAATGTCCCGTCGTGATCAATGTCGATCGCGCCGACAATCTGGAGAGGTGACCCAGCTCTGAACCAGGAAATGGTAAATCTCCAGTCACCTCCAGGCTGCTGAAACGGCCCCTCGGTAATATGCCCTTTACCTAGACAGTCCATTACATCCGGCATGGTTACGCCCCGCTCAATCATCCGCGCCTTGGCGTGGGGAGAATAGAAGATGCGTGCCGATACCTGCGAAAGCTCGCGGATGATTTCAAGAGCTTTATTTTTAGGTAGTGGAAAGGGGAGAAGAGGGCTCATTAGTTTTCTATAGTATTTATAGGTTGAGCCATCCTAAAGTTCAAGGTTGGTTTGTCAATTTCACGTGTGTGTCAGCGGATGACATCATTTCATTGGCAAATCAATGTGGACACTTTTTGGACATTTCAGCTGCTTTTTAAGAAAAAAGTGCTTGGAATAACCAGTACGCCAGACACGAAAAAGCCGCGTAAATACGCGGCTTTTTTGTTTGGTGGGCCCAGTAGGACTCGAACCTACGACCAAGGGATTATGAGTCCCCTGCTCTAACCAACTGAGCTATAGGCCCTCAGTAGGCCGCGGATTATAGCGACGGTTTCTCGGCTGTGCTATCCGAAAAATCCGATACGGCTATACGAAGAAACGTCGCGGCGAATTCCTCGGGCGGTAATGGCAGGCTGACGATGTAGCCCTGGATCTGTTCGCAGCCTTCGGTGGCGAGGAATTCTTGCTGTGCCTGGGTTTCGACGCCCTCGGCGATGATGGTGAATTGCATGCTGCGGCCGAGGGCGATGATGGCTCGCACAATGGCCGCGTCGTGGGGATCGTCCGGCAGTCCGCGGACGAAAGACTGGTCGATTTTGAGGATGTCCAGCGGCAGGCGTTTGAGGTAGCTCAGGGATGAATAGCCGGTGCCGAAGTCGTCGATCGCCAATTGCACGCCCAGGCGTTTGAGTTGGTGCAGCACGGCCAGCGCTTCTTCAGCCTGGCTCATGATGAAGTTTTCGGTAATTTCCAGTTGCAGAAAACCGGGTTTGAGACGGTTGTCCTTGAGCAATTGTTCGATGCGACCAAGCAGGTTCGGTTGGCGCAGTTGCGCTCCGGCAAGGTTCACTGACAGCGGGCCGAGGCTTGTGTAGAGCTGATTCCATTCGAACATCTGCCGGCACGCGGTCTCGAGCACCCAGTCGCCGATCTGCAGGATCATGCCGTTTTCTTCGGCCAGGGGAATGAAATGTTCCGGCGGGACATCGCCGAAAGTCGGGTGACGCCAGCGAATGAGTGCTTCGGCGCCGACCAGCCGATGATCGTCGAGGCTGATTTTCGGTTGATAGAAAAGGTGCAGCTCATTGCGCTCGATGGCGCGGCGCAGTTCGTGTTCCAGCGCCACGCGTTCGCTGGCTTGGGCGGTGAGGTCGCGGGTGTAGCTCTCGACCCGGTTGCGGCCCTTGGCCTTGGAGCGGTACATCGCCGCATCGGCGTTTTTGACCAGGGTTGCAACGTCGCAGCCGTCCTTGGGGTACAGGCTGGAACCGATGCTGGCGCTGATGAAAAACTCGTGCTCGCCAGCCTGGAATGGCGCCGAAAAGCAATTGAGCAGTTTGGTGGCGATGTGATCGGCATCGGTGGCTTGCTGCAGGCCAGGTAGCAGGATGATGAACTCGTCGCCACCGAGGCGCGCCACGGTGTCGATGTCCCGCAGTTGCTCTTTCAGGCGTACGGCGATGCCCTTGAGCAGCAGATCGCCGACCGGGTGACCAAGACTGTCATTAATGTGCTTGAAGCGGTCCAGGTCGAGAAACAGCACTGCACCCTGGCCACCGTTTTCCTGCTGGTTGTTAAGCGCAGTCAGCAGTCGGCTTTCGAACAGTGTGCGGTTCGGCAGACCGGTGAGCGGATCGTGGTGGGCCTGATAGTCGAGCTTGGCCTGGGCGTGCTTGAGGCTGGAGATATCGGCGAACACGGCGACAAAGTGGGTGATGAACTTGTCGCGGTTGCGCACGGCGCTGATGGTCAGCCAGCTCGGATAGAGCTCACCGTTTTTGCGCCGGTTGGAGATCTCGCCTTGCCAGTGTCCTTCATCGGTCAATTGATGCCACATCGCCGCATAGAACGCGCTGTCATGCAGGCCCGAGGCGAGCAAGCGAGGAGTGTGGCCCAGAGCTTCGCTCTCGCTGTAACCGGTGATTTCGGTAAACGCGCGGTTGACCGCGCTGATGTGCTGTTGGGTGTCGGTGATCAACACGCCTTCTGCGGTGCTCTCGAACACGGTGGCGGCCTGTTGCAGTTTTTCCTGCATCAAGTGCCGCTCGGTGATGTCCCGGGCGATGGTCAGCATGCAATCTTCATCGCCAATCGGCAGCGGACGGCTCGACACCTCGCAGAGGCGGATTTGCCCGTCATTGCGGCGAATATGGCAGGTGAAGTCCCGTACGAAGCCGTCCCGGTGCAGCAAATCGAGCATCTGTTTGCGTTCGTTCAGATTGACCCAGATGCCCAGGTCCAGCGCCGAACGATCCACTGACATCGCGCTGTTGAAGCCCGTAATGCGGCTGAAGCCCTCGTTGACCTCCAGTAGCAGGCCATCACTCTGCCGGGACAGCAGCAAGCCGTCAGGCGAGGCGTGGAAGGCTTTGGCGAACTTCTCCTCGGAAGTTTGCAGCTGTTGTTGGGTTTCCTTGAGCTGACTGATGTCGCGCACCACCACGACCAGAGCGGGCGTGGTGTCGAGATCGAACGGCTCGGCGGAAATCAGGCCGGTAAACACCTGGCCGTTGTTGCGGCGAAAGGGCATTTCCAGATTGCGGATACTGCCGGCCTGCAACCGCTGCAGCAAACCTGGGCCGACCCCTGGAATTCCCCAGATATTCAAATCGGTGGCGGTCTGGCCGATGACGTCCACGGCTTTGAGCCCGATCTGTTCTTCAAACGCTTCGTTGACCTCCAGCAGGCAGCCATCGGAAAGCCGCGCAATCACCAGGATGTCCGGGCATTGCTGGAACACCGAGGCGAATTTCTGTTCCGACAGGCGCAATGCCTCTTCGGTGCGCTTGGCATCGCTGATGTCGATCATCAGCCCGCGCAGCACCGGCTCATGGCCGTGCTCGATCAGGCTGACGATATCGCGTACCCACAGACAGCGACCGTCGGCGGTGATGACTCGGTAATCGACGCTGTGATCGCGACCGGCCAGCACTTCGTGATCGCAAAAGGTCTGGGCGCGGGTCAGGTCGGCGGGGTGGATGATGTTGCGCCAGAATCCCGGGATCAGCCAATGGGACAGGGGATAGCCGAGCAGGTCTTCGGCGTGGGGCGACACGTAGCTGTAGGTGAAATCGCTGATTCGCGCTTCCCAGGCAATGGCGGACAGACTCTCCACCAGCCCGCGATAGTGGTATTCGCTGCTACGCAGTTCCTGCTCCAGATCGATCCGTCGAGCAATTTCCGAACTCAGTCGGCGGTTAATCCGGATGACCATTGCCAGAACGATCATCAGCAACAGCAGGCCCGGCAAGCCGTAAACCAGCAAGTCGGACCAGAAAGTCCGATGATCGAGGACGTTACCCACCCAATGCTCTTGGATGGTGCTGATTTCACTCGAACTCATGTCCGCCAGGACTTTGTCGATGATGCCGACGAGCATTTTGTTTTTCTGCGGCACTGCCATCGCCAATTGATAGCGATAGGGCGTCTCGCCGCTGACATAGAGCCCGTCGAGCTTGAGCTGACGCAGGCTCCAGACGCTGGAGGCCAGATCGCCGACCACGGCATCCACTTCATCGGTGGCCAACGCCTGCAACGCCGAGCTGACGTTGGGCATCGCCACCAGATTCAGGTCCGGGTGATGGGTGCGCAACAGTTCATGGGGCGCATAGTTTTCCACCACGGCGATTTTCAGGCCGTACAGGTCCTCGATTTTGCGCGGCTGGGCACCGCCGACATGGGCGAGGATGACAATCGGAAAATCCAGGTAGGGGCGGGTGAATGACAGGTAGGTCTGGCGTTCTGGCGTCGACATGATGCCCGGCAGCAAATCCAGCTTGCCCTGTTTGACCTGTTCCAGGACCACCGTCCAGCTCACCGGCTCGATGGGCGTGAGCTTGATATCCAGGCGTTGGCGGATCACGTTTATATAATCCGCAGCCAGGCCCTGATAACGGTTCTGCTCGTCGCGGAACTCGAAGGGTGGCCAAGACGCATCGACGCCCAGACGCGAGTCCGGGTGAGCCGCCAGCCAGCTACGTTCTTCGTCGGTGAGAGTCAGCGCGCCAGCCGTTGCGGTCCAGGTCATCAGCGACAGCAAAAAAAGCACGGTCGACAATCTGGGCATAACGGTCTCGTTATGGCTCGGGGGGAATGTTTCGAGTGTAGACGGGCAATTCGGCGGGGGGGTATTGCGGGGGATTTTATCTGCAAAAAGCAAAACCCCCGGCCTGGGCCGGGGGTTCTGTGATCACTCGTCGAGGAAGGAGCGCAAATGCTCGCTTCTCGTCGGGTGGCGCAGCTTGCGCAGCGCCTTGGCTTCGATCTGACGAATCCGTTCACGGGTCACGTCGAACTGCTTACCAACCTCCTCGAGGGTGTGGTCGGTATTCATGTCGATACCGAAGCGCATGCGCAGAACCTTGGCTTCACGGGCAGTGAGGCCGGACAGAACTTCGCGAGTCGCTTCTTTAAGGCTCTCAACGGTAGCAACATCGATTGGCGACTGCATGGTCGAGTCTTCGATGAAGTCACCCAAATGGGAGTCTTCGTCATCACCGATCGGGGTTTCCATGGAGATCGGCTCTTTAGCGATCTTCAATACCTTGCGGATCTTGTCCTCAGGCATTTCCATGCGTTCGCCCAGCTCTTCCGGGGTCGGTTCGCGACCCATTTCCTGCAACATCTGCCGGGAAATACGGTTGAGCTTGTTGATCGTCTCGATCATGTGCACCGGAATACGGATGGTGCGGGCCTGGTCGGCGATCGAGCGAGTGATCGCCTGACGGATCCACCAGGTGGCATAAGTCGAGAATTTGTAACCGCGGCGGTATTCGAACTTGTCTACCGCTTTCATCAAACCGATGTTGCCTTCCTGGATCAGATCGAGGAATTGCAGGCCACGGTTGGTGTACTTCTTGGCGATGGAGATCACCAGACGCAAGTTCGCTTCAACCATCTCTTTCTTCGCGCGGCGGGCCTTGGCCTCACCGATCGACATGCGACGGTTGATGTCCTTGATCTCGGCAATCGTCAAACCGGTTTCGGTTTGCAGCGCGATCAGCTTTTGCTGGCAACGAATGATGTCCGGTTGCAGGCGACCAATGGCTTCGGCGTATTTGCCTTTGCCTCTAGCCAAGCCGTCGGACCAGCTTTCGTCGACTTCGTTGCCCGGGAACTGGCGCAGGAAATCGGCACGCGGCATGCGCGCATCACGAACACAGAGCTGCATGATCGCGCGCTCTTGCTGACGCAGACGATCCAGGGCACTGCGAACACGCTCGACCAGGCCTTCGAATTGCTTCGGCACCAGTTTGATCGGCATGAACAGCTCAGCCAGCAGCACCAGTTCGGCAATTGCCGCCTTGTTGCCACGACCGTGCTTCTTCAGCGCCTTGCGGGTGATTTCCATCTGATCGGAGACAGCGCCAAAACGCTGTGCTGCGATGACCGGATCCGGACCGCTTTCGGCTTCTTCTTCGTCGTCGGTGCTGGCTTCAGCTTCTTCGTCGTCGGTGTCGTCATCCGCTTTCACGGCTTTCGGATCGACAGGCGGCGGCACTTCGGCTGCAGGCGGCGCAATGCCGTCGTCCGGGTCGATATAACCGCTCAGGACGTCGGACAGGCGGCCACCTTCGGTGGTGACGCGAGTGTATTCGGACAGAATGTGGTCAACCGTGCCAGGGAAGTGCGCAATTGCGCCCATCACTTCACGGATGCCCTCTTCAATACGCTTGGCGATTTCAATTTCGCCTTCACGAGTGAGGAGCTCTACCGTACCCATTTCACGCATGTACATGCGCACTGGGTCGGTGGTGCGACCAATGTCGGTCTCGACCGCTGCCAACGCTGCTGCTGCCTCTTCGGCCGCGGCTTCGTCAGTATCGGCGTCGGCCAGCATAAGGGAATCCTTATCTGGCGCAACCTCGAATACGTTGATCCCCATGTCGTTGATCATGCGGATGATGTCTTCCACCTGTTCCGGATCTGAAATATCCTCCGGCAGGTGGTCGTTGACCTCCGCGTAAGTCAGGTAACCCTGCTCACGACCAAGTGTGATCAACTCTTTGATACGAGACTGCTGTTGCGCTTTTCCGGACATAACACCCTATCCACTGAAGGTCTTGGCGGGCAAAAAACAAGCCGAGGATTATACCTGAGCTATGACCTCACGCGCCAGTTGAGGTCGGGGTTGATACAGCCATATTGCGTTTTAATAGGTCGCGCATCTGATTTGCGATCTGATTTGCTTCCTCCGCGGTCAGTCCTGGCTGCCTTGCTTTTCTGATTAGTTCTTCCAGGCTATCCGTGTGTTGAGAGGCGGATAACCTAGTAATGGTGTCTAAAAACTGTTGTTCAAGGTTGTCACCGTCAATCAGCCATTCCTTTTCCGCTAATGCCTTGAGCAAACGCCCCTGTTCGGTCCCGTGCCAACGGGCCATTAGCTGAATTGAGTTTAGCTTAGGATTTTTTTGCACTGCTCCGATCAGGGCCACCAGCAACTGAGCGTAAGTGTTGCTCTCATTGGCGAAGTGGTCGGCGGTTTCTACCTTGCCGGCCAAGTCCGGGTGATGAATGAGCGTGCGCAATGCGATCAGTGTTGGTGCTTCGACGGCAATCGGCGTGCGCGGGGCACTCGGTTGATCACGATCACCGCCACGCTTGCCATTCTTGTCCCAGGGTTTCTTGTCCCACTTCTTGCCGCCGGCGCCGGGTTTCTTTGGCGTCCATTCCTGCTGCGGCGCGTACATGTCTTGCGCTTGAGGCTGACTGTAGTCGCTGTAGTCCGGCATGGCGTCGTAATCCATGCCCGGATCGTAGGTCGGCGGCGCGTCCTGAGGAGCGCTGTGCACCAGCTGGCTGACGGCTTCGCCAGTCAGGCCGGTGATTTCGGTCAAACGTTGACGCATCAGGATGCGCAGGTTGGCGCCCGGCACTTTATCGATCAGCGGTGCTGCGAGGGTGGCCATATGGGCCTTGCCTTCGAGCGAGCGCGGGTCTGATTCGGCGGTCAGTTGCTCAAAGAAATAATCGGCTAGCGGTTGTGCGTGCTGATTGATCCGCGCGCGGAAGGCATCTGTGCCTTCGGAGCGGACCAGCGTATCCGGGTCTTCGCCCTCGGGCAGGAACAGGAAGCGTGCACGCCGACCGTCCTGCAGGCACGGCAGCGCCGCTTCCAGTGCTCGCCATGCAGCGTTGCGGCCAGCCTGGTCGCCGTCGAAACAGAACAAAACATTGGGCACGACGCGAAACAGTCGCTTCAAGTGCTCTTCGCTGGTTGCGGTGCCCAGTGTCGCGACGGCATTGCGCAGGCCTTGCTGGGCGAGGGCGATGACGTCCATGTAGCCTTCGACGACGATAATTTCGTCGAGGTTGCGGTTGTTCTTGCGTGCTTCATAAAGGCCGTAGAGCTCCTGGCCTTTATGGAATACCGGGGTTTCCGGTGAGTTCAGGTATTTCGGTTTGTCGTCGCCCAGTACGCGGCCACCGAAGGCAATGATGCGCCCGCGGCTGTCGCGGATCGGGAACATCACGCGATCGCGAAAGCGGTCATAGCGTTTGCCGGTTTCGGCGTTCTCGATCAGCAGGCCGGCATCGACCATGGCTTTCTGTTGCAGGGTGTCGCTGCTCAAGTGCTTGAACAGATTGTCCCAGCCGGGCGGGGCGAAGCCGAGGCCGAAGTCCCGGGCGATTTCGCCCGTCAGGCCGCGGCCTTTCAAATAATCCACGGCAGCTTTGCGCGATGGGTGGCTTTTCAGCGCCTGCCGGTAAAAGTCGGCGGCGGCAGTGAGCAGCGGGTACAGCGGCGAATCGGTCGGCTGCCGCGGTTTGTGCGGTCGGCCGCTTTCTTCGCGGGGGATTTCCATGCCGGCGGCTTTGGCCAGTTCTTCGACGGCCTGGACGAAATCCAGGTTGTCGTGGTCCATCATGAAGCCGAGGGCGTTACCGCCAGCGCCGCAGCCGAAGCAGTAGTAGAACTGTTTGTCGGGGCTGACGCTGAAAGATGGGGTTTTCTCTTTGTGGAACGGGCAGCAGGCGGTGTAGTTCTTGCCGGCTTTTTTCATTTGCAGGCGCGAGCTGACCACATCGACGATGTCGGTGCGGTTCAGAAGGTCGTCAATGAAGCTCTGGGGAATTAGCCCGGCCATGGCGTTCTCGTCATCTGCGCTGAAACGGATCCAAAACGAACGGCGAACGAACGCGGGTCGTTGCTTGAGGCACACTTATATGTGGCTCGACCGGTGTCGTCTGCGTAATCGCTGTCGGGAAGTGTATCTGCCGAAAATCCACTGACGTTAGTACCATTCAGTATTCGACTATTTGAAAGTGTTGCGCTGAAAATCCGCTACGGCCAATTGATGGCCTCGGATAGCTCAATAAGCGGGCACGCAAGCAGGTGCCTTGGGCTGATCGTCGTAAGAGGAATCAGTGGGTGTGCTCGTCAGTAGCCTTGGAAGGCTCGTCAGAAAAGACGTGCACCGCTGGCAAAAGAGCCAGGTCTGACGCTGTGAAGCAGGTTTGTCCGAGTCGCATCTGCGGCGTAGACGGCGAAGCATCAAGCGTTTTACGCAAATGCCATAAGCCCGGCTGAGGGCCGGGCTTGGCAGAAGCTTGCTACGAACGTCTGTGTATTAGTACAGACGAACGGCGCGGCGCTGTTCGCGCTGTACTTTCTTGGCGTGACGCTTAACAGCGGCTGCTGCTTTGCGCTTACGCTCAGAAGTTGGCTTCTCGTAAAATTCGCGGCTACGAACTTCAGCCAGTACACCGGCTTTTTCGCAGGAGCGCTTGAAACGACGCAGAGCTACGTCGAAGGGTTCGTTCTCTTTTACTTTGACGGCTGGCATCCAGAGCTACCTTCATTCATTACCGGGGTCAACATCCTCGCGGCAAAAGAGCACTTGAAGACGTCGGTTTTTAAGGGTTGCGGATGTTAACTCCTCATCGACCGGAATGCAAAGCCTCTGATCGAAAACCGCTAGTCGGGGCATCCCATGGCGACTATTATGCGCGCCTTCGAATCTAGCCTAAACAAGGCGCAAACCCATGCTAGTACTGGGATTAGAAACCTCCTGCGACGAAACCGGTGTCGCATTATATGACAGTGAACGCGGCTTGCTGGCCGACGCGCTGTTCAGCCAGATCGACCTGCATCGCGCCTATGGCGGTGTGGTGCCGGAGCTGGCCTCGCGTGATCACGTAAAACGCATGCTGCCCTTGATTCGTCAGGTGTTGGCGGAAGCTGGCTGCGTGCCGACCGAGATCGACGCCATCGCTTATACCGCCGGCCCCGGCCTGGTCGGAGCGCTGCTGGTGGGGGCGTCCTGCGCCCAGGCGCTGGCCTTTGCCTGGGGCATTCCGGCCCTCGGCGTGCACCACATGGAAGGTCACTTGCTGGCGCCGATGCTGGAGCCGCAACCGCCGGAATTCCCGTTCGTCGCTTTGTTGGTGTCGGGCGGCCATACGCAGCTGGTTCAGGTCGACGGGATCGGTCAATACACGTTGTTGGGCGAGACCCTCGACGATGCTGCCGGTGAAGCGTTCGACAAGACCGCGAAGATGATGGGCCTCAATTATCCGGGTGGTCCGGAAATCGCGCGCCTGGCGGAGCAAGGGGTTGCAGGGCGTTTCACGTTCCCGCGTCCGATGTGCGACCGTCCGGGCCTGGCTTTCAGCTTCAGCGGCTTGAAAACCTTCGCCCTGAATACCTGGCAGCAATGCGTCAGCGCCGGGGACGACAGCGAGCAAGCCCGTTGCGACATCTCGCTGGCGTTCCAGCAAGCCGTGGTGGAGACTTTGACCATCAAGTGCAAGCGCGCCCTGAAAGCGGCCGGCATGAAGCGTCTGGTGATTGCTGGGGGCGTTAGCGCCAACAAGGCTTTGCGCACTTCACTGGAAAAAATGCTCGGTGACATGAAGGGCGACGTGTTTTATGCGCGTCCCGAGTTCTGCACCGATAACGGCGCGATGATTGCGTTTGCCGGTTGTCAGCGTTTGCAGGCAGGTCAGCATGAAAGCCTGGCGATCAGCGTGCAGGCGCGCTGGCCGATGGAGCAGTTGTCGGCGCTTTGATGGCGAGAGCGATGAGCGGCGCTCATGTGCGGTATTTAAAAATGCCGTTCGCGCCCTGCAAACAGGTCGCGTAGATTGCCGCGATGCCGCCAGACGATCAACGCCGTGAGCGCGCTCATGGGCAGCAATGCCGCCGGCTCTTGCCAGGCGAGCAATGGCAGGGTCAGCGGTGTAGCGATCAGCGCTGCCAGTGAGCTGGTGCGGGTCAGGTAGAACGTCAGCAGCCAGGCGCAAACCGCCAGCAAGGCAGCCGGCGGGTAAAGACCCAGCAACATGCCGGCCGCGGTGGCGACACCCTTGCCGCCGCGAAAGCGGAAGTAAATTGGGAACAGGTGGCCGATGACGGCATAAACGCCGATCCAGGCCTGTTCTTGTAGCGAAAGGCCGGCAACAGCGGCGATCAGTACGGGCAACAAGCCTTTGCACAGGTCGCCGAGCAAGGTGAGGACGGCGAGTTTCTTGCCGACCAGGCGCAACATGTTGGTGGCGCCGGCATTGCCCGAGCCACTCATTCGCGGATCCGGGTTACCGGTCAGGCGGCTGAGCAAAATGGCGAAGGACAGAGAGCCGAGCAGGTAGGCGAAGGTCGCCAATAACCAAAACATGCTAACTATTCCGGGCGAGGACGCCCTGATTCTAACGGCGCATTGCGCCCTTGTCGTGCAGCGGAGAAAAGTGCTTGGACAGAGTGTTTATCGAGGGCCTGGAAGTCGACACCGTGATTGGTGCCTACGACTGGGAACGAGGCATCCGCCAGTGTCTGCGACTGGACCTGAGCTTCGCCTGGGACAATCGCCCGGCAGCGGCTGGCGATGACCTGACCCTGGCGCTCGATTATGCGAGCGTTTCGTCGCGTATCCAGGCGTTCGCCGAGCAGGCGCAGTTCCAACTGGTCGAGACCTTTGCCGAGCGTTTGGTTGAAGTGTTGATGAGCGAATTCAAGATCACCTGGATGCGCCTCAAACTGACCAAGCCGGGCGCTGTGCCGGCGGCCACCGGTGGCGTGGGCGTGGAGATCGAGCGCGGATGTCGCTGACTCAGGTTTACCTCGGGCTCGGTAGCAATATCGAGCGCGAAGCCCATTTGCAGGCTGGCCTGGAAGCCCTGGCGGGTTTTCTGGTGGATATCCGCTGCTCGGCGGTGTTTGAAAGCCAGCCGGTGGGAATCAAGAGTGGTCCGTTCTTCAATTTCGTGGTGTCGGCGTTCACTGACCTGCCACTGGTGGAACTCGATCGCCGGCTGAAATTCATCGAGGCGGACAACGGCCGTTACGCGCCGGATCGCAAGGGTTTGCCCCTGGATATCGACGTGTTGTTGTTCGGTGATCTGGTGGGTAACTTCGATGGGTTGATCCTGCCCCGGGCAGAGATCCTGAAAAATGCCTTCGTGCTGTGGCCGTTGTCGCTGATTGCGCCGGACAGAGTGCATCCGGGCGTAGGCAAAAGCTTCGCGACCTTGTGGGCAGAAGCACAGATTGATCAGGTGTTGGCGCCGGTGGCGTTTGAGTGGCGCGGTGAGCAACTGACCCCTTCGAATTTGTTGTGAGGCTCAAGACGCCTTCGCGGGCAAGCCTCGCTCCTACAGGATTCGAGTCGTTTGCAAACGACACGCCCCCTGTAGGAGCGAGGCTTGCCCGCGAAGCTTTTCAGGCAGACGCCGATTCTTTATAGGCCTTCAACGCCTTAAGCCGCTCCCGCTTGATCGCCTCGCCCAGCTCCGGCCCTTTAAATCCCTTCTCCAGCAACGGCTGCACAGCGACACCTCGCGCCGCTGAAGCCGCCCCACGCAAATAATTCGCCTGTGGATAACTTCGTTGCTCCAGGCCCTTGCGCCCACGAGCATCCATCTCACACGCCGCAATAAACTCCTCAAACCGCTGCGGTCGCCGATAAACGTCGAAACTCTGCAGCAACTCCAGCAACGTCGACGGCTTCAGCTCCAGGGCTCGGTGTCCGTGAGTGTGATATTGGCCGACCAGCAATGCCAGTTCCTGACAATCCTTCGGTGCCTTGAACCGTTCGTTGACCACTTTGATCAGCTTCAGCCCCGTGTGCTCATGGGCTATGTGTCGAGGCCATTCCGCTTCCGGGGTCAGGCCTTTGCCCAAATCATGCAGCAAGCACGCCCAGCGCACTGTCAGCGGTTGTTTGTGCAGAGCCGCTTGTTCCAGCACGCTCAGGGTGTGCACGCCGGTATCGATTTCCGGATGATGCGCTTCCGGTTGCGGGACGCCGAACAGCGCGTCGACCTCTGGCATCAGCACCTTGAGAGCACCGCACGCGCGCAGCACCTCGATGAACACCTGTGGCTGATCCTCCATCAGGGCGCGGGAAATTTCCTTCCAGCTGCGTTCAGCGGTTAGCGCCTCCAGTTCGCCAGAATCGCTGAGCTGACGCATCAGCTCCAGCGTCTCCGGTGCGACGGTGAAACCAAGCGCTGCGTAGCGCGCGGCGAAGCGGGCAACACGCAGTACCCGGAGCGGATCTTCGGCGAACGCGGGGGAAACGTGACGAAGCAAGCGCGCTTCGAGATCGCGTTGGCCATGGTAAGGATCGGTCAGATTCTGTTGATCATCCTCGGCCATGGCGTTGATCGTCAGGTCGCGGCGGATCAAGTCTTCTTCGAGGGTAACTTCGGGGCTGGCGTGGAAGGTGAAGCCGCCGTAACCGCGTCCGCTTTTGCGTTCGGTCCGGGCGAGGGCGTATTCCTCACCGCTTTTTGGGTGAAGAAACACCGGGAAGTCCGAGCCCACCGGGCGAAAACCCTTGGCGAGCATTTCTTCGGTGGTGGCGCCTACCACGACCCAGTCGATATCGGTGACAGGCTTGCCCAGCAGGCGATCGCGTACGGCGCCGCCAACTTTATAAATCTGCATAAAAAACCTCCGTTAGCTCGACAGAATAACCGTTGCGTCGAACTTCCGGAGGCAGAAACCAAATCAAAGGTGAATGACAGCCAGGTCGAGCCGACCGTAATCCCCCTCGGCGTGTTCACTTCTGGGCGGTACGTGATGGACTTTCATCACCTGGTCGCCTTGCAGGGTTTCCAGATGAATGTCGAAGCCCCACAGCCGATGCAGGTGCTTGAGCACTTCCTCGGTGGATTCGCCCAGTGGTTTGCGGTCATGTTGCTGGTGACGCAAGGTCAATGAGCGGTCGCCACGTCGATCAATGCTGTAGATCTGCACGTTGGGTTCGCGATTGCCCAGGTTGTACTGGGCCGCCAGGGTTTCGCGGATGGTCCGGTAGCCGGGTTCATCGTGAATGGCGGGGACCAGCAAGTCGTCCTTCTGATCGTCATCGAGAATGCTGAACAGCTTCAGGTCACGGATCACCTGGGGCGACAGGTATTGCAGGATGAAACTCTCATCCTTGAAGCTGCTCATCGCGAATTTGATGGTCGACAACCAATCGGTGCCGGCGATTTCCGGGAACCAGCGGTAATCCTCTTCGGTCGGGTGTTCACACATGCGCCGGATGTCCCGGTACATGGCAAAACCCAAGGCGTAGGGGTTGATACCACTGTAGTAAGGGCTGTCGAAGCCCGGTTGCATCACCACACTGGTGTGGGACGTCAGGAACTCCATCATGAAGCCGTCTGTGACCAGGCCCTCGTCGTACAGGTCGTTCATCAGCGTGTAGTGCCAGAACGTCGCCCAACCTTCGTTCATCACCTGGGTCTGGCGTTGCGGGTAGAAATACTGGGCGATCTTGCGCACGATCCGCACGATTTCCCTCTGCCACGGCTCCAGCAGCGGCGCGTGTTTTTCGATGAAGTACAGGATGTTTTCCTGCGGTTCGGCGGGGAAACGTGCGTTGTCCTTGTCGCTGTACTTGTCCGCTCCTTTTGGAATGGTGCGCCACAGGTCGTTGATCTGTTTCTGCAGATGCTCTTCCCGATCCTTCTGCCGACGACGTTCTTCTTCGGCGGAAATCGGATACGGACGTTTGTAACGGTCAACGCCGTAGTTCATCAAGGCATGGCAGGAGTCGAGCAAGTCTTCCACCGCGTCGATGCCGTGGCGCTCTTCGCACTGCATGATGTACTGCTTGGCAAACACCAGGTAGTCGATGATCGAACTGGCGTCGGTCCAGGTGCGGAACAGGTAATTACCCTTGAAGAAGCTGTTGTGGCCATAGCAGGCATGCGCCACTACCAGCGCCTGCATGCAGATGGTGTTCTCTTCCATCAGGTAGGCGATGCACGGGTCCGAGTTGATGACGATCTCGTAGGCCAGGCCCATCTGCCCGCGGGTGTAGGATTTTTCGGTGCTAAGGAAGTGTTTACCGTAGGACCAATGGTGATAACCCAAGGGCATACCAACGGAGGCGTAGGCGTCCATCATCTGCTCGGCGGTGATCACTTCGATCTGGTTGGGGTACGTATCCAGGGCATAACGGGCCGCCAGGCGACTGATTTCCTTGTCGTAGGCCTGGATCAGCTCGAATGTCCATTCGGAGCCGGTGGAAATGGGTTGGCGCTTCTGCTCTTTGGCGGTCATGTCACTAACCTGCGCTGGAAGAGTTCACGGAAGACCGGGTAAATATCCCCGGCCGAGACCAGTTGCTGCTGGGCAAAAGTGTCAGAGAAGGCTTCGGCGATGCGTTCGTATTCGAACCACAATGCCTGATGTTCGCGTGGGGTGATCTCAACGTAAGTGTAGTACTGCACAAACGGCATGATCTGGTTGATCAGGATGTCGCGGCAGATCGGCGAGTCGTCATTCCAGTTGTCGCCGTCGGAAGCCTGGGCGGCGTAGATGTTCCACTCGTTGCTCGGATAACGCTCGGCCATGATCTCTTGCATCAGTTTCAAGGCGCTGGAAACGATGGTGCCGCCGGTTTCCCGTGAGTAGAAAAACTCTTCCTCGTCCACTTCGCGGGCGCTGGTGTGGTGGCGGATGAACACGACGTCGATCTTGTCGTAGTTACGCTTGAGAAACAGGTACAGCAAGATGAAGAAGCGCTTGGCGATGTCCTTGGTCGCCTGCGTCATCGAGCCGGATACGTCCATCAGGCAGAACATCACCGCTTTGGAGCTGGGGTTGGGCTGCTTGATGAGCAAGTTGTACTTGAGGTCGAAGGTGTCGAGGAACGGCACCCGGTGAATCCGCGCGCTGAGTTTCTCGATTTCCGCTTCGATTTCCTGGATATCGCCGAAATTGTCCGGCTCTTCCCGTTTTAGTCGAGCCAGTTCCTCTTTGGCGTCCCGCAACCGCGCACGGCTGCTGCCGGACAGGGCGATACGCCGGGCATGGGCTGAGCGCAGGGTGCGGATGATGTTGATCCGCGACGGGTTGCCCTCGTTGCTGATGCCGGCGCGAACCGTCTTGAAGGTGTCGGTGCCGGTCAGGTTGCGTTTGACCAGGTTCGGCAGTTCGAGGTCCTCGAACATGAATTCGAGGAATTCCTCCTGAGTGATCTGGAAGACAAACTCATCCATCCCTTCGCCAGAGTTGCCGGCCTTGCCGGGACCTCTGCCGCCACCACCTCCGGGTGGCCGGGCAATGTGCTCGCCGCTGGTGAATTCCTTGTTGCCCGGATGCACGACGGTTTGCTTGCCACCGCGGCCGTGGTGAAGCACCGGCTCGTCGATGTCGCGGCCGGGAATGCTGATTTGTTCGCCATGTTCCATATCGGTAATGGAACGCCGGCTGACCGCCTCTTCGACGGCCTTTTTGATGTGATCACGGTAGCGCCGCAGGAACCGCTGGCGGTTCACCGTGCTCTTGTTCTTGCCATTGAGACGTCGGTCGATCACATAGCTCATAGGGCCCTCCGGGCAGCTTCAAGTTGTGAGCTGCAAGCTGCAAGTAGAAGCAGTTGCCCGGATATCAGGGCTTACGCGCTTATATCTTGTCGCTTGCAGCTTGGAGCTTGTCGCTGCGTCACTGCGATTTCCGGACCCGTAGGTACCATTCGGAAAGAAGCCGTACCTGTTTGTCGGTGTAGCCGCGCTCGACCATCCTTGTGACGAAGTCGTTGTGCTTCTGTTGGTCCTCTTTGCTGGCCTTGGCATTGAAGCTGATGACCGGCAGCAGGTCCTCGGTGTTGGAGAACATTTTCTTCTCGATGACCACCCGCAGTTTTTCGTAGCTGAGCCAGGTCGGGTTCTTGCCGTTGTTGTTGGCCCGGGCGCGCAGTACGAAGTTGACGATTTCGTTGCGGAAATCCTTCGGATTGCTGATGCCGGCCGGTTTTTCGATTTTCTCCAGTTCTTCGTTCAGGGCTACGCGGTTGAGGATTTCGCCGGTTTCCGGGTCGCGGTATTCCTGGTCCTGAATCCAGAAGTCGGCGTACAGCACGTAGCGATCGAAGATGTTCTGGCCGTACTCGCTGTAAGACTCGAGGTAGGCGGTCTGGATTTCCTTGCCGATGAACTCGATATAACGCGGCGCCAGGTATTCCTTGAGGAAACGCAGGTAGCGTTCGCGGGTCTCGGCCTGGAATTGTTCCTGTTCGATCTGTTGTTCCAGCACGTAGAGCAGGTGCACCGGGTTGGCGGCGATTTCGTGCGGATCGAAGTTGAAGACCTTCGACAGGATCTTGAACGCGAACCGGGTCGACAGACCGTTCATGCCTTCATCCACGCCGGCGTTGTCGCGGTATTCCTGGATCGACTTGGCTTTCGGATCGGTGTCCTTGAGGTTCTCGCCGTCATACACGCGCATCTTGGAGTAGATGTTCGAGTTTTCCGGCTCTTTGAGGCGCGAGAGCACGGTGAACTGGGCGAGCATTTTCAGGGTGTCGGGCGCACAATGGGCCTTGGCCAGCGAGCTGTTGAACAGCAGTTTGTCGTAGATCTTCACTTCGTCACTGACCCGCAGGCAGTACGGCACTTTGACGATGTAGATCCGGTCGATGAACGCTTCGTTGTTCTTGTTGTTGCGGAAGGTGTGCCACTCCGATTCGTTGGAGTGAGCCAGCAGGATCCCGGTGAACGGAATCGCGCCCAGGCCTTCGGTACTGTTGTAGTTGCCTTCCTGTGTGGCGGTCAGCAATGGGTGCAGCACCTTGATTGGCGCCTTGAACATTTCGACGAATTCCATCAGGCCCTGGTTGGCCCGGCACAGAGCGCCCGAGTAGCTGTAGGCGTCGGCGTCGTTTTGCGGGAATTCTTCCAATTTGCGGATATCGACCTTACCCACCAGTGCCGAGATGTCCTGGTTGTTTTCATCTCCAGGTTCGGTCTTGGCCACGGCGATCTGGTTGAGGATCGACGGATAGAGTTTCACCACCCGGAACTGGCTGATGTCGCCGCCAAATTCGGCCAGGCGTTTGGTCGCCCATGGCGACATGATGGTGTTCACGTAGCGCCGTGGAATGCCGAAGTCTTCCTCGAGGATCGCGCCATCTTCAGTGGCGTTGAACAGACCCAGGGGGGATTCGAATACCGGGGAGCCCTTGATCGCGTAGAAGGGCACTTTCTCGATCAGCTGTTTGAGCTTCTCGGCCAGGGATGACTTGCCGCCGCCGACGGGGCCGAGCAGGTAGAGAATTTGTTTCTTCTCTTCCAGGCCTTGGGCTGCGTGGCGGAAATACGACACGATCTGGTCGATGCATTCTTCCATCCCGTGGAAGTCCTCAAAGGCCGGATAGCGGCGGATCACCTTATTGGAAAAGATTCGCGACAGTCTCGAGTTGGCCGAGGTGTCGAGCAGCTCCGGTTCTCCGATGGCCAGCAGCAAACGCTCGGCGGCGGAAACGTAGGCGCTGCGGTCCTTTTTACACAGCTCCAGATACTCTTGTAGTGAGAGTTCTTCCTGGCGTGTGGACTCGAAGCGTTGTTGGAAGTGGCTAAAGATACTCATGACGTCACCTCGCTCGATACGTGGAGCCGACGCCGGATCATTCAGTCGATGCTGGCAGCGACTGGATATGCAGTCGCTGTTTACCCCCCAGAACTCTTTCGGAGCTGACTCCCCCGAAAGCTACTCCCGATGACCCGCGCGCCGGTGTACCGGCTCTCCCCTGTTTTGGATGGCCTGCGCTTAAGGATAGTTGCTTATTCGGGAGGTAAAGGCGAGATACGTAATTAGTTGTGGCAGACCGTTCGTCTGCCACCGCGCGAGCCCACGGGGGCCGGGGCTTGCACGTTACAAAAAAATTATTCTGAGGTGCCTTGCGCAGTTTCCGCGGGATAAGTCGTGCGCCACAACTCAAAACCGCCATCCATGCTGTAGACGTCGGAGAAGCCCTGGCTGATCAGGTACGCGGCCGCGCTTTGGCTGGAGTTGCCGTGATAGCAGACCACAACCGTCGGTGCATCCAGGTCTGCGGCGCGGATGAAATCCGAGATGGAGACGTTGTCCAGATGCTTGGAGCCTGCGATGTGCAGCGCGGCGTAAGTTTGCGGATCGCGGACATCGACGACCACTGCGCCTTGTTCGCGCAGGGCCTGGGCCTGTTCTGGGGGGATACGTTTGAATTCGCTCATGGCGGGCTCCTGTGGCTCGGCTGAAAGCGCAGTCTAGCGCTGGGCGCTGGCTGACGTTTGTTCGGGAGTAAGTGGGGCGACTGACGGCTGGGCGTGGCCCTGTTCGTCGCATTTGCAACTGAGGCGCTCAAGGGTGTCGACGTTCATCAATGTCATGGCGCCGCCCCAGACACAACCGGTGTCGAGAGCGAAGATGCCGGGCTCGTCGCATTTACCTTCAAGGGCTGCCCAATGGCCGAAGATGATCTTCAGGCCTTTGGTCTTGCGCTCCTTGTACTTGAACCACGGGGCGTAACCCGGTGGCGCGGTGTCGGCGCCTTCCTTGCCCTTGAGGTCGAGCTTGCCTTCGCTGGTGCAGAAGCGCATGCGGGTGAAATAGTTGGTGATAACCCGCAGGCGTTCCACGCCGGTGAGGTCACTGTTCCACTTGGTCGGCTCGTTGCCGTACATGCCATCCAGATACGGCGCGAACAAGTTGTCGTCACGCAGGGCGGCTTCGACTTCGCCGGCGCACTTCAAGGCTTTGCGCAGCGACCATTGTGGCGGTATGCCGGCATGGACCAGGGCGATATCGCGCTGTTCGTCGTAGTGCATGAGTTTTTGCTGACGCAGCCACTCCAGCAGTTCCGCACGATCGGGCGCTTCGAGGATTTCGCGCAGGGTGTCGCTTTTCTTCAGGCGTTCGATGTTGTGCCCGGCCGCCAGCAAGTGCAGATCGTGGTTGCCGAGCACGCACACCAGCGATTCGCGGATGCTGTAGAGGAAGCGCAGGGTTTCCAGCGACTGCGGCCCGCGGTTGACCAAATCGCCCACGACCCAGAGTGTGTCTTTGGCAGGGTCGAAGGCTACTTGCTTGAGCAGGCATTGCAGCGGTTCGAGGCAGCCTTGCAGGTCGCCGACGGCATACGTCGCCATCAGTGCAGGGCTCCGGGCACCGCCAGGCGAAACGGCGCGATCACGGCATCGAAATGCTTGCCGTCGTCGGCGATCATTTCGTAGGTGCCTTGCATGGTGCCGACCCGTGTGGTCATCACCGTGCCGCTGCTGTAGGTGTGGTTTTCACCGGCCTGGATCAGCGGCTGCAAACCCACGACGCCAGCACCGCGAACCTCTTCCACATGACCGTCACCGTCGGTGATCACCCAGTGCCGCGACAACAGCTTGGCCGGTAGCTCGCCATTGTTGTGCACGGTGATGGTGTAGGCGAAGGCAAAGCGGTTGTGCTCGGGTTGCGATTGTTCTGCCAGATAGCGAGTGACGACGCTGACGTCGACCTGATAACGAGGATCGGACATGCAAGAGGCCTTAAAAACGATGCGAGACGCGGGGCGTAACTGATGGGATTCAGTCTAGGCCAAGTATCGGGTAGTAAACCAGACATCGCGTCTGGCGTCCTACCCGATCACGCTCATCGGTTGTCAGTCGGCGGCGGGCGCCTGCAAGACTTGTTCGCTGAGCTTGTCGGCCAGGCGCACGAAAGCGGCCAGGTCGAGCTGCTCGGGACGCAGGCTGCCATCGACGCCGGCGGCCTGGATCTCGTCGTTGCTCAGCAGCAATTTCAAGGTGTTGCGCAGGGTCTTGCGGCGCTGGTTGAAGGCTTCGCGCACGACGCGCTCCAGCAGCTTGTGGTCCTTGGCCGGGTGCGGCAGTACGTCGTGAGGTACCAGGCGGACGATGGCCGAGTCGACTTTCGGCGGCGGATTGAACGCCCCCGGACCGACGTTGAACAGGTGCTCGACCCGGCAATGGTACTGAACCATGATCGACAGGCGACCCCAGTCACCACCGCCAGGGCCCGCCGCCAGACGCTCGACCACTTCCTTTTGCAGCATGAAGTGCATGTCACGAATGATGCCGGCGTTGTTCAGCAGGTGAAAAATCAGCGGCGTGGAGATGTTGTACGGCAGGTTACCGACCACACGCAGGCTGTTCGGCGCGGCATTCAGGCTGTTGAAGTCGAACTTCAGCGCGTCACCCTGGTGCAGGTTGAAATTGTCCTTGCCGGCGAATTGCTGGTTGAGGATCGGGATCAGGTCCTTGTCCAGTTCAACCACGTCCAGTTGCGCGCCGCTGTTGAGCAGGCCTTGAGTCAATGCACCCTGGCCCGGGCCGATTTCCAGCAGGCGGTCTTCTGGCTTGGCGCGGATGGCGCGCAGGATGCGGTCGATAACGCCGGCATCGTGCAGGAAGTTCTGGCCAAAGCGTTTGCGCGCCTTGTGTTGGTAATGCTCGGTCATAAACGGGTCTCGGCCATCTGGTAGGCGGTTTCCAGGGCGACTTGCAGGCTGCCGGTGTCGATTTTGCCGCTACCGGCCAGGTCCAGGGCTGTGCCGTGGTCCACCGATGTGCGGATGATCGGCAAGCCGAGGGTCACGTTGACTGCCGCGCCGAAGCCTTTGTATTTCAGCACCGGCAGGCCCTGGTCGTGGTACATCGCCAGCACTGCGTCGCAGTGCTCCAGATATTTGGGGGTAAACAGAGTGTCGGCGGGCAGGGGGCCACGCAGGTCCATGCCTTCGCCGCGCAGACACTCTAAGGTGGGTTCAATGATGTCAATTTCTTCATGGCCCAAGTGTCCGCCTTCACCGGCGTGGGGGTTGAGCCCACAGACCAGGATGCGTGGCTGGGCGATGCCGAATTTTTCTTGCAGGTCGTTGTGCAGAATCCGCGTCACCCGTTCCAGACGCTCCGGCGTGATTGCATCGGCAATCTCGCGAAGGGGCAGGTGAGTGGTGACCAAGGCCACACGCAATCCGCGCGTGGCGAGCATCATCACCACTTGTGCGGTATGGGTCAGGTCGGCGAGAAATTCCGTGTGCCCGGAAAAGGCGATCCCGGATTCATTGATCACGCCCTTGTGAACCGGCGCGGTGATCATCCCGGCGAAATCCCCGTCCATGCAGCCTTGGCCGGCACGGGTCAAGGTTTCCAGGACGAACGCCGCATTGGCCTTGTCCAGTTGCCCGGCGGTGACCTTGGCGTTGAGCGGGGTATCCCAGACGTACAGGCTGTTGGCCGGTGCAGGAGCGTCCGGCCAATTGCCCGGGGTGACCGACAACAGGTCGACGACCACGCCCAGTTGCGCGGCCCGCTCGGTGAGCAGGTCGCGGCTGGTAATGGCAATCAGGGGGTGTGGCTGGGCTTGCGAGGCGAGCAGCAGGCACAGGTCAGGACCTATGCCGGCCGGTTCGCCGGGTGTCAGCGCGAAACGCTTGGGTTTCACTGCGCTGCCTGGTCTGCACCAGGGAGTTTGATCTCTACGTACGCTTCGTCACGGATCTGACGCAGCCAGGTTTGCAGCTCTTCGTCGTATTTGCGGTTACGCAGTACGGTCATCGCTTGCTGCTCACGGGCCTGGGTGGTGCTGTCAGTGGCGCGACGGCCAAGGACTTCCAGAACGTGCCAGCCATATTGGGTCTTGAACGGCTTGGACAGCTGACCTTGTGGGGTTCTGGCCATCACTTCGCGGAACTCAGGCACCAGCGCGTTCGGGTCGATCCAGTTCAGATCGCCGCCGTTGAGGGCGGAACCCGGATCTTCCGAGAAGCTTTTCGCCAGCTCGCCAAAATCTTCGCCCGCTTCAATACGGGTGTAGAGCGATTGAGCCAGGGCCTTGGTTTTTTCTTCGTCGCGAATCGGGCTTGGTTTGACCAGGATGTGACGTACATGCACTTCGTCACGCATCTGGGTCTCGCCGCCACGCTTCTCGAGGATCTTCAGAATAATGAAGCCGCCCGGGGTGCGCATTGGCTGGGTGATATCGCCGACAGCCATGGTGCTCAGCATGCGATCGAACGGAGGTGGCAATTGAGCCGCTTTGCGGAAGCCCATGTCGCCGCCTTCCAGTGCGGTTTCGCTGGCGGATTTGGCGATGGCCAACTGAGCGAAGTCAGCGCCTTGCTTGAGTTGCTGATAAACCGCATCCGCTTGCTTGGCTGCAGCCTGAATCGCGTCGGAGTTGGCGCTTTCCGGCGTAGGAATCAGGATGTTGGCCAGACGGAATTCTTCGGACAGCTGCATTTTGCCCAGGTCGGAAGCCAGGAAGTTCTTCACTTCCTGCTCGGACACCTGGATGCGCTCTGCCACACGACGCTGGCGCACACGGCTGATGATCATCTCGCGACGAATCTGGTCACGGGCGTCGTCGTAAGACAAACCGTCGTGGGCCAGGGCGGCGCGGAATTGATCGATCGACATGTTATTGCGCTGGGCAATGGTGCCGACGGCCTGGTTCAGCTCTTCATCGGTAATGCGGATGCCGGAACGTTCGCCGATCTGCAATTGCAGGTTTTCGACGATCAGGCGCTCCAGTACCTGCTGATCCAGCACGCTGGTCGGCGGTACGGCAGCGCCGCGTTTGGCGATGGTTTGCTGAACTTCGTGGACCCGTTGGTCCAGTTGGCTCTGCATGACCACGTCGTTGTCGACGATCGCCACTACTTTATCGATGGACTGTACCGCGGCGTTAGCCGCAGTACCCAGGAACAGCGCGCCCAGCACTAGCGGGCGCAGACAATCAGAAAGCTTGGTCTTCACGTTCACGATAACCTTGAATGCCTTTGTCGAGGAAGCTCTCTACTTTGGCGCCGGTGAGGCCGCCGAGTCCCTTCAGAACAATTTGGAGGAAGACGCCATGGTCGCCTTTTTCGTTTTGCTGGACGTCTTGACTGGTTTCGTCATAAGCCACCCAGTAACGGTTGATCAGGCGCAGTTTCCAGCAGCAGTTGTCGTACTCGAAACCACCGAAGGCTTCCAAGGTACGGTTGCGGTTGTAGTCATACTGCCAGCGGCTGATGGCGTTCCATTGCGGCACGATCGGCCAGATTACCGAGAAGTCGTGCTGTTGAATTTTGTAGTAATCCTTCACGAAACCAGGCTGGCCTTCAACACCCAGGTCGCCGCCGCCTACAGTCCATTTACCAGTGTTCTGGTCGAAGCGGACCTGATCATTGCGATAGCGATAACCGGCGTTGATGACCTTGTTCGGGTTGTCTTCAGGCTGGTAGTGGAACATCGCGCTACCCGAACGCGGGCTGTGGCTGTCCGGATCCCAGTTGTAGTCGGCCGTGGTGCGCCAATCGCGGTTCCAGCGATATTCGTATTCCAGTGCGTATGGCGAAACCTTGGACCTTGCGTCGTCGCGATCCCTGACGTCGATACCTGGCAGCTGGACTTCACGATTCTTGAAGTACACCGCTTGGCCGACGCTGATGCGTTGACGCTCGAAACCGTCGTCTTCGATCCAGCGGTTGGTCACGCCCAGGGACAGCTTGTTCTCGTCACCGACGCGGTCGGAGCCAGAGAAGCGGTTGTCACGGAACAGTGACGCGTAGTTGAAGGTGTACTCGCTGGTATCGAACACCGGAATGTCGGCCTGGTCTTTCTCAGGCACATAGAGATAGTACAGGCGAGGTTCCAGGGTCTGGCGATAGTTCTTGCCGAACCATTGGGTGTTGCGATCGAAATACAGGCCGCTGTCGATGCTGGCGATGGGTACGCCACGGTTCTGGTTACGATCGTAGGTGCCGTTGAGACGGTCGCCTTCAGCACCTTGAGCAGCAATCTGGCTTTTGCCAGTGCCATCCAGGTCCAGGTCATATTGTGTGTATTGATACTTGAGCGTTGGCTTCAGGAAGCCATACGTCCAGTTCAATGGCAGGCTGACGGCCGGTGCCAGGTTGAGGCGGTCACCGGTGGCGCGGGCCAGGCCTTGAATGTTGTTGTCCAGGCGAGGAGTGATGTTGCCGTCTTCGTCGCTGAAGTTGCCGTTTTCCAGATCCCGGTCAAACCGCACGAGTTCGGTGTTGTACGAGAAATTCAGACCGTTTGGATGATACGGCAGCGCACCATTGAAGGTGATCTGCGGTAAGCGGTTGTACGGCGTGGTGTTCGAAACGGTTGCCAGCTGATAAGCCTGGGCATTTACCGCAGCAGTGTAGTTATCACCACGGTACGTCACGGAACCCTGCTGATTCACGTAATCCGCGCTTTTCACGCCAATCTGGTCAGTCTGCAGATCCTGGAAGTAATACGGATCGCTGATCTTGGTGTAGTCGACCTGCGTGAGTACGCGCGAATCGAGGCCACCCTTGTGCTGCCAGTTGTACATGTAGCGGGTTTTTTCGTAATCGGTCTGCTTGCTGCGATCGGTGTTGTCGTCGTTCAGGTACGCGGCGCCAAACTGACCTTCGCTGGACTTGGTCAGGTAACGGAACTCGCCTTCCACCAACATGCCACGCTTGCTCATGTAGCGCGGATACAACGTGGCATCGTAGTTCGGTGCCAGGTTGAAGTAGTACGGCGTGACCAACATGAAGCCGGTATCGCTGCCGGTGCCGATGGTCGGCGGCAGGAAACCGGATTGGCGACGGTCATCGATCGGGAAGTAGATGTACGGCGTGTACAGGACCGGAATGTCCTTGACTCGCAGTGTCACGTTGGTCGCGGTACCGAAACCGGTGGCCGGGTTCAAGGTGATGTTGTTGCCCTTGAGCTGCCAGGCGTTGCTGTTCGGTTCGCACGTGGTGTACGTACCATCCTTGAGACGGATGATCGCGTTTTCGGCACGTTTGGCGTACAGCGCGTTACCGCGGATACGGGATTTGTGCATCACGTATTCGGCGTTATCGACCTTGGCTTCGCCTGTGTCGAGTTGCACTTCTGCGTGGTCGCCCACGATCAGCGCGCCATTGTCGCGAACCCGGACGTTGCCGTTCAGTTCGCCACGGCTCTCGGCCTGGTACAGGCTCGCTTCGTCGGCTTCGACCTGCATGCTGCCTTGGCGCATGACGACGTCACCGGCCAGCGTGCCGACTTGATCATCGGTGTTATAGCGCGAAGCCTTCGCGCCGATAAAGGTCGGAGCGTCACTTTTATTCGTCTTGTCATTCATGCCAGGACGAATTGGTTCGATATAGGAACCAGAGCAGTAAGGACCGGTTTCGGCCAACTGCGCAGCAGTGAGGTTCTCACGCGGAACCCAGTCGAGGTGACTGTAGTCTGCGCTTCGGGACTTCAGGCCGCGGCCCTTGGACTCGGTGACGAGCACAGGCTTGGCGCCAGTGTCTTCACTGGTGCCATTCTGGGCCGGAGCTTCGCCGTTCGCGGTGACTGCTGCGCTGCCGTCATGGACGGGTCGCGGCGGCAATGCAGCTGCCGGCGACTTGGGCGCACAGTCCCAGGCACCCGAAGCAGAGACTGAGCAGTCATACTGTTCCGCGGCGACCACGTAGGAAGTGGCTAGGGGTTGCAGGGCCAGCAGACTGCCGGTAACCAACAACGGAAATTTTTTACGAAACGCGGGGGATTTCAATGCCATCTTATTAGTCCGGGCTTCCTGCGTGCCATCTGCCCGCGGTGTGGGCCGCACGCCTCTCGATGGTCTGAAAAAGATGCTGGATAATAAAGCATGACCCGCTTGACGGCTAGCGCCGTCGGAGACCCTTGTAATGCCTGACCAAGATGTACGCTTGCAACACCTGAAAGTTTGGCTCGATGAGCAGTTGGCGACCCTCTTTGCCGAGCAAGGCTGGGGCGCCGTTCCCCCGGCCACGTTGACCGCGGCCAGTAGCGACGCAAGTTTCCGGCGCTATTTCCGCTGGGAAGGCGAGGGCAGAAGTTTCGTCGTGATGGACGCTCCGCCGCCCCAGGAAAACTGCAAACCCTTCGTGGATATCGCTTTTCTGCTGGCGAAATCGGGAATAAATGTTCCGAAAATTTATGCCGAAGACCTCGAACGCGGTTTTCTTTTGCTCAATGACCTGGGCAACAAGACGTATCTGGACGTGATCGACAGCGAAAATGCCGACGATTTGTTCAAGGATGCCCTACAGGCACTGTTGGCATTTCAACAATTGCCAATGGTGGCGCCGCTGCCTAGTTATGACGTGGCATTGCTGCGCCGCGAGCTGGAACTGTTTCCCGAGTGGTACGTAAAGCATGAGCTGGGCATCGAGTTTGACGCCGCGCAGCAAATGCTCTGGCAGCAAGTTACTGAACTGTTGATCGACAGCGCCCTGGCTCAGCCAAAAGTACTGGTCCACCGCGACTACATGCCGCGCAACCTGATGCTCAGCGAGCCGAATCCCGGCGTGCTGGATTTCCAGGACGCGGTTTATGGTCCGGTGACCTACGACGTGACGTGCCTGTTCAAGGACGCATTCCTCAGCTGGCCCGAAGAACGCGTATACGCCTGGTTGCAGGATTACTGGCAGCAGGCCGGCGCACTGGGCATCCCGGTTCAGCCTGACTTCGACGAGTTTCACCGTGCCAGCGACCTGATGGGCGTGCAACGTCACTTGAAAGTGATCGGCATCTTCGCGCGCATCTGTCATCGCGACGGCAAGCCGCGCTACCTGGCCGACGTGCCACGCTTCTTTGCTTATATAGACGCGGTGATTGCCCGTCGTCCCGAGTTGGCGGAGCTGGACGTGTTGTTGGCCAGTCTGCGTGCTGGAGCCAATGCATGAAGGCAATGATTCTGGCTGCGGGCAAAGGCGAACGCATGCGTCCGCTGACCCTGACCACGCCAAAACCGCTGGTGCGTGCCGGCGGCGTACCGTTGATCGAGTATCACCTGCGCGCCCTGGCGGCGGCCGGGTTTAGCGAGATCGTGATCAACCACGCCTGGCTCGGTCAACAGATCGAAGACTACCTGGGCGATGGCTCGCGCTACGGCGTCAGCATTCAGTATTCGCCGGAAGGTGAGCCGCTGGAAACCGGTGGCGGAATTTTCCGTGCCTTGCCGTTGCTCGGAGACGAGGCGTTTGTGGTGGTCAACGGTGATATTTGGACCGATTACGACTTCAACGCCCTGCGCCAACCGATTGCCGGGTCGGTTCACCTGGTGCTGGTGGACAACCCGGCCCATCACCCGGCCGGGGATTTCATTCTTGTCGACGGACAGGTGCGCGATGGCGAACCCGATGCCAAGACCCTGACCTACAGCGGCATCGCCGTGCTGCACCCGAAGCTGTTCGAGGGTTGCACGGCGGGCGCATTCAAACTGGCGCCGCTGTTTCGCAAGGCCATGGCCGTCGGGCAAGTGTCGGGTGAACGCCTGGACGGGCATTGGGTGGATGTGGGCACTTACGAGCGCCTGGCCGAAGCCGAAACTCTGATAGAAGCGAGCCGCTGACATGTTGTGGCCAGGGACTCTGATCGGAGCCGGAGCGGGTTTTGCCATAGCCAGCATTCCGGGGGCCATGCTCGGCGCATTGTTGGGGCAGGCGCTGGACCGGCGCCTGCAATTGCAGAGCTGGGCGCATTTGCGCGAAAAACTCGGCGGCAGGCCGGTATTGCGCAACGATGAACTGTTGTTCGTGTTGCTCGGCCGGTTGGCCAAGTGCGATGGGCGCGTGGTGGACGGACACATTCAGCAGGCCCGTCAGGAGATGCGCTCACTGGAAATGACCGAGTCGGCACAACGCCGTGCGATTGCCGCGTTCAATCGTGGCAAAACCGGGCACGACCGTTTGCGTGGCTATCTGCGGCGCCTGAGTGCGCAGCCGCATGCCGCTGAAGGCGTGCTGCGCGCCTGTTGGCGAATGGTCTGGGCTGACGGTCGTGCAGGGGCCAGTGAGCGTGATCTGCTGGCGCAATGGGGCAAATGGCTGGGCTGGACGCCACAGCAGGTGCTGGCGCTGGCGCATGACTATGAACCGCAGAAACGCCCGCAAGTCAGCAGCGCCGTGACTTATCAGGACGCCATGCGGTTATTGGGAGTGTCGGCCACCAGCGAGCCGGCGCAGATCAAACGGGCGTATCGGCGTCTGCTCAGTCGCCATCACCCGGACAAGATCGCCGGTTCCGGGGCGACGGCGATGCAAGTGCGGGAAGCGACGGACAAGACCCGTGAGTTGCATAACGCTTATACGTTGATCAAGGAGCGGCGGGATTTTCGCTAGCAGCCAGTATTTGTGTTGTCAGTGACGGCCCCTTCGCGAGCAAGCCCGCTCCCACATTGGTTCTCTGGTGTTCACACAATTTGTGGCACACAGAAGATCCCCTGTAGGAGCGAGGCTTGCCCGCGAATGAGGGCGACTCGGTCTATCACTCCGCCACAGGCTGCGGATTCAACCATCCACGCACCCGGCGAAACAATTGCTCTTGCTCAGCCTGGGCATTGCCCGGCAATGCCTTGAGCGATACCTGGCTGAATGCGGAAGTCTTCAAACGCTTGCTCGCTTGCAAACGTTCCAGCGCGGCGCTGCGATCCAGCGGCTTGTCCTTATAGAAGAGGTCGGCAGTCGGCAACTTCAAGGTTGGCGTCAATTCAGCCAGCGGTGGTTGGACCGTCAACGGCGTCTGCGCCGCGACCATCACGAATTTCTCCACTTGCGACGGCTGCCTCTCGCTCAGGTAGCGCGCGGCCCAGTAAGCTCCGGTGCCATGCCCGAGCACGACAATACGCCGCGCACTTTGCTGTTCGGCATAGGCGATGGCGGCATCAATGCGCGCGAAAATGCGCTCGGCATCAGCCTTGGACTGTTCTTCGGTAGTTTCCACGACAGCCTTATCCGCGACGTCCGATTCACCGCTGGCCGCCTGCTCGATAGGCTTCGCGGTGGTCGAGTCTTTGCTGCCGGTTTCAGGGGCTTTGATCGTCGGTGGGACTTCGGCGACGCGTGGCGCAATGGCATCGCTTTGCAGGTCCGGCAAGGTGATACTCAGGCTGCTCCACTCGGCGTCCGGCAATTTGTTGCGCAAAGGGCTGATTGCTTGCGGCCAGTCAACGGTCTCGCCAGCGCCGGGGATGATAATCACCGCGCCCCTGGGGTCTGCGGTGTTGGCCGGTTTCCACAGGGCGAGAAACGTATCGGCTCCGGCCTGAAGCTGCTGCTGTTCCTGGGCAGGGATTTTTCGCTCAAGTGCTGCCGCTTCTTCCTGACTACGCTCAAGCAGCGGCTGACGTTCCACCGGTTTTGTTTCTGCGGCTTTTTCGGTAGAAGCAGGTGCAGGGTCGGCGGCCTCGACGGAAAAGGCGCAAGGCAGGAACAGCGACAGGCACAATGCTGGCAGTGCCAGGCGGGAGACAGGGGGCATCGGATATTCCAGGCCAGAAGTTATTCCGGCAGCCTAATGGGTTGGTCAGTATTTGTCAGTGTGTGAGACTTCAATGATGCGTTTTCGCTGCCTGTGGGTTATCGGCTGTTTGTGGTTTCCCTTGATGGGCTGGGCGGCACCCGCGCCCCCGGCGCATGTTGCACATTTGTCGGCGGCCCAGCAGCAATGGCTGGCCGAGCATGGCGAATTGCGCGTCGGCGTTGTATTGCAGGCGCCCTATGCGCAATACGATCGTCGCTTGCAACGCTTGTCCGGGGTCAACGTCGAGCTAATGAAATGGCTGGCCAAGGCGCTAAAAGTCGAGCTCAGCTGGCGTAACTTTCCCGACGTGGAACAACTGGAAGCGGCGGTGCGCGAAGGCGAAGTCGATATCGCCCCTGGACTGACGCAAACCCCCGGCGGGCTGCGGCTTTGGCAATTCTCCGATCCGTACATGCGCGTGCCGCAACTGGTGGTCAGTGACCAGAAGGGCACCGGTGTGGTGGAGCTGGAAAAACTCGACAGCCAGACTCGCGTCGCCGTGCGCATGCCCAGCGTCATCGCCGATTACCTGCGCAGCAACTTCCCCCATTTGAACCTGCAAGGCGTGCCTATCGAGCGTCAGGCGTTGCAGTTGCTGTTGAGTCAGCAGGCCGGTTACGCGGTGGTCGACGAGGCGCAACTCGGGCGATTGTCCGCAGAACCGGAGTTCGCCGGGCTGGTGGTCGTAGGCGACATCGGCTTGCCGCAACTGCTGCGGGTGGCCACGCGCCGGGACTGGCCGGAGCTGGCCGGCATCGTCGAAAGTGCGCTGCGGGCGATCCCGGCCAAGGACCTGGAACAGCTGCACAACCAATGGCTGCAACCCAAATACCCGCGACTGTCCGAGTCGCCGGGGTTCTGGCAAAACCTTTGCCTGCTGTTGGCGGTGTTGTTGCTGAGTAGCATGGCCATCGTGTTCTGGCAGCGGCGCCAGCAACACAGCCTGGAGCAACGGCTGCTGGCGGCGCGGGAAGACATTGCCCTGCGCCAGGCCAGTGAAGAAGCCTTGCGCCTGACCCAGTTTTCCATCGATCAGAGCACCGTCGGCATCCTTTGGGTCAACTGGGACAGCCACGTGCGCTACGCCAACCGCGCCGCCGAAACCATGCTCGGCTATCCGTCCGGCGGGATTATCGACCGTCCGTTGATCGACTTCGAACCCGGCCTGCACATGGACCGCTGGCTGAACCTGTGGAAACGCGCGCGGGCCAGCGAGGAGGGGCCGCAAAGTTTCGAAACCAATTGTGTGCGGGCCGACGGCAGCATCCTGCCAGCGGATGTGTCGTTGAGCTTCCTGCGGTTTCGCGACGGCGAATACCTGGTGGTGTACCTGAATGACGTCACCGAACGCCGCCGTGCCCTGGCTGCTTTGCAGGAAAGCGAGGCCCGACTACAAGGGATCGCCGCCAACGTCCCCGGATTGGTCTTTCGCCTGGAGCGGGCGCCGGTGACCGGGCAAATCGACTTTGCCTACATCAGCGAAGGCAGCGAAAGCCTGGTCGGCTACTCGCCAGCGACTTTGGCCCATCGCGATAAAGGACTACGAAGTCTGGTGCATCCGGACGACAAGGCCAGTTATCACCAGACCCAGGATCATGCGCTGGACACTGACAGCGACTGGTCGTGGCAAGGGCGGATCCTGACCCGATCGGGTGAACAGCGCTGGGCCGAGATCAAGGCCATCACCCGACGTTTGGAGGATGGCGCGTATGTCTGGGACGGGATTGTCTGGGACATCAGCGAGAGCAAGCTCATCGAGCTGGAACTGGCCAGTTCCCGGGAACAATTGCGCGAGTTGTCGGCGCACCTCGAGAGCGTGCGGGAAGAGGAAAAGGCCCGCATCGCCCGGGAAGTTCACGACGAGCTGGGGCAGATGTTGACCGTGTTGAAACTGGAAACCTCCATGTGCGAATTGGCCTACGCCCAGCTCGACCCAGGTTTGAACGAGCGCTTGAACAGCATGAAGCGGTTGATCGCCCAACTGTTCCAACTGGTGCGGGATGTGGCCACGGCGTTGCGGCCACCGATTCTCGATGCCGGGATCGCCTCGGCTATTGAATGGCAGGCCCGGCGTTTCGAGGCGCGTACGCAGATTCCGTGCCTGGTGCAGGTGCCGGAGAATCTGCCGGTGCTCAGCGATGCCAAGGCGATTGGCTTGTTCCGCATCCTTCAGGAAGCGCTGACCAATGTCATGCGCCATGCCCAGGCGCATACTGTCGAACTGACCCTGGCGCTGGAAGGCGACGAGTTGTGTCTGACGGTCAGCGATGATGGCGTAGGATTTGTTCCCGCCACCGGCCGGCCGACGTCGTTTGGCGTGGTAGGTATGCGCGAGCGGGTGTTGATCATGGGTGGGCAGTTGTCGCTAGAGAGTGAGCCGGGGGAGGGCACGACCCTGAGTGTGCGAGTGCCTGTGGATGAGGTCTGATGGTTTGTGGTGTTTGGGCTGACGCTTTCGCGAGCAGGCTCGCTCCCACAGGAATTTTGTGCACGTGTGGGAGCGAGCCTGCTCGCGAATAATCTTGGCCCTGACATAACAAGAATGGAGAACAACGTGATCCGTGTACTGGTAGCCGAAGACCACACCATCGTCCGCGAAGGCATCAAGCAGTTGATTGGCCTGGCCAAGGATTTACTGGTGGTGGGGGAGGCGAGCAATGGCGAGCAGTTGCTCGAAACCTTGCGTCATGTGCCCTGCGAAGTGGTGCTGCTGGACATCTCCATGCCTGGGGTCAATGGTCTGGAGGCGATCCCACGGATTCGCGCGTTGAACAATCCGCCAGCGATCCTGGTGCTGTCGATGCACGACGAAGCACAAATGGCCGCGCGCGCATTGAAGGTTGGCGCGGCGGGTTATGCGACCAAGGACAGCGATCCGGCGCTGTTGCTGACGGCGATCCGCAAGGTCGCGGCGGGCGGCCGCTACATCGACCCGGATCTGGCCGACCGCATGGTCTTCGAAGTCGGCCTGACCGATTCGCGACCATTGCACTCATTACTCTCGGAGCGCGAGTTCTCGGTGTTCGAACGCCTGGCCCAGGGCGCCAACGTCAACGACATCGCCCAGCAACTGGCCCTGAGCAGCAAAACCATCAGCACCCACAAGGCACGGCTGATGCAGAAGCTCAACATCACTTCCCTGGCGGAACTGGTGAAGTACGCGATGGAACACAAACTCCTCTAAAAACACCGCTTGCTACTGACCCACTGCAATCCCCCTGTGGGAGCGGGCTTGCTCGCGAAGGGGCAATGCCAGTCGACATCAATATTGTCTGACACACGCAGTCCTGTAGGCGCGAGGCTTGCCCGCGAAGGCGGCGTGTCAGCCAACATCGATGTTGAATGTGCTGACGCTTTCGCGGGCAAGCCTCGCTCCTACGGGGATCTCGTCGGCATGTCCATTTGCGACATGCCAGCAACGCCGCTTTTGCTTGTTCTTGTGGCTTGTAGCTTGCCGCTAACCGCTGTGTTTGCCCAAACGCGCCATCCTTGTAGGGCAATCCCTACCCCCAACCTTCCATCCGGCTGAGGCGATTCTCTCCTGCGCCCCGATTTGCGTGGTCCCCAGCGTCCACTAGGCTTAGACCACAAGCAGTCATCAACAACAAAGGTGTGGGTATGAGCCAGGTCGATTCAAGTGCAGGGGCCAATGACATTCTGGTCAGCTTTCGTGGAGTGCAGAAAAGCTACGACGGCGAGAACCTGATCGTCAAAGACCTCAACCTGGACATTCGCAAAGGCGAATTCCTCACCTTGCTCGGGCCGTCCGGCTCCGGCAAGACCACCAGCCTGATGATGCTCGCCGGTTTCGAAACCCCAACCGCCGGGGAAATCCTGCTGGCCGGGCGTTCCATCAACAACGTGCCGCCGCACAAGCGTGACATCGGCATGGTGTTCCAGAACTACGCATTGTTCCCGCACATGACCGTCGCCGAGAACCTCGCGTTCCCGCTGACTGTGCGCGGCTTGAACAAGAGCGATGTCAGCGACAAGGTCAAAAAAGTCCTGAGCATGGTCCAGCTCGACGCCTTCGCCCAGCGTTACCCGGCGCAGCTGTCCGGTGGTCAGCAGCAGCGTGTGGCATTGGCTCGGGCATTGGTGTTCGAACCGCAACTGGTGCTGATGGACGAACCCCTCGGCGCGCTGGATAAACAACTGCGCGAACACATGCAGATGGAAATCAAACACCTGCACCAGCGCCTCGGCGTGACTGTGGTCTACGTGACCCACGACCAGGGCGAAGCCCTGACCATGTCCGACCGCGTAGCGGTGTTCCACCAGGGCGAGATCCAGCAGATCGCCCCGCCGCGCACCCTCTACGAAGAACCGAAGAACACCTTCGTCGCCAACTTCATTGGCGAGAACAACCGCCTCAACGGCCGCTTGCACAGCCAGACCGGCGACCGCTGCATTGTCGAACTCGGGCGCGGCGAAAAGGTTGAAGCCCTGGCGGTCAACGTCGGCAAAACCGGCGAACCGGTCACGCTGTCGATTCGTCCGGAACGCGTGAGCCTCAATGGTTCGAGCGAATCCTGCGTCAATCGCTTCTCAGGAAGGGTGGCGGAATTCATCTATCTGGGCGACCACGTCCGGGTTCGCCTGGAAGTCTGCGGCAAGACCGACTTCTTTGTGAAACAACCGATTGCCGAGCTCGATCCCGAGCTGGCGGTGGGCGACGTGGTACCGCTTGGCTGGCAGGTCGAACACGTTCGCGCGCTCGACCCACTTCTAGAGGCGCATTGATCGCCCCGGCTACACCAACACCAACCCTGCACGTGGAGAGAACAATAAATGTTGAGATCCCTGAAATTAACCGCTTTAGTCATGGGCATGATCGGTGCGGCACACGCGATGGCGGCGGGTCCGGACCTGACCGTGGTGTCCTTTGGCGGGGCGAACAAGGCGGCGCAGGTCAAAGCCTTCTACGCACCGTGGGAAGCGGCGGGCAACGGCAAGATCGTCGCGGGCGAATACAACGGCGAAATGGCCAAGGTCAAAGCCATGGTCGACACCAAGAGCGTGTCCTGGGACCTGGTAGAAGTTGAATCGCCAGAACTGTCCCGTGGTTGCGACGAAGACATGTTCGAGCAGCTCGATCCGAAGTTGTTCGGCAAGACTGAAGATTACGTCAAAGGCGCGATCCAGCCCTGCGGCGTGGGCTTCTTCGTGTGGTCGACCGTGTTGGCCTACAACGCCGACAAATTGGCTTCCGCACCGACCAGTTGGGTCGATTTCTGGGACACCAAGAAATTCCCGGGCAAGCGCGGCCTGCGTAAGGGCGCCAAGTACACCCTGGAATTCGCTCTGATGGCTGACGGCGTTGCGCCGAAAGACGTCTACAAAGTGCTGGCCGGCAAAGATGGCCAGGACCGCGCGTTCAAGAAACTCGATGAACTCAAGCCAAGCATCCAGTGGTGGGAAGCCGGCGCACAGCCGCCGCAGTACCTCGCTTCCGGTGACGTGGTCATGAGCTCGGCCTACAACGGCCGGATCGCTGCCGTGCAGAAAGAAAGCAACCTGAAAGTGGTGTGGAACGGCGGGATCTACGACTTCGACGCGTGGGCGATTCCAAAAGGCCTGGATAAAACCCGAGCCGAAGCGGCGAAGAAATTCATCGCTTACTCGGTCATGCCGCAGCAGCAGAAGACCTACTCGGAAAACATCGCCTACGGCCCGGCCAACACCCAAGCCGTACCGTTGCTGGCCAAGGACGTGTTGAAAGACATGCCGACCACCCCGGAAAACATCGCCAACCAGGTGCAGATCGACGTCAGCTTCTGGGCTGACAACGGCGAGCAACTGGAGCAGCGCTTCAATTCCTGGGCTGCCAAATAAGCCCACCCCGTGGGCTTATCCACTCCTGTAGGAGCGAGGCTTGCCCGCGAAGACTGTGTGTCAGTCAGCATTAATGTTGAATGTGCCGACGTCTTCGCGGGCAAGCCTCGCTCCTACAGGGGGGATGTATAGCTAACAAGAACAGAGGTGGCCTGGCCGCCTCTGTAACGATCAAAGATTTCCGGAGTACGCCATGGCTATCGCCGTTCCCCTGAACGCGGGCACTGACCCCACCTTGAAGCAGCGGCTCAAGCACGCCGAGCGGATCAACCGCTGGAAAGCACAAGCCTTGATCGCGCCATTGGTGCTGTTTCTGTTGCTGGTGTTCCTGGTGCCGATCGTGGCGCTGCTCTACAAAAGTGTCGGTAACCCGGAAGTGGTCGGCGGCATGCCGCGCACCGTGACGGCTATCGCCAGTTGGGACGGCCGTGGTCTTCCAGCCGAACCGGTTTATAAAGCCGCCAGCGAAGACCTCGCCGAAGCGCGCAAAAACCAGACCTTGGGCGACTTGTCCAAGCGCTTGAACATGGAGTTGGCCGGCTACCGCAGCTTGCTGACCAAAACCGCTCGCGCCTTGCCGTTCGCCACCGAACCGGCCTCTTATAAAGAAGCGCTGGAAAGTCTCGACGAGCGCTGGGGTGATCCAGCCTATTGGCAAGCCGTGCGGCGCAACACCAGCAGCATCACGCCTTACTACTTGCTGGCGGCGGTCGATCACCGGATCGACGACCTCGGCGAAGTGGCCCCGGCGACCCCGGATCAAGCGATCTACCTCGACATCTTCGCCCGCACGTTCTGGATGGGCCTGGTCATCACCGTGATCTGCCTGTTCTTGGCGTATCCGTTGGCCTACCTGCTGGCGAACCTGCCATCGCGGCAAAGCAACCTGCTGATGATTCTGGTGCTGCTGCCGTTCTGGACCTCGATTCTGGTGCGCGTCGCTGCGTGGATCGTGTTGCTGCAATCCGGCGGGTTGATCAACAGCGGGCTGATGGCCATGGGCATCATTGATAAGCCGCTGGAACTGGTGTTCAACCGCACCGGGGTCTACATCTCGATGGTGCACATCCTGCTGCCGTTCATGATCCTGCCGATTTACAGCGTGATGAAAGGCATCTCGCCGACCTACATGCGCGCCGCGATTTCCCTCGGCTGCCACCCGTTCGCCAGTTTCTGGCGGGTGTACTTCCCGCAGACCTATGCCGGTGTCGGTGCCGGTTGCCTGTTGGTGTTCATCCTCGCCATTGGCTACTACATCACCCCGGCGTTGCTGGGCAGCCCGAACGATCAGATGGTCAGCTACTTCGTCGCCTTCTACACCAACACCAGCATCAACTGGGGCATGGCGACCGCGCTCGGTGGGCTGCTGCTGTTGGCGACTGTGGTGCTTTATCTGATTTACAGCTGGCTGGTGGGCGCCAGTCGCCTGCGCCTGAGCTAAGGGGAGAATTGAAATGCTGAGTCCTTATATGTCGCCCGTTGAGCGGGTGTGGTTCTACAGCTTGCGGATTCTCTGCGGCCTGGTTTTGTTGTTCCTGATCTTGCCGGTGCTGGTGATCATCCCGCTGTCGTTCAACTCCGGCAGTTTCCTGGTGTACCCGCTGCAAGGTTTTTCGCTGCACTGGTATCAGGACTTCTTTGCCTCGGCGGAATGGATGCGCTCGCTGAAGAACAGCATCATCGTCGCCCCGGCGGCCACGGTGCTCGCAATGGTGTTCGGCACGTTGGCGGCGATTGGCCTGACCCGTGGTGATTTCCCGGGCAAGGCGCTGGTGATGGCGTTGGTGATTTCGCCGATGGTGGTGCCGGTGGTGATCATCGGTGTGGCGAGTTATCTGTTCTTCGCACCGCTGGGCCTGGGCAACAGCTTCTTCTCGCTGATCGTGGTGCACGCGGTGTTGGGCGTGCCGTTTGTGATCATCACCGTGTCGGCGACGTTGCAGGGGTTTAACCACAACCTGGTGCGCGCCGCTGCCAGCCTGGGTGCTTCGCCGCTGACCGCGTTCCGGCGGGTGACGTTGCCGTTGATCGCGCCGGGCGTGATCTCCGGGGCGCTGTTTGCCTTCGCCACCTCGTTCGATGAAGTGGTGGTGACGCTGTTCCTCGCCGGTCCTGAGCAAGCGACCTTGCCACGGCAGATGTTCAGCGGCATCCGCGAAAACCTCAGCCCGACGATTGCGGCGGCTGCGACGTTGCTGATTGCCTTCTCGGTGATTCTGTTGCTAACGCTGGAATGGCTGCGTGGCCGTAGCGAGAAACTGCGTACCGCGCAGGTCTGATTCGGTCTCTGTAGGAGCTGGTAGGAGCTGTCGAGTGAAACGAGGCTGCGATCTTTTGACTTTGATTTTTAAATACAAGATCAAAAGATCGCAGCCTCGTTTCACTCGACAGCTCCTACCAGTTCCTACCAGCTCCTACCTGCTCCCACATTGGTTTTGTGTGGTAGTCGAGATCTCTGGTCATTCGCGCCGTGAATAAACGACAAACCCCAATCCCCAGCTACTATTGTGCCCAGCTCCCCAAACGATAAGAGGCTGCGCACATGAGTCTTTCCTCTTTCAAAATTGCCCACAAACTGATCACCGGCGCCGCTGCCATCGAGCAACTGGCCGCCGAGCTGACTCGCCTGGATGTCGATAACCCGCTGATCGTCACCGATGCCGCGCTGGTCAAGTCCGGCACGGTCGAGCTGGCGCTGGCGCATCTGGGTGATCGCACCTACGAAATATTCGACCGCGTCCTGCCCGACCCGGAAATCGCCATCGTCGAAGACTGCATGCGCGTGTACCGCGAAGGCGGGCATGACGGGTTGATAGGCTTGGGCGGTGGCAGTGCCATCGACATCGCCAAAAGCGTGGCGGCTTACGCCGGGTATCACGGCGCGCTGGAAGATTTGTTCGGCGTCGATCAAGTACCGCGCAAAGGCCCGCCGCTGATCGCTATCCCGACCACTGCCGGCACCGGTTCGGAAGTCACCAACGTGGCGATCCTCTCCGACAAGCTCGCGCAGCTGAAGAAGGGCATTGTCAGCGACTATCTATTACCGGACGTTGCATTGGTCAGCCCGCAAATGACCCTGACCTGCCCGCGCAGTGTCACCGCCGCCAGTGGCGTCGATGCACTGGTGCATGCGATCGAGTCCTATCTGTCGCTGAATGCCTCGGCGATCACCGATGCCTTGGCGATTGGTGCGATCAAACTGATCACCCAGGCGCTGCCCAAGGCCTACGCCAACCCGGCCAACCTACAAGCCCGCGAAGACATGGCCACCGCCAGCCTGATGGCCGGCATGGCGTTCGGCAATGCCGGGGTCGGCGCGGTGCATGCGCTGGCGTATCCGCTGGGCGGGCGCTACAACATTGCCCACGGCGTCAGCAATGCTTTGCTGCTGCCGTATGTTATGACCTGGAACAAGTTGGCCTGCGTTGAGCGCATGCAGGATATTGCCGAAGCCATGGGCGTAAAAACCGCGCACCTGAGCGCCACCGATGCGGCGGACAAAGCCGTGGAGGCGATGACCGCATTGTGCCTGGCGGTGGAAATCCCCTTGGGTCTGCGCAGTTTCGGCGTACCTGAAGACGCGATCCCGGCCATGGCCGTGGAAGCAGCGGGGATCGAGCGCCTGATGCGCAACAATCCGCGCAAATTGAGTGCCGTCGATATCGAGAAGATCTACCGGGCGGCGTACTAGAGCCCGTCGGCACTTAATGATTGAAGGCAGGCCCAATCATCGCGGTCACAGTGCGCGCGCCAAAGCATGAGGTATACAATGCGCGCCATCGTGATTCTGCTCAGAAAAGGTGCGTCATGCAGCCCTTCGTAATTGCTCCGTCGATTCTCTCCGCCGACTTCGCCCGCCTGGGCGAAGAAGTGGACAACGTCCTGGCCGCTGGCGCCGACTTCGTGCACTTCGATGTCATGGACAACCATTACGTGCCCAACCTGACCATCGGCCCGATGGTCTGCGCGGCATTGCGCAAATACGGCGTGACCGCGCCGATCGACGCCCACTTGATGGTCAGCCCGGTGGACCGCATCGTCGGTGACTTCATCGAAGCCGGCGCGACCTACATCACCTTCCACCCGGAAGCCACGCAACACGTTGATCGCTCCCTGCAACTGATCCGCGAAGGCGGCTGCAAGTCGGGCCTGGTGTTCAACCCGGCGACCCCGCTGAGCGTGCTCGAGTACGTGATGGACAAGGTCGACATGATCTTGCTGATGAGCGTCAACCCGGGCTTCGGCGGGCAGAAGTTCATCCCCGGTACCCTCGACAAACTGCGTCAGGCCCGCGCGCTGATCGATGCCTCCGGTCGCGACATTCGCCTGGAAATCGACGGCGGCGTGAACGTGAACAACATTCGCGAAATCGCCGCCGCTGGCGCCGACACCTTCGTGGCCGGCTCGGCGATCTTCAATGCGCCGAACTACCAGGAAGTGATCGAGAAGATGCGTTCCGAACTGGCGCTGGCTCGCCCATGAGTGGCTTTGAGCAGCTGTTCCCGGGGCGACTGCCGCGACTGGTGATGTTCGATCTGGATGGCACGTTGATCGATTCGGTCCCCGACCTCGCGGTTGCCGTGGATAACATGCTGCTCAAGATGGGCCGCGAACCTGCCGGCCTCGAGTCGGTGCGCGAGTGGGTCGGCAATGGCGCGCCGGTACTGGTGCGCCGTGCATTGGCGGGTGGCATCGACCATTCGACGGTCGATGACGGCGAGGCCGAAGGCGCGCTGGAGATTTTCATGGAGGCTTACAGCGAAAGCCATGAGCTGACCGTGGTTTACCCCGGCGTGCGCGACACCCTGAAATGGCTGCACAAGCAGGGCGTCGAGATGGCGCTGATCACCAACAAGCCGGAGCGCTTTGTCGCGCCGCTGCTGGATCAGATGAAGATCGGTCGCTACTTCAAATGGATCATCGGCGGCGACACCCTGCCGCAAAAGAAACCCGATCCGGCGGCGCTGTTTTTCGTGATGAAAATGGCCAACATTCCGGCCTCGCAATCGTTGTTTGTCGGCGATTCGCGCAGTGATGTGCTGGCGGCGAAAGCGGCGGGGGTCAAGTGTGTGGCCCTGAGTTATGGCTACAACCATGGCCGACCGATTGCCGAAGAATCACCGGCGCTGGTAATCGACGATCTGCGCAAGCTAATTCCCGGTTGCCTGGACCCGGCCGCTGAGATAACGTTGCCCGACGCTGTTCAATCCCCTGCTGGAAATCCCATCGTGGTGGTCACTCGCAAACTCTGGATGAAAGTCATCAAGGCCCTGGCCCGCTGGCGTTGGCGCGCCTGACTTGTTCCTGGCCGGTATCCCGGCGCGTTTGCATACCTGACTGTTAGACCCTCAAGCCACGAGGCTACCCCATGATCCGCGAAGAATTCCTGCGTTTGGCCGCTGCCGGCTACAACCGTATCCCGATGGCCTGTGAAACCCTGGCCGACTTCGACACGCCGCTGTCGATCTACTTGAAACTGGCTGACCAGCCCAACTCCTACTTGCTGGAGTCGGTGCAGGGCGGCGAGAAGTGGGGCCGTTACTCGATCATCGGCCTGCCGTGCCGCACCGTGCTGCGGGTTCATGATCACCGCATCAGCGTGACCCACGACGGCGTCGAGATCGAAAGCCACGAAGCCGAAGATCCATTGGCCTTCGTCGAAGAATTCAAAGCCCGCTACAACGTGCCGACTATTCCCGGCCTACCGCGCTTCAATGGCGGCCTGGTGGGTTATTTCGGTTATGACTGCGTGCGCTATGTAGAGAAACGTCTGGGCAAATGCCCGAATCCGGATCCGCTCGGCGTGCCGGACATTCTGCTGATGGTTTCCGATGCGGTGGTGGTGTTCGACAACCTCGCCGGCAAGATGCACGCGATTGTCCTCGCCGACCCGGCGCAGGCCGACGCCTTCGAGCAAGGCCAGGCCCGCCTGGAAGCCCTGTTGGAACAACTGCGCCAGCCGATCACGCCGCGTCGCGGCCTGGACTTCAGTAAGCAACAATCCGCTGACCCGGTGTTCCGTTCGAGCTTCACCCAGGACGATTACGAAAAAGCCGTCGACACGATCAAGGAATACATCCTGGCGGGTGATTGCATGCAAGTCGTGCCGTCCCAGCGCATGTCGATCGACTTCAAGGCTGCACCGATTGATCTGTACCGGGCGCTGCGCTGCTTCAACCCGACGCCTTACATGTACTTCTTCAACTTCGGCGACTTCCACGTCGTCGGCAGTTCGCCGGAAGTGTTGGTGCGGGTCGAAGACAACCTGATCACCGTGCGCCCGATCGCCGGCACTCGCCCACGCGGGGCCAACGAAGAGGCGGATCTGGCGCTGGAAAAAGACCTGCTGTCAGACGACAAGGAAATCGCCGAGCACTTGATGCTGATCGACTTGGGTCGGAATGATACCGGTCGCGTTTCGGAAATCGGCTCGGTGAAACTCACCGAGAAGATGGTCATCGAGCGTTATTCCAACGTGATGCACATCGTGTCCAACGTCACCGGGCAACTGAAAGCCGGGCTGACGGCGATGGATGCACTGCGGGCGATTCTGCCAGCGGGCACCTTGTCTGGCGCGCCGAAGATTCGCGCGATGGAAATCATCGACGAGCTGGAACCGGTCAAGCGTGGCGTGTATGGCGGTGCGGTCGGTTACTTTGCCTGGAACGGCAACATGGACACCGCGATTGCGATCCGCACGGCGGTGATCAAGGACGGCGAACTGCACGTGCAGGCCGGTGGCGGCATCGTTGCTGATTCGGTGCCGGCGCTGGAATGGGAAGAAACCCTGAACAAGCGCCGTGCGATGTTCCGTGCCGTGGCATTGGCCGAGCAAACCCCGGACACTTGAGCTCACACAAAACCCTGTGGGAGCGGGCTTTGTGGCGAGGGGGCTTGCCCCCGTTCGGCTGCGCAGCAGTCGTAAATTCAGACGACTCGGTAAACCTGAACGAATGCAGGGGGCCGCTTCGCAACCCAACGGGGGCAAGCCCCCTCGCCACAATAAGTGTTCAGCATAAAAAAACGCGGCGCCTGTGAGGGCGCCGCGTTTTTTATGGCCTGCGATTTAGAAGTCCAGGCTGACCCCCACGTTCACGCCTTGCTGGGTAAAGTCATCATCCTTGCGAATGTCATAACTGGCCCGTAACGCCAAATCCTTGGTGAGGTTATGACTCACGCCCAGGTTCAGGCGGTTCAGGTTGGTCTGCGGTGTATAGCCGGCCAGGGTGTAGGTGTTACCCGGCAGGCTGTTGAGGTTCATGGTCACGTCCTGGGTGTCGTCGTTGTACTCGCGCTCGTGGGCCAGTTCGCCGAACACCTGAGTCTGCGAGGTGATCTGGTACTTGCCCTGGATCCCGAGGCCAAGACGCCGGGAGATGCGCGACTGGTCATCGAACGTCAGTGCGGTGGAATCCGCGCCGTCTTCCGAGTAACCGTCGACTTCAACTTTGGCGAAGTCAGCGCTGACGAACGGCGACAGGTGCCACGGGCTGCTCGCTTCTGGCGCGATGTCGTAACCCAGACGGCCGCTGATGGCGACCAGGTAGCCATCGGTGTCGCCTTTCTCCCCGCGCTCGTTGGCTCCCAACTGGAATTTACGTTTGAGGCTGTCGTAGTCCAGATGCCCGGCGGTCACTGCCGCGTCACCCCACCAGCGGTTTTGCTGGTACTGGGCGAACGCCGTGCCCATGTACGTGTTGAGCTTGTAATCGGAGTCGTTGTCGCCAGCTTCGAGTTTCTGGTTGTAGAAGCCCGCGGCCAGACCCACGCGCCACGCATCGTTCAACCGGTAACTGCCACCGATGTTCAGGTTGGCACCATTGCCGTCAGCACTGGCGCCACTGCGCTGGCTGTCGAAATCCTGATGTTGGCCCCCAGCGGCGACAATCGCCCGCCATTGACCCACGCCTTGCCAGTTTTCCCAATCCGCCAGCCACTGGTTGCGCAACTCATCCTGATGCGAGCGCAACGTGCCTTGGGCCATTTGTGGCAGCAGCGTCGCTTCCCATGGCGCGGACAGCAGCGAGTAGGCGTAATCGGCAATCAGGCGCTGCCCGGCTTCGGTCGGGTGCACCGAGTCGTTGTAGATCAGCTTGGACGGATCCGGCGTGGCACTGTTGATCCCGTAGCGGGCGTTCTCGGTGCAGCCGTTGCCGCTGAAGCAGGTGGCGCTCAGGTTCTGGTCGGCGGCCAGGCCGAATTGCGCAGGATTGGCGAACGTTTCCTTGAGCAGCACCGGAATGTTCAGCGGGATGATGTTGGCATTGATGCCCTGCAGTTGGCTTACCAGTTCGGTGTTGAACTGCGCACTGAGCTGGGAGGTGAAGGCTTGCAGCGGGGTGCCGTTGAAAGCCGGGGTAAAGCCGATATCCGGCAGCAGCCAGACCATGACGTAGCGGGCGCCGGCCTGTTGCAGGGTTTGCACGCTGCTGGCCAGGCGATCGGCGGCGGCGCTGGCCTGGGGCAGGCTGGTCACGCGACCTTGAAGGAAATCGTTACCACCGCCCGAGAGGTAATACAGCGCATTCGGGTCGGCGCGGAAGTTGTTCGACGGCAGATAGCCCGCGCGGGTGCGTTCGCCGGTGGCGGAGGTGCCGGTGATCGAATCGAGAATCTGGTCGGTGCGATAACCGCCGACCGCCCAGTTGTTGCCATCGGGCAGGCCTTCGTTGGCGCGTACCGCCGAAGACGAGGACGCTGTCTGGTCCGCTGAGTACCCCAGTTTTCCCCCAAGGATTTGCGTGGCGTTGAGCGAGCGCTCTTCACCGCTGCCGTCCAGATACACCGGGCCGGTGCGGTTGGTGAACCGTTGGGTGGACCCTGCAGGCCCGCCGGTGTCGGCAAACGTCCCGGCATCGTTGAGGCTGTCGCCGAATACGACGAAGTTCGTGTAAGGATTGGGCGCCGCATTCGCCTGGGCGCAGGCCATGGCGAGCAGGCAACTGGCGAGCGGTACAAACAACGTCTGTTTGATCATGTGCAAGTCCGTTTATTTATTGTTGTAGTGAACGAAACGACAGTACCAAAAACTTCCGGCCTTTTGCCATCTGTCGCGAACCCTTCATTTGTTTCGCCAGCCTTCGCGTGCGCCATATTGCACGCTCTGCCCAGCTAAGTTACTGTGCCAAGACGTATGAATGAGACCTTTCCCGTGTTGATCATCAGCAAACTCCTGGATCAAGTCATCAAGGCACACGCCCGCTGGCGTTGGCGCGCCTGAATTCTTTTGCCGGCCCTGCCGGACCTGTACCGCTTCGCCTTCTTTACCTGTTTGAAATGCCGCTTTGCTGGGTCCACTCCAGCACCTGCCAAAGCGCAGCACACTGCGGGTATTCATTCGAAGGCAGTCTCAAAAGTCAGTGAATTCAAGAGGTTTCCATCGCCATGTTGCTGATGATCGATAACTACGACTCTTTTACCTACAACGTTGTGCAGTACCTTGGTGAGCTCGGCTCCCAGGTTAAAGTCGTGCGCAACGATGAACTCACCATTGCCGAAATCGAAGCCCTCAACCCTGAGCGCATCGTTGTGTCCCCCGGTCCTTGCACGCCGACCGAAGCCGGCATTTCCATCGAAGCGATCAAGCACTTTGCCGGCAAGCTGCCGATCCTCGGCGTCTGCCTTGGCCACCAGTCCATCGGCCAGGCCTTTGGCGGTGATGTGGTGCGCGCCCGTCAGGTCATGCACGGTAAGACTAGCCCGGTATTCCACGAGGACAAGGGCGTTTTCGAAGGTCTGAACCGGCCGGTGACGGTCACTCGCTACCACTCGCTGATCGTCAAGCGCGAAACCCTGCCTGACTGCCTGGAACTGACCGCATGGACCCAGCTCGAAGACGGCTCGGTCGACGAAATCATGGGCCTGCGCCACAAGACGCTGAACATCGAGGGTGTGCAATTTCACCCTGAATCGATTCTCACCGAGCAGGGCCATGAGCTGTTCGCCAACTTCCTCAAACAAACCGGCGGCACGCGCTAAGGACTTTTCATGAACATCAAGACAGCCCTGGGCCGTATCGTCGATCACCTCGACCTCAGCACCGATGAAATGCGCGATGTGATGCGCGAAATCATGACCGGGCAATGCTCGGACGCGCAGATCGGCGCGTTCATGATGGCCATGCGCATGAAAAGCGAAAGCATCGACGAAATCGTCGGCGCGGTGTCGGTCATGCGCGAGCTGGCGGACAAAGTCGAACTCAAGACCCTCGACGGCGTCGTCGATGTGGTCGGCACCGGCGGTGACGGTGCGAACATCTTCAACGTTTCCACCGCATCTTCCTTCGTGGTCGCGGCGGCGGGTTGCACCGTGGCCAAGCACGGTAACCGTGCAGTCTCGGGCAAGAGCGGCAGTGCCGATCTGCTGGAGGCGGCCGGGATCTACCTGAACCTGACGCCAGTCCAGGTGGCGCGCTGCATCGATAACGTCGGCATCGGCTTCATGTTCGCCCAGACTCACCACAGCGCCATGAAGTACGCCGCCGGCCCGCGCAAGGACCTTGGCCTGCGCACCCTGTTCAACATGCTCGGCCCGCTTACGAATCCGGCCGGCGTGAAACATCAGGTGGTGGGCGTATTCACTCCGGCGCTGTGCCGGCCATTGGCCGAAGTCTTGCAGCGTCTGGGCAGCAAGCATGTGCTGGTGGTGCACTCGAAGGACGGTCTGGATGAATTCAGCCTGGCCGCGCCGACGTTTGTCGCGGAACTGAAGAATGACCAGATCACCGAGTATTGGGTCGAACCGGAAGATCTGGGCATGAAGAGCCAGAGCCTGCACGGTCTGGCGGTCGACAGCCCGGCCGCTTCCCTCGAACTGATTCGCGATGCCTTGGGCAAGCGCAAGACCGAAAACGGCCAGAAAGCCGCCGAGATGATTGTGCTCAATGCCGGTGCCGCACTGTATGCCGCTGACCACGCAACAAGTTTGAAAGAGGGCGTTGCCCTGGCGCACGACGCGCTGCACACCGGCCTCGCTCGGGAGAAACTCGAGGAGCTGGGTGCGTTTACCGCGGTATTTCGAGTGGAGAATGAGGGATGAGTGTACCGACGGTTCTGGAAAACATTCTGGCCCGCAAGGTCCAGGAAGTTGCCGAGCGTAGCGCCCGTGTCAGTCTGGCCGAGCTGGAAAGCCTGGCCAAGGCTGCCGATGCTCCCCGTGGTTTTGCCAAGGCACTGATCGCCCAGGCCAAGCTCAAGCAGCCGGCAGTGATTGCTGAAATCAAGAAAGCTTCGCCGAGCAAAGGCGTGATCCGCGAGAACTTCGTTCCTGCCGACATCGCCAAAAGCTACGAGAAGGGCGGCGCCACGTGCCTCTCGGTGCTTACCGATATCGATTTTTTCCAGGGCGCCGATGCGTATCTGCAACAGGCTCGTGCGGCGTGCAAACTGCCGGTAATCCGCAAGGATTTCATGATCGATCCGTACCAGATCGTTGAGGCCCGTGCCTTGGGCGCCGACTGCGTGCTGTTGATCGTCTCCGCACTGGACGACGTGAAAATGGCCGAGCTGGCCGCCGTCGCAAAAAGTGTCGGCCTCGATGTGCTGGTGGAAGTCCACGATGGCAACGAGCTGGAGCGGGCCTTGAAAACCCTCGACACGCCATTGGTCGGCGTGAACAACCGCAACCTGCACACCTTCGACGTCAATCTGGAAACTACTCTCGACCTGTTGCCGCGCATTCCGCGTGATCGACTGGTGATTACCGAGAGCGGTATTTTTAACCGGGCCGATGTCGAGCTGATGGAAATCAGCGACGTGTACGCCTTCCTGGTTGGCGAAGCGTTCATGCGCGCCGAAAGCCCGGGCACTGAACTGCAACGCTTGTTCTTCCCTGAGCGTGGCTCGGCGGTGAGTGGTTCGACACTCGATTGAGTGCAGGCTGGTAAACCGAGGTGCGCCCTTCGCGAGCAAGCCCGCTCCCACATTTGGAATGCGTTCCCCTGTGGGAGCGGGCTTGCTCGCGAAGGGGCACTCAAAAGTCCCAAAGATTTTATGTCTTGCGGAGTAGCTCATGTTCCAGCTGACCATTCTGACCACCGAAGCCGGCCTCCTCGCCGAACAGGATCTGCTGGCCTCCGTCTGCACCGGCAACTCAGAATTCAGCCTGCTCTTCTGGCAACCCAATGACCGCGCACTGGTCATGCCGCGCCGCTTGAATCGCCTCCCACAATTCGAATCCGCTTGCGAAGTCTCCGCCGCCGCTGGCTGGCCAGTGCTGCTGCGCGAAACCGGCGGCGAACCCGTCCCGCAATCGTCCGCCACCATCAACATCGCTCTGGTCTACGCGCCACCGCGCAGCGAAGGCGATCAAAACCGCATCGAAACTGGCTACCGAAGACTCTGCGATCCGATTTGTCAGTTACTTGATGAGTTGGGCGGCACTTCGTCATTGGGCGAAGTCGAAGGCGCGTTCTGCGATGGCCGTTTCAACGTCAACCTCGACGGTCGCAAGATGGTCGGCACCGCCCAGCGCTGGCGCCAAAGCAAGGGCGGGACGCGTCCGGTCGGGCTGGTGCACGGGGCGTTGCTGCTGGATAACGAACGGGAATCGATGGTCGCGGCGGTCAACCGCTTCAATGAGGCGTGCGGCCTGGAACAGCGGGTTCGCGCCGAAAGCCACATCGCCCTGCATGAAAAATTCGCTGCGCCGCATGCACTGGAACGTCTCGACGCACTGTATCGCCAGTTGCTGGCGGGAATGTACGAGGCTTAACGCGTGCCGAAGACCACCATGGTCTTGCCTTTGACATCCACCAGGTTGCGTTCCTCAAGGTCCTTGAGCACGCGACCGACCATCTCCCGGGAACACCCGACAATCCGCCCGATTTCCTGACGGGTCACCTTGATCTGCATGCCGTCCGGATGGGTCATGGCGTCTGGCTGTTTGCACAATTCCAGCAGGCAACGGGCGACACGACCGGTGACATCAAAGAACGCCAGGTCGCCGACCTTGCGCGTGGTGTTGCGCAGGCGCTGTGCGATTTGTCCGCTGAGCACGTAAAGAATGTCTGGATCTTGCTGGGACAGTTCGCGGAATTTCGCGTAGCTGATTTCCGCAACCTCGCATTCGACCTTCGCGCGCACCCAGGCACTGCGTTCCTGTTCCAGGCCGGCCTGTTCAAACAAACCGAGCTCACCGAAGAAGTCCCCGGCGTTCAGGTAGGAGATGATCATCTCGCGGCCGTCATCGTCCTCGATCAGGATCGTGACCGAGCCCTTGATGATGAAGAACAACGTATCCGAGCGATCGCCGGCACAGATGATGTTGCTCTTGGCCGCATAACGACGGCGCTGGCAATGCATCAACAGCTTGTCGAGGTTCTTGATTTTGGGTGTGGGGGTAATAGCAACCATGGTTGTATCCCGAAAAGACTGCACGGTGTTTTTGATTGTTTTAGGAGCGGGTGAAGCCTGCGATTTTTTCATTCGCTTGATGGCTGGCTATGCGCCAGCGAATTGGCGCCAGCTTAACAGACACATTCCTACAAGATTCGAGAATTTACCTACAGCGCAGGGGCACTCGTCCCGGGAAGGTGACACGCTGTCATAGCGGGGCCCTGTGCTAAGCTGGCGACCCTTTTTTATACAGTGGAGTCTTGGCGATGAAGGCACGCATCCAATGGGCTGGCGAAGCCATGTTCCTCGGTGAATCCGGCAGCGGTCATGTCGTGGTCATGGACGGTCCGCCGGACGCCGGTGGTCGTAACCTGGGTGTACGCCCGATGGAAATGCTCCTGCTGGGTGTCGGCGGCTGCAGCAATTTCGATGTGGTCAGCATCCTCAAGAAGTCCCGCCAGGCCGTCGAAAGCTGTGAAGCCTTCCTGGAAGCCGAGCGCGCGACCGAAGATCCAAAGGTTTTCACCAAGATCCACATGCACTTCGTGGTCAAGGGCCGCGGGCTGAAAGAAGCCCAGGTCAAACGCGCCATCGAACTGTCTGCCGAGAAGTATTGCTCGGCCTCGATCATGCTCGGCGCCGCTGGCGTCGCTATTACGCATGACTACGAGATCATCGAACTCGGTTGAATCGACATTCAACTATCATAAAAGCAGTGCAGACTCTGGCGATCCATAGCTGACGTCTGCATAATGCGCCACTTTTTTCAGGGTCGTGGCCCGTCACCCGACAGGCCCCGCACCCGAACAGACAACCAAAATCGCCATCGCGAAGAGGTGTTAACCGTCCTACGCAGCTGCGTTGTTCGCATCTGACGGGCATGCTTGATCACGCGGCCCGGGCCGCAATACATAGAGAGTTTTTAACGGTGAAAAGCAAACTCAAGCTCCACGGGTTCAATAACCTGACAAAGACCTTGAGCTTCAACATCTATGACATCTGCTACGCGGAAACCCCGCAAGACCAGCAGGCTTACGTCGAGTACATCAATGAAGAGTACAACGCGAAGCGCCTGACGCAGATCCTCACAGAAGTTGTCGATATCATTGGTGCCAACATCCTGAACATCGCCAGTCAGGACTATGATCCACAAGGCGCCAGCGTCACGATTCTGATCTCTGAAGAGCCGGTAACCCCGACCGACAGCCAGATCGAAGAGTCGCCGGGCCCGTTGCCCGAGATTATCCTGGCCCACCTCGACAAGAGCCACATCACGGTGCACACCTATCCGGAAATCCATCCGGTGGACGGTATCGCGACGTTCCGTGTGGACATTGACGTGTCGACGTGTGGTGTCATTTCACCGCTTAAAGCGCTCAATTTCCTGATTCACCAGTTCGATTCGGACATCGTGACCGTGGATTATCGCGTGCGCGGTTTCACCCGTGACGTAGAAGGCAAAAAGCACTTCATCGACCACGAGATCAACTCGATCCAGAACTACCTCTCCGAAGACACCCGCGACAGTTACCAGATGACTGACGTGAACGTGTACCAGGAAAACCTGTTCCACACCAAAATGCTGCTGAAGAACTTCGAACTGGACGACTACCTGTTCGGCGACGCCACCAACAGCCTGTCCACTGAGCAACGCGCCCAGGTGACCGACCGTGTGAAACACGAAATGCTGGAAATCTTCTACGCGCGCAACATGCCGACCTAAGATTTTCGGGTACAAAAAAGGCGACTACCTCACGGCAGTCGCCTTTTTTATGGCCGGTAAAGAACTCCTGTAGGAGCGAGGCTTGCCCGCGAAAGCTGTTGGTCATTCAACAATGATGTCGACTGACACTCCGCTTTCGCGAGCAAGCCCGCTCCCACAGGTCAGATTCGATAAGTACTCTTGGTCATCACCTTGGCCAGCAAACTCATCCCGAACTTCACCGGTGCCGGAAAGCGAAAGCCGCCAGCCTCCAGCGCACTTTCCGCATGATGTTCTTCATCAATGCGCATCTGCTCAAGAATCGCCCGGGACTTTTCGTCCTCGGCCGGCAATTGCTCAAGGTGTTCGTTCAGGTGTTTGCAAACCTGATGCTCGGTGGCGGCAACAAATCCCAGGCTGACCTTGTCGCTGATCAGCCCTGCCACGGCGCCAATCCCGAACGACATGCCATAAAACAGCGGATTCAGAATGCTGGTGTGGCTGCCCAACTGATGGATGCGTTGTTCGCACCACACCAGGTGATCGATTTCTTCTTCAGCGGCATGCTCCATGGCCGCGCGCACTTGCGGCAGCTTGGCGGTCAGGGCCTGGCCCTGATACAGCGCCTGGGCGCAGACTTCGCCGGTATGGTTGATGCGCATCAGGCCGGCAACGTGCCGGGTGTCTTCGTCGCTCATTTGCGTTTCCGGTTGCACGATAGCCGGCGAAGGACGGTACGGTTGGCCACTGAAGGGCAGCAGGGTACGCATCGCGGCATCGGCTTGCAGCAGAAGACGGTCAATCGGCGAGTAGTGACGTTGGGTAGTCATGCTGACCTCCGGGAGGAATCTCGGCGGCCAGTTTAACCGAATCGGCCGGGGAAGGTTTGCGCTGGGTCATTGTGATGCAGTTGCCGTGCGGTGATCTATTGTGGGAGCGGGCTTGCTCGCGAAGGCGGACTGACAGCCAACATCATTGTTGAATGTTAAATCGCCTTCGCGAGCAAGCCCGCTCCCACAGAGGGCGGGTGAATCAGCCCGGCGGCCAGTTCATCTGGCGCTGACCCAGCACGTGCATATGAATGTGGTAGACAGTCTGCCCACCTTCTTCATTGCAGTTCATGACAACGCGGAAACCTTTTTCGCAACCCAGCTCCAGCGCCAGGCGTTGGGCGGTGAACAGGATATGCCCGGCCAGCGTCTTGTCGTCCTCGGTCAGGTCGTTGAGGGTGCGCACCGGTTTTTTCGGGATCACCAGAAAATGCACCGGTGCCTGTGGGGCGATGTCGTGGAAGGCCAGTACCTGGTCGTCCTCGTAAATGATCTTGGCCGGGATTTCCCGGTTGATGATCTTGGTGAACAGAGTATCCACAGCTGTTTTCTCCGTTGTTTGGGCTGGCCTGAGTGTACCCATGGGGTAAACCCGAGCCCAGCCATTTACCTTTAGGGGCTATTAGCGCGGACAGTAGGCCTTGTTGACCATACCGGCGATTGTCCGGGTCAGCCACCGCGAGCCAAGTCGCGGCAGGAAGGCGAACCATCGATTCAACCTTCCGGGAATAATGATCGCGCGGTTTTTCGCCAGGGCGCGCACGGTGTACAGCGCGACTTCTTCCGGGCTCATCAGCAGCCTGCTGTCGGTGACCTTTGCGGTGTCCAGTTGTGCCGTATGGAAAAACCCAGTGCGAGTAGGGCCGGGGCAGAGCACCGATACCTTTACCGCACATTTCTTCAGCTCGACGCGTAAGCCTTCGGAAAAATGCAGCACATAAGCCTTGCTCGCGTAGTAAGTGCTCATCCACGGGCCGGGGTGAAATGCCGCCACCGAGGCCACGTTCAAAATCTGACCGCCGCCCTGCAAGGCCATGCTGTTACCGATGGCGTGGCACAGGCGGGTGAGGGCCAGGATATTCACCTCGATCAAGTCCTGCTCGGTCATCCAGTCCTGGGCCAGGAACGGGCCGCACGTACCGATGCCGGCGCAGTTGACCAGCAAGTCGATCTGCCGGTCGCCTTCCTCCAGTTCCAGCAGAAACCCGGACAGCCTTAGCGGCTCGCCCAGGTCGCAGGCGCGGAATAGCACCTCAACGCCAAAACGTTGAGTCAGTTCAATCGCAATACTTTCCAGCTGATCACGTTGTCGGGCCACCAGAATCAAGCTGTGGCCGCGCCGGGCCAGCGCTTCGGCCATCGCCAGGCCGATGCCGCTGGAAGCGCCAGTGATCAGAGCGTAACGGGTCATGCAGTTCTCCATCGCAACAGCTCCGCGCCAGCGACGCAGGTGTCACGGGCGGGGAGCGCTGTTCATTCTTTCGCAGAGTCTACAGGGGGCTGGGCTTCTTCGGCTGCCTCCGCTGCATCGTCGGCTGCATTTGGTGCTTGTTCAGCCTCGTCCGCCGGTTCGACTTCCACTTCGTCGGTGGTCACCGAGCTGCTGTCATAGCTGGTTTCGGCCGCGCTTTCGTACTCTTGCTGGATAGCGGTGATGCCGCCGGCCAGTGCGCCGATGAAGATGAGTGCAATAAACACCACCCAGAGCCAGGCCAGCACTTTGACCGCCGTGCTGTTCGGCGGGGGCGGTGCGCCGTACTGATTGGCAGTGGGATTACCCGGAACCACCATGATCACGAACGGAAAGAAGCTACCCACGAACGGCACAAGGTTCAGGAGCCATAGCCACCCGGACCAACCGCAGTCATGCAGACGCTGGACGCTGAACTGAATACTGACGAACCCCAGCGCCACAAAAAGAATAAAGGCCACCAGACCGCCGAGAATCAGGCCGGCGGTCGAGTCCGCGCCGATGAGCGCGAGGCCGAACAGTGCCAGCACCGAACCCACGGCCAACGTCACCAGGGTCAGGGCCATGGTCCAGGCCAGGAATCGCAAGCGCCCGATACGACCTTCGAAGCTGAACGGCTTGAGAGTGGCGAACGCTGGCAAGGTTTCACCGACTGTCGCCCGCGGCGGGGCATACGGCGACTCAGGGTCTGCCGATACTGTCTGATAACTGGTGGGGACATGTTCGTGAACGTCGGACAGGTTCAGCTCGATCGACGGCTCGGCTTCGATTCGGGCATCGATGCCGGTTTTCGTCAGCGCCTGGAGATAGGATTGTGCGTCGAGCTGTGACAGGTCGCGTTTGAGCGCAACAGTGCGGCCACTGAATAGCCGTTCAATGGCGGCGACGTCGCTTTTGAACAGTTCAGCGAGGTTGAGTTTGGCGGTAGTGACGTCGACGCCTGGCAGCAGAGCGCCGTCGAAGACGATCTTGAAACGGTTTTCGCTCATGTCCGAGGCATCCTTGTCGCGCAGGTTTGGAAAGGGGGTGTTGCAATCGAGCAGTGTAAGGCCAGTCGGGAGAGGCTGGCCAAGCTTTACAGTCAGCGCGGCCAGCGTTTAGGCAACTGTGCCGCCAGGTCCAGCGCCTTGCGGTACTCCGCATCCAGCCGGGCGACCAGTTGATCGACACTTGGCAAGTCATCGATTTCGCCAACGCCTTGCCCGGCAGACCACACGGTTTTCCAGGCTTTGGCTTCATCGCTTATAGGCTTGAGTTTGGAGCCGAAGTTCACTTCGCCTTTACCTTGGAGTGCCGCCATGTCGAAACCGGCCGCTTCCAGGCTCTGGCGCATGAAACTCGCCGGTACGCCCGACACCGCTGGAGTATGCACGATGTCTGCTGCTCTGGAAGTCAGGAGCATCTCCTTGTAGGCGTCAGGCGCATGACTTTCAGTGGTGCCGATAAATCGCGTACCGAAGTAGGCCAAATCCGCGCCGAGCAATTGCGCGGCGAGAATCTCGTGTCCATGGTTCAGGCAGCCGGCCAGCAACAGCGTCTTGTCGAAGAACTGGCGAATCTCGGCGATCAACGAGAACGGGCTCCAGGTTCCGGCATGTCCACCGGCACCGGCGGCCACGGCGATCAAACCGTCCACGCCCGCTTCGGCGGCTTTCTCGGCATGGCGACGTGTCGTCACGTCGTGAAACACCAGGCCGCCATAGCTGTGCACCGCATCGACCACTTCTTTTACCGCGCCGAGGCTGGTGATCACGATCGGCACTTTGTGCTCGATACAGATCGCAAGGTCGGCCTGCAGTCGCGGATTGGTGTTGTGAACGATCAGGTTCACCGCGTAAGGCGCCGGGTTCTCCAGCGTCGCGAGGCCTGCTTCGATCTCTTCCAGCCACGCCTTGAAGCCGCTGCTTTCGCGTTGGTTCAAGGCAGGAAAGCTGCCGACTACGCCATTGCGGCAGCAGGCCAGCACCAATTGAGGATTGGAAATCAGGAACATCGGCGCGGCTACTACCGGCAGACGCAAGCGTTGTTCGAGCAGAGCGGGCAGCGACATTGGAAGTACCCCGGTTAGTTGCGGCTTATTGAGTTTAGAACGGTCGAACCACGACCAGAATTACGATTGCCAGCAATATCAGAACCGGCACTTCATTGAACCAGCGATAAAAGACATGGCTGCGGGTGTTTTCGCCACGGGCAAAACGTTTTACCTGGGCGCCACACATGTGGTGGTAGCCGATCAGGATCACGACGAGGGTCAACTTGGCGTGAATCCACGCGCCCTGGCTGAAGATGCTGGGGTTGAGGTAGATCAGTGCGATACCGAAGATCAGTGTGGCGATCATCGCCGGGCCCATGATGCCCCGGTACAACTTGCGCTCCATGATGCTGAAGCGTTCCTTGCTGACGGCGTCTTCGCTTTGCGCGTGATAAACGAACAGGCGCGGCAGATAAAACAGGCCGGCAAACCAGCAGACCATGCTGACGATATGAAGCGCTTTGAGCCACAGATAAAGCATTTTTAGTTATTCCCAGGTTCACGGTAGCGGGAATAGTAGAGGCTAGAAGCTCCGCACGTCACCTTGACGGTTGTCGCAGGGGCGCGCGGCCCCTATTATCGACGGCTTTCCAGTGGGTTCGTTGAGGGCAGGTATATGGTCAAGGTCGGTATCGTCGGCGGCACGGGTTACACCGGTGTCGAACTGCTGCGTCTGTTGGCACAGCATCCGCAAGCTGAAGTGGTAGTGATCACTTCCCGATCCGAGGCCGGTCTGGCCGTGGCTGACATGTACCCGAACCTGCGAGGCCACTACGACGGCCTGGCGTTCAGCGTTCCGGACATCAAGACCCTGGGCGCCTGCGACGTGGTGTTCTTTGCCACGCCTCACGGTGTTGCTCACGCCTTGGCCGGTGAACTGCTGGCCGCCGGGACCAAGGTCATCGACCTGTCGGCAGACTTCCGTCTGCAAGATGCCGATGAGTGGGCCAAGTGGTACGGCCAGCCGCACGGTGCTCCGGAGTTGCTGGAAGAGGCGGTCTACGGCCTGCCGGAAGTCAATCGCGAACAGATCAAGCAAGCGCGCCTGATCGCCGTGCCGGGTTGCTATCCAACCGCCACGCAATTGGGTTTCCTGCCATTGCTCGAAGCGGGCCTGGCGGACACTTCCCGTCTGATCGCTGACTGCAAATCCGGTGTCAGCGGCGCCGGTCGTGGTGCTGCGGTAGGTTCGCTGTACTCCGAGACGTCGGAAAGCATGAAGGCTTACGCCGTCAAAGGGCACCGTCACCTGCCGGAAATTCGCCAAGGGCTGCGTCGCGCCTCGGGCAAGGACGTCGGCCTGACCTTCGTTCCGCACCTGACCCCGATGATTCGCGGCATCCACTCGACGCTGTACGCGACTGTCGTCGATCGCTCGGTGGATCTGCAGGCGCTGTTTGAAAAGCGCTATGCCAACGAACCGTTCGTCGATGTGATGCCTGCTGGCAGTCATCCGGAAACCCGCAGCGTGCGCGGTGCCAACGTTTGCCGTATCGCCGTGCATCGTCCACAGGATGGTGACCTGGTTGTGGTGTTGTCGGTGATCGACAATCTGGTCAAAGGTGCGTCGGGCCAGGCGGTGCAGAACATGAACATCCTGTTCGGTCTGGATGAGCGCTTGGGCCTGTCCCACGCGGGCATGCTGCCGTAAGGCTTTATCGCGCTCGGCAAAAAGGCCCTTCTAAAGGGCCTTTTTGCATTCTGGTCTGACAATTGGATCGATTGATATACCGTAACAATAGTTGACCAATTTTCTAGGAGAAGCGGATAATGCCCGACATCACGCATTATGGCGGCGTAACGCCGGGAGATAGTTAGCATGAGCGTCGAATCCTTCACCCCCACGGCTTTGCAATTCACCCACGGTGCCGCGCACAAGGTGAAGAGCCTGGTCGATGAAGAGGGGAATGATCGCTTGAAGCTGCGCGTATTCGTTACGGGCGGTGGTTGTTCAGGTTTCCAGTACGGCTTCACCTTCGATGAAGAAGTGGCCGATGACGACACCATCGTCGAGCGCGAAGGTGTGAGTCTGGTGGTCGATCCGATGAGCTTCCAATACCTGGCAGGTGCCGAGGTGGATTATCAGGAAGGTCTGGAAGGTTCGCGTTTCGTGATCAAGAATCCGAATGCCAGCACGACTTGTGGCTGCGGTTCTTCGTTCTCGATCTGATCCGCGTCACCGAATTACAAAACGCCGCAGGGCTTCACAGTCCTGCGGCGTTTTGCTGTCCGGGATTCATCGGGATAAGTCAGTCGCAATTGTCAGGCGGGGTAGATGGCGCCAAGTACGCGCAAGCCGCGGGCGCCGGTGACGCTCGGGCGATTGGCGGCGATGCCTTCCAGGCAGCAATGGGCCAGCCAAGCGAAAGCCATCGCTTCGACCCAGTCCGGGTCTACGCCGTAGGTAGCGGTGCTGCTGACCTTGGCATTAGGCAATAAGCTCGCCAAACGGGCCATTAGCGTAGCGTTGTGCGCGCCGCCCCCGCAGACCAGCAGTTCCCGGGTATCTGCCTGGGCACTTTGCAGTGACTCGACGATGGTCAGGGCGGTCAGTTCGAGCAGGGTGGCTTGTACGTCTTCTGCTGCGAAGGCGGGCAAGTGCGACAGATGCTGAGTCAGCCAAGGCAGGTTGAATACTTCGCGGCCGGTGCTCTTGGGACCTTTGGTCACGAAGAAGGGATCGCTGAGTAGCTCGCTCAACAAGGCCGGTTCGACTTTGCCGCTGGCTGCCCATCGGCCATCGCGATCGAAATTGTCGCCCCGTTGCTGGTGAATCCAGGCATCCAGCAACACATTCCCCGGGCCACAGTCGAAGCCGGCAACTGGTTTGCCAGGCTCGATCAGGCTGAGGTTGCTGAAACCACCGACGTTCAGTACCGCGCGGTTACCGGGTTGCTCTTCAAACAAGGCTTCGTGGAAGGCTGGAACCAGTGGTGCGCCCTGGCCGCCGGCGGCGACGTCGCGGCTGCGGAAGTCGCTGACCACGGTGATGCCGGTCAGCTCGGTCAGCAGGGCAGGGTTGCCAATCTGCACCGTGAAGCCGCGTGCCGGTTCGTGGCGAATGGTCTGGCCGTGGCTGCCAATCGCGCGAATGTCTTCGGGTTTCAGGTGTTGTTGATCAAGAAGGGTGTGAATGCCCTGTGCGGCCAGTTTCACCCAGTTTTGCTGGGCGATGGCCGAGCGGGCAATCTCATCCGGGCCGCTAGCGCACAAGCCAAGTAGCTCGGCGCGTAGGGATTCCGGCATGGGGATGTAGTGCGTGGCGATCAGCTTGATCGCCGAGGCTTGCTCGATCAGAGCGATGTCCAGGCCATCGAGGCTGGTCCCGGACATCACACCTATATAGAGCGCCATGGCTTAGCGTTTGCTCGAAGCCAGCATGGTGGCCTTTTCTTGATCCATCCGCGCCATCAACGGCTGACTTTGCGCAAGGAAGCGTGAGCGCTCGGCCTTGGCGATCGGATCAGCCATTGGCAGTTTCTGGCCCAGTGGGTCGACGTGGACGCCGTTAACCTGGAACTCATAGTGCAAATGCGGGCCGGTGGATAGGCCAGTAGTGCCGATATAACCAATCACTTGGCCCTGTTTGACGCTGCCGCCGGTTTGCACGCCTTTGGCGAAGCCCTGCATGTGGCCATACAGCGTACGGTAGGTGTTGCCGTGCTGGATGATGATGGTGTTGCCGTAACCGCCACGACGCCCGGCCAGCAATACTTTGCCGTCACCGGTAGCCTTGATCGGCGTGCCGCGAGGGGCTGCGTAATCGACGCCTTTGTGGGCGCGGATCTTGTTAAGGATCGGGTGTTTGCGGCCCATGGAGAACTTCGAGCTGATGCGGGCGAAGTCTACCGGGGTGCGGATGAACGCCTTGCGCATGCTGTTGCCGTCAGCGGTGTAATAGCTGCTGTTGCCTTGTTTGTTGGTGTAACGCACGGCGGTGTAGGTCTTGCCGCGGTTGGTGAAGCGTGCGGAAAGGATCGGACCGGTGCCGACAGCCTTGCCGTTGACGACTTTCTGTTCGTAGATCACGTCGAATTCGTCACCCTGGCGAATATCCTGAGCGAAGTCGACGTCGTAGCCAAACACGCTGGCCATGTCCATGGTCAGGCTGTGGGACAGGCCGGCGCGAGCGGCGGACTGCGACAGCGAGCTGTTGATCACGCCATGAACGTAGGCGGAGCGCACGGTCGGTTTGGCGGTAACGCGGTTGAACACATAACCCTTGTCATTCTTGGTCAGGGTAATGGTTTCGAGGTCGCTGACCTTGCTGTGCAGGTTGGTCAGTTGGCCTTCAGGGTTCAGCTCGAATTCGAGTTTCTGGCCATGTTTGAGCTGGCTGAATTGCTTGGCCTGTTTGTCGCTGGCCAGGACTTCATGCACGGAGGCGGCGGGAAGGCCGACCTTTTCAAACAGAGTCGAAAGGGTGTCGCCTTTGCCGACGATCACTTCTTTATGATTCGGCGCTTTCTTTACTTCGACCACTGGCTCAGGCGCGGCCTGGGCGGTTTGCTTGGTGTCTTCGGCGCTGTCTTCGATTTGCGCGAAAGGAGAAGCTGCGGGCTCATTTGTGGCTTGAACGGCTTCGGCAGCGTCTTGATCTTGTGTCAGTTGTTCAGCGGGACTTTCCAGTTCAAGGCTCAGGGTCGTCTTTTTGGCTTCAACATCACTGGAAGGGAATACCAGGAGCGCCAGGCTGAGAAGGGCGGCTATTCCACTTGCGGCAAGCAGGTGGGTCTTCGGGTAAAGCGGGGGCGCTTTAGACGGTTCTGTGGTCATAGGTAATTTTTGACTTTGAAAAGATGAATTGGAAAAGATGAATGACATGATGAAGATGAAATAACTGTATAAAATATAACCAAATCATCTCTGAAGCAAGCCTGCGGATGCTCTGTCCGTGGATTGGCGTGCGTGCGCCGGGCAAAACTTGTATTTGGTGCGCGATCTTGTATGGTTGGTTCCCTTTGAATCTGAGCCTTGCGGGTCTGTTATGAAGTCGGTTGAAGAGCAGCTAGCGCTGATTAAACGTGGTGCGGAAGAACTGTTGGTCGAGTCCGAGCTGATCGAAAAGCTCAAGCGTGGCCAACCGCTGCGTATTAAGGCGGGCTTTGATCCGACTGCGCCGGATTTGCACCTGGGTCACACGGTGCTTATTAATAAGCTGCGCCAGTTCCAGGAGCTGGGTCACCAGGTGATCTTCCTTATAGGTGACTTCACCGGGATGATTGGTGATCCGAGTGGCAAGAGCGCTACTCGTCCCCCGCTGACCCGTGAGCAGGTTCTCGAGAATGCCGAGACCTATAAGACTCAAGTCTTCAAGATTCTGGATCCTGCCAAAACCGAGGTGGCGTTCAACTCCACCTGGATGGATCAGATGGGGCCGGCGGACTTCATTCGCCTGACCTCGCAATACACCGTGGCTCGCATGCTCGAGCGCGACGATTTCGATAAGCGCTACACGACCAATCAGCCCATCGCCATTCATGAATTCCTCTATCCGCTGGTCCAGGGTTATGACTCGGTCGCCTTGCGCGCGGATGTCGAGTTGGGCGGCACCGATCAGAAGTTCAACCTGCTGATGGGGCGTGAGCTGCAGCGTGGTTATGGCCAAGAGCCGCAGTGCATTCTGACCATGCCGTTGCTTGAAGGCCTGGACGGCGTGAAGAAGATGTCCAAATCGTTGGGCAACTACGTCGGTATCCAGGAAGCGCCGGGTGTGATGTACAGCAAGCTGGTTTCCATTCCCGATGCGCTGATGTGGCGGTATTTCGAGCTGCTCAGCTTCCGCTCCATGGATGAGATCAATGCATTCCGGGCTGATGTCGAGGCGGGTGCCAATCCGCGGGA